>NZ_AP029019.1:2895000-3200000 GCF_037101375.1 Acidovorax sp. DW039 | reverse complement strand
AGAACGTTCTGGATGTGCAGGAACATGGTGTGCAAGTGGCTGGGCAATGGATCAGAAGCGGGTCTTCAGCGTCAGCTGGACAGAACGCGCTGCACCGGGGATGTAGAAGCCGCGGTACAGGGATTCTGCATAGACCTTGTCAAACAGGTTGCTCACGTTCAGCTTGACGGAGGTCTTGTCGTCAATGGCGTACTCGACCATGGCATCGACCACGCTGAAGCCACTTGCGTACACAGCGCGTGAACCTTCGGGGTTTTGCTTGCCACGGTAGGTAATGCCAGCGCCCGCACGGATCTTGGGGGTGATGGCATAAGTGCTCCACACGCTGCCGCTGTGCTTGGGCGTGAGGCCTGGACGGTCGCCCTGCACCTGAGCGCCGCCGCCGTTGGCTGCGAGCACTTGGTTGCTGCGATCGATCTTGGCTTCAGGAATCCAGGTGTGGTTCCAGAACACTTCCCACTTGGGCGAGATGCGGCCTGCAAAGTTGAATTCCATGCCGGTGGCGTGGCGCTTGCCGGACAACAGCTCTTGCGTAGCCGCGGTGTCAGGGTCGGTGTTGCGCTCGTTGTACTTCTCGCTGTAGAAGGCTGCGATACCCAGCAGTGCGCGGCGTTCAAACAGTTCCAGCTTGGTGCCGATTTCGAAGTTGCGGCTCTTCTCGGGCGGTGTGTTGGCCGCGCGATTGGTGCTGTTGCTCAGGGAGATGCCGTACTGGTACGTATCGCCAGACGTGTTGTACGAAGTGCCGTAAGACACGTAGTACGAAGACAGTTCATCGGGCTGGAAGATCAGGCCGACGCGTGGGCTGACCAGGCTGTCCGACACTTCGTTGCTGATGCTGCCTGTGGGGTTACGGTAGGACGCCTTGAAGTCGTCATAACGCAGGCCGCCCACCAGCTTGAGGGTGTCGGTGAGGGACATCGTGTCCTGTGCATACAGGCCGAGGTTGCGCGAGGTGAAGGTATTCCACTGCACTGGTGCACGGCCATCCACCACCGATGCGCCGTTGTTGGGCGCGCCAACAATGGTGTTGGGGCGGGGTGTCGTGTTCGCGTAGTTCTGGTTGCGCTTGGCATCGTCGTCGTAGTAGTCGACGCCCGCGAGCAGCGCGTGCTTCTTGCCACCCCAGTTGAAGGTGTTGCTGTAGTCGCTTTGCGCCTGCAGCACATCGCTTTCACCAATGCGGCCCTTGGAGCCACGGGTCAGCACTGTGCTGTCGTTGATCTGGTCCAGCGTGATGGAGCTGTTCTGGAAGCCGATCGTGCTGGCCAGCATGTCGCGCTTGTAGTTGCCCCAGCGCAGACGCGTGTTGAGTTCGCCACCATCGTTGAAGCGGTGAATATGCCCCAGGGTGACGTACTTCGACTCGGTGTTGTTGTAGTCGCTGTTGAGACCGTAGAAATTGTGTGCTGGCAGCGTGGTGTTGATCTTGCCGTCTGCCGACAGGCGCCATGGGTGGTTGTAGATGGGGCGGCCCTCGGTTTGAAGGTAGTACAGCCCGATCGAGAACTCGTCGCGTGTGCCGATGCCCCAGGCAAAAGTGGGCGCGATGCCGCTCTTGTTTTGCTTGGCACCGAAGTTGGCGTAGTCCTGAACCATGGCGTTCAGGCGGAAGGCTGCATCTTCGCCGGTGACGAAGTTGAAGTCGCCGGTCACGCGGTTGTATTTGCCCGTGCCAAAGGTGTAAGAGGCTTCGTGCTGGTTGATCAGCAGGGGGGCCTTGCTCACCTGGTTCACGACACCACCGGTCGAGCCCTTGCCAAACAGCATGGACGCCGAGCCCTTGAGCACTTCAACACGGTCGTTGTTGAAGGTGTCGCGCTCCAGCAGGGGGGCGTCCTTCATGCCGTCGTTGTAGATGTCGCCAGCCTGGCCCAGCGAGAAGCCGCGCAGACGCACGTCTTCCTCGCCGGTTTCGCCTGCCAGGAAGGTGACGCCCGCGGTGGTGCGCAGCACTTCACGGAAGTCGTCCTGGTTGCGGTCATTCATCAGCTTTTCGGTGAACACCGTGACGGACTGGGGAATGTCCTTGATGTCCTGCTTGCCCTTGCCGACGGTGGTCTGCTTGATCAGCAGCGTGTCCTTGCCTTGAGGTGTGGCCTGTTCCTTCACAGTCACGGTGGACAGTGTGGCTTCAGGTGTGGTGGCCGTCTGGGCCCAGCTGCCCATGGAGGCAGCCAGCATCATGGCGCCCAGGGGCAACAGGACCTTGTCAGATTGAGGTGCAGAAGAAGGGGTGTTTTGCAGCGTGCTGCTGCCGCGCATAGCGCTTGTCTTTGCCAAGTTGGCCTCCGTGATGGTGATGCAGATGGCGTAACCCTGACGCCGCGTCAGCGCCAGCAGGAGGGGCGCTGGGCAATCAGAGACTGAACCAGAAGCGAACCCGTTGCATTGGCTGGCCCCTTTGGCAGGCGTGCTGAGGGCGTGGCTGTGCAGGATCGGCTGGGTTACTATTGTAACGAATGAGGGTCATTCTCATTTGTATTGATGTTTTCCAGCAACATCTTTACAAAACGGTTACTTCAGGAAGGCCGTGTGAAAGTGCGGGAGGGGGGCAGGCGATTGCGGCCTTGCCGAAAGATCAAACCCCCAGAAACAAAAAAGCCGGCGATGCCGGCTTTTTTGACGCAGTGCGCAGTTTCTTAGCTGACGTGCTTGCCGATCAGGCCAGCCAGTTCAAACATGGAAACTTGGGGCTTGCCAAACAGTTCCTTGAGCTTGGCGTCTGCGTTGATGTTGCGCTTGTTGGCTGCGTCTTGCAAGTTGTTGGCCTTGATGTAGACCCACAGCTTGCTGATGATCTCCGTGCGAGGCAGCGGCGCAGAACCCACGACGGCAGCCAGGGCGGGGCTGGGGGTCAGGGCCTTCATGAAGGCGGCGTTAGGGGTGCGCTTTTTTGCTGGGGCCGCATCCTTGGCGGCGGCTGTCTTTGCCGGAGCTTTCTTTGCAGTTGCCATGTTGGGTTTTTCCTTTTTGGACATCAAATCTTCACCAGAGAAAAGCTGCTTTCCCACTGGCCAGCCGATGCTACTGGGAAAAAAACCCGTTTCCAAGCGAGAAAAGGCTTTTTTTGCCTCGATTTGTAGCAAAGCTTCTTTCCTCGGCACAACCTCGGTGTTGTGGTTGACTTTTGTTTGACATATTTACGGTCCGCCTTTTGCATCGTCCTTTTTCCTTTGAACAGACGCTGGGCTGAGGTTTTGAGCGAATTCGATGGGTAAGAATGGCATGGGGCCCTGCTTTGCGGGCCGGACACGCTTGTTCCTACTCCTCAACAGAAAGGTTGGTTGCCATGGTTACCCCGGTCTCGTTCAGTACCTGTGATCTGTGTGATGTGCATAAAGCCGATGACAGCGGCGCTTTCCGGGTATTGCCTCCCGGTTTTCATCACTACGGCGGTAGAAGCACTTTCTGTGGACCGGTAGTCACCGTGAAGTGCTGGGAAGACAACACCCTGGTGAAAGCAGCTGTCGAATCGGACGGCCAGGGAAGGGTGCTGGTGGTGGACGGAGGGGCTTCTCTGCGCCGTGCACTGGTAGGTGGCAATCTGGCCGCAGCAGCCGTGCGCAATGGCTGGGCGGGGCTTGTGGTCAACGGTTGCGTGCGCGACGCTGCCGAGTTGCGGGCCGCCGAGGTGGGTATCTGTGCGTTGGGCCTCATGCCGCTGCCGACAGAAAAGCGCAACGAAGGTCAGCGTGATGTGGCGGTCCAGATCCAGGGCGTATGGGTTCGCCCGGGCGATTGGCTATACGCCGATGAGGACGGTGTCGTCATCGGAGCATCGTCATTGCTGCCTTGAGCATTGCCGCCCTGAAGCTTGGTCTGAGGGCAGGGTCGTTCAGCGACAAGTTATCAAGTTATCGCGCGCGAGTAGGCACGGTAGCCAACAGCACGCTGGCCAGGGCAATACCCAGCGCGGTTATCTGCAAGGCCGTGAGCTGCTCGCCCAATACCAACACGCCTACGAGTGCTGCGCTCACGGGCAGCATCACGGTGAAAATGCCGCCCTGCGCTGCGGGGACAGACTTCAGGCCCGTCATCCACAGCCACACGGTCCAGACGCTGGCTGCCAGTGCATAGAAGACCAGCAAGACCCATGTTCCCGTTGCTACCGCAGCAAAGTCAAAGCTCCACGCGGTGTAGATGCCTAGGGGGGTGGCCAGCACGAACCCCCACACATTGATGAGCGATGTGATCCGTTTGGGGCCCAAGGTGCCAGTCAGTTTCTTGCCGATCACGGAATATGCAGCCTCACACAGCACAGCGCCTATCAGCAACAGCTGCCCAAGCCATAAATACTGACCAGGGGATTGTGTTGCTGCGGCAGGCGCGCCGTGCGCAGAGTGCTCTGTTTTTGATAGCGAAAGCAGTGCAATTCCAAGAACTGCCAACGCCACCGCGGCCCAAGTGCGGCGCGAGATGCGCTCGCGCAAAAACATCCAGCTCATGACAGCAACCGCAGCGGGAATCGCCGCCATGGTCACCCCAGCGGTCAAAGCGCTGGTCATGCTGACGCCATACAACATGCACAGCGTGAAAAGAAAGTTACCGAGAAAAGACTCCAGAAACAGCAGGCGTCGGGTCTGGGGGCTCAGCGGTGGCTCTTGCGCAGGTTTGCGCAGCCATCCCAACATCGCCAAGCCGCCGATGCCAAAGCGCAGCCAGGCCAGCAAAAACACGGGGATTGCCAAGGCCAAGGGCTTGGACAAAGCAACGTAGCTGCCCACCAGTGCCATGCTCAATGCAAGGCACCCGTAGGCCACAGGGCGGCTTGGGTGGGAAACTAGGCTCATCACATCACCATCTCAACAGGAGCCCGCATCATGCCTGACACGTCAGCCCTCAAGACTGAAGAGCGTTACGTTTTTGTCTACGGCACATTGCGCCAAGGCGGTGCCAACGACATCACCAAACTGGAGCCAGCACCGCGATGGATCGGTCGTGCATCCGTTCGGGGCGATCTGTTCCATCTGGGCGGTTATCCCGGGCTAGTGCTGAACGATGAGGGCGCGTGGGTGACGGGGGAGGTGTATGCCATCGAACCCGCTCTGGAGCGCCGTCTGGATGCCATTGAAGGCCTGCTTGGCCCTCAGCCATCGGATGAATACGCCAAACGTTTCGTTTCAGTGCAATGCGAGGGCAGGCAAATGCTCTGTCTTGTGTATGAAATCAACAGGCGCTACGTTGCAAAGGCGGCACGCATTGTGCATGGAGATTGGATGAAATCCTGACGGTATTTCATATCGCAAAAACTGCATTTTGCATTGCGATAAGTTTATCGTTAACAGGGTAGATGGATTTTCTCAATATGAGAAAAATAATTTCATATTGAGATATGTGGAGGCTAAGTTATTGTTTTTAAATAAGAAAATTTATATCTTCTATAAGACATAAGAGCTTGTGTTGGTCTTATATAAGACTTAAAGTTGTCTCCATGGGCAGCCGCAAAGCAGCCCGGTGTTTTCAACCAACCTCAGGAGTGTCCACATGCCTCAATCCCTCAACGAACAACTGAGCCGCGAACAGCAAATTGCAGCCCTGGAAAAAGACTGGGCGCAAAACCCCCGCTGGAAGGGTGTGAAGCGCGGTTACTCCGCCGCTGACGTGGTGCGTCTGCGTGGTTCGCTGCCCATCGAGCACACCCTGGCCAAGCGTGGCGCTGAAAAGCTGTGGGACAAGATCAACGGTGGTGCCAAGAAGGGCTACGTCAATGCTTTCGGCGCCATCTCTGCGGGCCAGGCCATGCAGCAAGCCAAGGCGGGCCTCGAAGCGGTGTACCTGTCGGGCTGGCAAGTTGCTGCGGACGGCAACACTTCCGAAACCATGTACCCCGACCAGTCGCTCTACGCCTACGACTCGGTGCCCACCATGGTTCGTCGCATCAACAACACCTTCAAGCGTGCTGACGAGATCCAGTGGGGCCGTGGCATCAACCCCGGCGACAAGGAATTCATCGACTACTTCCTGCCCATCGTGGCTGATGCGGAAGCGGGCTTCGGCGGTGTGCTGAACGCCTTCGAACTGATGAAGAACATGATCGCAGCAGGCGCAGCCGGCGTGCACTTCGAAGACCAGCTGGCTGCCGTGAAGAAGTGCGGTCACATGGGTGGCAAGGTGCTGGTGCCCACGCAAGAAGCCTGCGAAAAGCTGATCGCTGCCCGTTTCGCTGCTGACGTGATGGGCGTACCCACCATCGTGCTGGCCCGCACCGATGCCGAAGCTGCCAACCTGATCACCTCCGACCACGACGCCAACGACAAGCCCTTCCTGACTGGCGAGCGCACCCAAGAAGGCTTCTACCGCGTGAAGAATGGTCTGGAGCAGGCCATCAGCCGCGGCGTGGCCTACGCTCCCTACGCAGATCTGGTGTGGTGCGAAACCGGCGTGCCAGACATCGGCTTCGCTCGCGAATTTGCCCAGGCCGTGCATGCTGCCTGCCCCGGCAAGCTGCTGTCGTACAACTGCTCGCCCTCTTTCAACTGGAAGAAGAACCTCGACGACAAGCAAATTGCTTCGTTCCAGGAAGAGCTGTCTGCATTGGGCTACAAGTACCAGTTCATTACGCTGGCCGGTATCCATATCAACTGGTACAACACCTTCCAGTTCGCCCATGCATACGCTCGCGGCGAAGGCATGAAGCACTACGTTGAAATGGTGCAAGAGCCTGAATTCGCAGCACGCGACAAGGGCTACACCTTCGTGTCGCACCAGCAGGAAGTGGGTGCAGGCTACTTCGACGACGTGACCACCGTGATCCAGGGCGGTTCGTCTTCCGTGAAGGCCCTGACGGGTTCTACCGAGGAAGAGCAGTTCCACTGATTCACTCAAAAGTGAGTTCAGGAGCCCGGGCGTGCCCGGGCTTTTTTGCGTCCCATCGAGGTGCGCGGGACCTTGGGGGTTAAAATGCGCACAAGTTTGATCTACAAGAGCGAGAAAGGCATTCTGGTTATGACACCGCGAACTACGACGGAGATCTGTACCGGCCACTAGTGGCTGGCCGTTCGCGCCTGCACGAGACCTTTTCTCCCTCATCAAAGCGCGGCCGGTTCCGCGCTTTTTTGTTTTTTCTTTCTATTCGGTGCATGTGTTGCGCCACCACCTGGACTTCCCCATGATTCACATTACGCTCCCCGACGGTTCCCAGCGCGAATTCCCAGGCCCGGTCACGGTGGCCGAAGTGGCCGCTTCGATTGGTGCTGGCCTGGCCAAGGCTGCTTTGGCTGGCAAGATTGGTGATAAGGTGGTGGACACCAGCTACCAGATCACATCGGATTCGCCCTTGTCCATCGTCACTGCCAAGGATGCCGATGGACTGGAGGTCATCCGGCACTCCACAGCTCACTTGCTGGCGTATGCGGTCAAGCAGCTGTTTCCTGAAGCCCAGGTCACGATCGGCCCGGTCATTGAAAACGGCTTCTATTACGACTTTGCCTACAAGCGTCCTTTCACGCCCGAAGACCTGGCTGCCATCGAAAAGCGCATGACCGAGTTGGCCGCGAAAGACGAGCCCGTGGTGCGCCGCGTGCTGCCTCGCGATGAGGCTGTCGCATATTTCAAGAGCTTGGGTGAGCATTACAAGGCGGAGATCATTGCCAGCATCCCCAGCAATGAGGATGTGAGCCTCTACCGCGAGGGTGAGTTTGAGGATCTGTGCCGTGGCCCTCATGTGCCCAGCACTGGCAAGCTGAAATTTTTCAAGCTGATGAAGGTGGCAGGCGCTTATTGGCGTGGCGACCATCGCAATGAGATGCTGCAGCGTGTCTATGGAACTGCATGGGCCACCAAAGATGAATTGCAGCAATATCTGACTTTGTTGGAAGAGGCAGAGAAGCGCGATCACCGCAAACTGGGACGCGAACTGGATCTCTTCCACATTGATGAGCATTCGCCCGGCACTGTGTTTTGGCACCCCAAGGGCTGGACGGTGTGGCAAGAGGTCGAGCAATACATGCGCCGCGTGTACCGTGAGAATGGTTACCTGGAGGTCAAAGGCCCCCAGATCCTCGACCAGAGTCTGTGGGAGAAGACTGGACACTGGGACAAATACCGCGAGAACATGTTTGTCACCGAGTCGGAAAAGCGCGACTACGCGCTCAAGCCGATGAATTGCCCTGGGCACATCATCATCTTCAAGCAGGGTATCAAGAGCTATCGCGATTTGCCCCTGCGGTTCGGTGAATTCGGTCAGTGCCATCGCAACGAGCCCACAGGCGGCCTGCACGGCATCATGCGCGTGCGTGCTTTTACGCAGGACGATGGCCACATTTTCTGTACCGAAGATCAGATCCAGTCCGAGGTGGTGGCCTTCACCCAATTGCTGCAAAAGGTCTACAAGGACTTTGGTTTCACCGACATCATCTACAAGCTGTCTACCCGTCCTGAAAAACGGATCGGCACAGAAGAAAGCTGGGATCGTGCGGAGAATGCGCTGGCCGAAGGCTTGCGTGCTTCGGGATGTGACTTCGAATACCTGCCGGGCGAGGGCGCCTTCTATGGTCCGAAGATTGAATACACACTCAAGGACGCGCTGGGCCGTCAGTGGCAGTGCGGCACGATCCAGGTTGACCCGAACCTGCCTGAGCGCCTGGACGCAGAGTTTGTAGGTGAAGATGGAGCCCGTCATCGCCCCATCATGCTGCACCGCGCGATCGTGGGCAGTCTGGAGCGTTTCATCGGTATTCTGATCGAGCAGCACTCGGGTGCGTTGCCTACCTGGCTTGCCCCTGTGCAGGTTTCGGTGCTCAACATTACCGATTCCCAGGCGGATTACTGTCGTGAAATTGCCGCAAAACTGCAAAAAGCGCTGCCCAATCAAGGCCTTAGGGTGGCACTGGATCTGCGTAACGAAAAGATTACGTATAAAATACGGGAGCATTCGTTGCAAAAGCTGCCCTACATCCTCGTCGCTGGCGACAAGGAAAAAGCAGCAGGAGCCGTCGCAGTGCGAGCCCGAGGCAATCAAGACCTCGGTGTGATGTCTGTAGATGCGTTCATTGAACTCATCGCCAAAGACATTGCTGACAAAGCCTGATTTACTACCAAATCGAGCTCTGGGGCACGCCAGTTGCGCGGGTGTAGCTACAGTTTCCGTAGCATTTTGATTCAAGGAAGATAGCCATCGCTACTGAATTTCGTGATCGTCGCCAACGTGAAGAGCGCAAACACCGCCTGAACCGTGAAATCATGGCCCCTGAGATTCGCCTTTCGGGTCCTGACAATGAGCCGCTCGGTGTGGTGAGCTTGATGGAAGCCTTGCGCATGGCGGGTGAACTGGACGTTGATCTGGTGGAGATTGCTGCTACAGCAAACCCGCCGGTGTGCCGCCTGATGGACTACGGAAAGTTCAAGTACCAGGAGCAAAAACGTGCTGCTGAGGCCAAAGCCAAGCAGACGGTCATTGAGATCAAGGAAGTCAAGTTCCGTCCTGGTACGGACGATGGCGACTACAACATCAAGCTGCGGAACATCCGCCGGTTTTTGGCTGATGGGGACAAGTGCAAGATCACGCTGCGTTTCCGTGGTCGTGAAATCACCCATCAGGAACTCGGTCTGGCCTTGCTGAACCGTATTCGCGATGATCTGGCAGACACCATCATCGTTGAGCAGTTTCCCAAGCTGGAAGGCCGTCAGATGATCATGATGATCGCGCCGGGACGCAAAAAGCCCGGTACGGCCAAGCCAGCGGCAGACGCTCCTACAGGCGGCAGCCCGGCAGCGTGATCGCAGGTATTTTGTGAAAGATTTGCCGGCTTGCCGGCAAAGACAGTGTTTACACTGTCGCCCCCGGACTCACCCTCCGGGGAAAAAAGTGGCTCGGGGCCAACAAGTTTGCAAATCGGTTTGCGAACGCCTCACGAGCACAACGAAAAGGAGCATTCAAATGCCCAAAATGAAGACCAAGAGCAGCGCGAAAAAGCGTTTCCGCGTTCGTCCAGGTGGTACCGTCAAGCGCGGTCAGGCCTTCAAGCGTCACATCTTGACCAAGAAGACCACCAAGAACAAGCGCCATCTGCGTGGTGCGGTGAATGTGCATGAGACCAACATGGGCTCTATCGCACAAATGCTGCCCAGCGCGGGCCTGTAATCAACTGACGAACTAGGAGTACATACATGCCTCGCGTCAAACGTGGTGTAACGGCCCGTGCCCGTCACAAGAAAGTTCTCGCCCTTGCCAAGGGTTTCCGTGGTCGCCGCGGTAATGTCTTCCGTATCGCCAAACAGGCGGTAATGAAGGCTGGGCAATATGCCTACCGTGACCGCCGCACCAAGAAGCGCGTGTTCCGCCAGCTGTGGATCGCCCGTATCAACGCCGCTGCTCGTGAACTGGGTCTGACATACAGCCAGTTCGCCAACGGCCTGAAGAAGGCTTCCATCGAAATCGACCGCAAGATGCTGGCCGATCTCGCAGTGCACGACAAGGCTGCCTTCGGCAGCATCGTGAACCAAGTCAAGGCCAAGCTGGCTGCTTGAGATCACGATGAGAAGCTATCGTTTTGATAGCTTCTTGCGCAATAACAGCAAGGGCTAGGGCTTGAAAAGGCACTAGCCCTTGTTTATTTTCAAGAGTCGATATGAACGAGTTGGATTCTCTGGTCGAAAGCGCCAAACAACTGTTTGAGCAAAGTGCCACCCCTGCCGATCTGGAAAACGCCAAGGCTCAGTTTCTGGGCAAGTCAGGGCGCATTACCGAGCTGATGAAGGGCATGGCGCAGCTGTCTGTCGAGGAGAAGAAATCTCGCGGCGCAGCGATCAATATCGCCAAACAGGCGATTGAGGCCGCGCTGACTGCGCGTCGCCAAGCCTTGGCAGATGCCGAGCTTCAAGCCCAGCTCAAGGCCGAAGCGCTGGATGTGAGTTTGCCCGGCCGTCAGCGCGGGCAAGGCGGTCTTCATCCGGTCTCCCTCACCCTGGAGCGCATTGAGGGCATTTTTGGATCCATGGGCTTCGATGTGGCGCAAGGGCCTGAGATCGAAACCGACTGGTTCAACTTCACTGCATTGAACACGCCTGAGGATCATCCCGCGCGTTCCATGCACGATACGTTTTACGTTGAGGGCGGCACCGCCACCGCCCCCAACCTGCTGCGCACGCACACCAGCCCCATGCAGATCCGGCACGCTGTGCAGCACGTCAAAAAGCACAAGGCGCTGCTCGATGCAGGCAAGACCATGCCCGAGATCCGCGTGATTGCCCCAGGCCGCACCTATCGGGTAGACAGCGATGCCACGCATTCCCCCATGTTCCATCAGTGCGAAGGGCTGTGGGTTGGCGAAAACGTGAGCTTCAAGGACCTGAAGGTCGTGTTCACCGACTTCTGCCGCACCTTCTTCGAAAGCGATGATCTGGTGCTTCGGTTCCGTCCCAGCTTCTTTCCGTTTACCGAACCGAGTGCGGAGATTGATATCCAGTTCCAGACCGGGCCTTTGGCGGGCCGCTGGCTGGAAGTGGCGGGCTCGGGCCAGGTGCACCCGAATGTCGTGCGCAATATGGGCCTAGATCCTGAAAAGTACATCGGCTTTGCGTTTGGCATGGGCCCTGACCGACTCACTATGCTGCGTTATGGCGTGAATGACTTGCGCCTGTTCTTTGATGGCGACATCCGTTTTCTGTCGCAGTTCCAGTAACAGCCTCGATAAGTCGGGCTGCCAGCCAAGGGCGCAGTGATCGAAAAATCGATAAGAAATCACTGCTAGCAGACGCCAAATAAGCGCAGGCAGCTCTCTTTTTCATAGCAAACGCACAAAAGAATTTTCACCATGCAATTTCCTGAGTCCTGGTTGCGCGAGTTCTGCAACCCCCCGCTAAGCACCCAAGAGCTGGCTGATACGTTGACCATGGCGGGTCTCGAAGTGGAAGAGCTGCGCCCTGTCGCACCGCCTTTCACCAAGATCGTCGTGGGTGAAATCAAGGAGGCAGTGCAGCATCCTGACGCTGACCGTCTGCGGGTTTGCCAGGTGGATGTGGGGCAGGGGGCTTTGCTCAACATCGTGTGCGGCGCACCCAATGCCCGCGTGGGTATCAAAGTGCCTTGCGCCTTGGTGGGGGCGGAGTTGCCCCCAGGCGATGATGGCAAGCCGTTCCTCATCAAGGTGGGCAAGCTTCGTGGCGTGGAAAGCCAGGGCATGCTGTGCTCAGCGCGCGAACTCAAGCTGTCCGAAGACCATGGCGGGCTGCTGGAGCTGGACGCTGCGGCCCCCGTGGGGCAGGACATTCGCAGCCACCTGAACCTGGACGACACGCTATTCACGCTCAAACTCACGCCCAATCTGGCGCACTGCCTGAGCGTGTACGGTATAGCCCGCGAGCTGTCTGCATTGACGGGTGCGCCTCTCAAGCAGCCTGAGTTCGCTGCGGTACAGGCGACTTTGGGTGACAAGCTGCCCGTCAAGGTGTCTTCGCCTGACCTGTGTGGCCGTTTCACGGGTCGCATCGTCCGCAACGTCAACACCCGTGCTGCCACGCCCCAGTGGATGCTGGACCGCTTGGCCCGTTGCGGTCAGCGTGGCGTGTCGCCGCTGGTGGACATTTCGAACTACGTGATGTTCGAGTTGGGTCGCCCTTCCCACATCTTTGATCTGGAAAAGATTCAAGGGGGGCTGGATGTGCGCTGGGGCAAGCCGGGCGAACAGCTCAAGCTGCTCAATGGCAACACCATCACCGTGGATGACAAGGTGGGCGTGATTGCAGACGACAGTCAGGTCGAATCGCTTGCCGGCATCATGGGCGGCGACGCCACAGCTGTGTCGGACAATACCAAGCACATTTACATCGAAGCCGCCTTCTGGTGGCCCAAGGCCGTGGCTGGCCGCTCGCGCCGCTACAACTTCTCGACCGATGCGGGCCATCGGTTCGAACGTGGCGTGGACCCCAGCCTCACGGTGGAGCATATCGAGCGCATTACCCAGTTGGTCATCGATATCTGCGGTACGCCCGATACGGCTTGCGGCCCCATGGACGACCATGTGGTGAATGTGCCTGCTGCCCAGCCCGTCAAGCTGCGGGTGTCCCGTGCGGCCAAGGTCATTGGCATGCCCGTGACGGCCGCCCAGTGTGTGGATGCGCTGCAGCGCCTGGGTCTGGCCGTGTCCGAGGCCGACGGTGTCATCACAGTCACCCCTCCCAGCTATCGCTTCGATATCGCCATCGAGGAAGACCTGATTGAGGAAGTGGCGCGTATGGTGGGGTACAACAACCTGCCCACCACGCCACCGCTGGCACCCATCACTCCCAAGCTGCCTGCCGAGGCCACGCGCAGCCCGTTTGCCGTGCGCCGCTCGCTGGCAGGCCTGGGATACCAGGAAACCATCAACTTCAGCTTTGTAGAAGAGCGCTGGGAGCACCAGCTGGCGGGTAACACCAACCCCATCAAGCTGCTCAACCCGATTGCCAGCCAGATGAGCGTCATGCGGTCCACCCTGTTGGGATCGCTGTTGCAGGTGCTGAAGTTCAATCTGGACCGCAAGGCACAGCGTGTGCGCGTGTTCGAACTGGGCCGTGTTTTTCTGCGCGATGCTTCGGTGACCAACACCGATACGACCGTGGAAGGGTTCCACCAGCCCATGCGGGTCGCTGGCGTGGCTTATGGCCCGGCAGATGTGCTGCAGTGGGGGCGCAAGGAGCAGCCCGTTGACTTTTATGACGTCAAGGGCGATGTGGAGGCGTTGCTGGCCCCCATGCGAGCCACCTTTGAGCCGTCCACGCACCCGGCCATGCACCCAGGTCGTTGCGCCCGTGTGCTGGTCAATGGCCGCGTCATCGGGCATGTGGGAGAACTGCATCCCCAGTGGCGGCAAGGGTGGGAGCTGCCGCAGGCCCCCGTCATGTTTGAGCTGGAACTCGATGCTGTGTTGCAGCGCGCTGTCCCGAAATTCAAGCCTGTTGCCAAGCACCAACCGGTGGAGCGTGACCTGGCCATCGTGGTGGCAGAGCGCGTGACCCACAGCGAGGTCATGTCGGCTGTCGAATCTGCGGTACCTGCCTCTACCTTGCGCTCCGCTGTGCTGTTCGACGTTTACCGACCTAAGGTTGCGCGCGCTGGCGAAGAAGCGGTGGCTGGTGGTGTGGCTGCAGGCGAGAAGAGCCTGGCCGTGCGCCTCACGCTGGGGCGCGATGATGCCTCTCTGACCGAGGCTGAAATTGACGCGGCAGTGCAGGCTGTGGTGGCTCAGGTCGTGGCCCGCACGGGCGGCCGTCTGCGTGTCTGAACGCCATGTTGGAAGGGACTCCGATGATTGAGTTTGCGGTAGACAGTCTTGAAACGAATGCTCTGACCAAAGCTCAGCTGGCAGATCTTCTGTTCGACCACATTGGACTCAACAAGCGCGAGTCCAAAGACATGGTGGATGCGTTTTTTGACCTGATCGTGCAAAGCCTGATCGACGGGAAAGATGTCAAATTGTCCGGATTTGGTAACTTCCAGATCCGGACCAAGGCACCCCGGCCCGGTCGCAACCCTCGCACAGGCGAGGCGATTCCGATTGAGGCGCGGCGTGTGGTGACCTTTCACGCCAGCAGCAAGCTCAAAGAGCAGATCCAGGGCAGTGCGGGCGACGTGCCAGCGTGAACGTTTTCCCGTTTTGAAAGCAATTTCTGGCAAGGGTGCTGGTGGTCTCGCAAGGTCTCGGGTACTCTTGACGGTCTGTTGAGCCCACCGGTCATCTGTTCATGAGCACCACGCTCCCCACCATCCCCGCCAAACGTTACTTCACCATTGGTGAGGTGGCGGAGCTGTGCGGCGTCAAGCCGCACGTGCTGCGCTACTGGGAGCAGGAATTCACCCAATTGCGCCCCATGAAGCGCAGAGGGAACCGGCGTTACTACCAGCACCATGAAGTGCTCATGATTCGTCGCATCAGAGATCTGCTCTACGACCAGGGCTTCACGATCAGCGGTGCACGCAATCGTCTTCAGGAGCTGGCTCAACTGGAGCGCGAGGGCAGTGGTGCCGCCGGGGCTCAGCCTGAGGCCTCTACCGTGCTGTTGGAGTCAACCCATATTGAGTTCCAAGCTATGGAGCCGAGTGGCTCTGCACCCGACTGGAGTGCGATGCGCAAGGAATTATTTGAAATTCGTGCCCTACTTTCCTGAAAGTACTCATTTTCTGTATATAATTTAAGTCTTGTCGGCGTGTAGCGCAGCCTGGTAGCGCACTTGCATGGGGTGCAAGGGGTCGCGAGTTCGAATCCCGCCACGCCGACCATTTATTGCATAAGCCCGGTTCCAAAAGAGCCGGGCTTTTTTGCTTTAAACGCATCACGCCAAAGGCTTTGGAGAGAATGATTGAAGGTTTGGTAGCCGGCAGAATCTGGAGTTCTGCCGAGCATCGTGTAGACAAGGCAGGCCGCCCTTACTGCGTGGCCAAAATTCGTGTCACCGGCACGGACTCCGAGGGCATTCTGGTCAATTTGATTGCCTTTGATCCCGCTGTATGCGACAGCTTGTTCCTCGTGCGGGAGGGCGACGCCATATCCGTTTCCGGCGCGATAACACCCAAGGTGTGGACGGACAAGCAGGGCAATACCAAACCGGCCATCGACATGGTGGCGCACCGTGTCCTGCATCTCGGAGAAAGTCAGAACTAGAGGCTAAGCCGCCTTGATCCAGAGCGGGGCCCCTAGGCAAGGCTGGTTCAGGACTTTGAGGTCGCCTGCGTTTGGAAGCCCAGGGCTGCGAACTCCTCAGGCGTTACCTGGATTTCTACCACCTCAGGCTGGCGTGGCTCAATGGTGACGCGCCGCTCTTGAGGCACCGGAGATTCTCCATTCACCTGCCTGCGGTCATTGCCTGTTCTGCGATCAATGGGTTTCTTGGGTTGCATTCCTTGTACCTCTCTCTGGGGCGGCATGAGCGGCTCTGGCTGCTCTCATGACAAACGCGACTTGCTTCGCCTGTTGTTGAAAGTGGCAAGTTTCCACAATCCTTCCAAATTCGCAACCAGAGTTTGCGCGCCGCGATGAGCTGTTGGTGCAGAGACTCTGCGATCACGTACTGCGCTGGTATCACCAAGGCAACAAAAAAGCCCTGACTCTTACGAATCAGGGCTTTTCATTTGGTGCCGGAGAGATGAATCGAACACCCGACCTTCTCATTACGAATGAGCTGCTCTACCGACTGAGCTACACCGGCGATAGCCTTAAATTATAGCGTCGAGTGGTAGCTGGTGACGCGCTCCACTTCGTTCTTGGAGCCGAGGATCACGCTCACGCGTTCGTGCAGTTGCTGGGGCTGGATATCCAGGATGCGTTGCTTGCCGTTGGTGGCTGCGCCGCCCGCTTGCTCCACCAGCCAGCCCATGGGGTTGGCTTCATACATCAGGCGCAGTTTGCCGGGCTTGTGGGGTTCGCGCCTGTCCCAGGGGTACATGAAGATGCCGCCGCGCGTCAGGATGCGGTGCACGTCGGCCACCATGGATGCGATCCAGCGCATGTTGAAGTCCTTGCCGCGGGGGCCTTCCTTGCCCTGCAGGCATTCGTCGATGTAGCGCTTCACGGGGGTGTCCCAGTGGCGCATGTTGCTCATGTTGATCGCGAACTCCTTGGTGTCCTCGGGGATGCGCACATTCTCTTGCGTCAGCACGAAGGAGCCTTGCTCGCGGTCGAGCGTGAACATGGCCACACCGTCGCCCACGGTGAGCACCAGGGTGGTCTGGGGGCCGTAGATGCAGTAGCCCGCAGCAACTTGCTGGTTGCCGGGCTGGAGGAAGTCGCCTTCTTCCACGCCGCGGTCACCGTCGGGCTTCTTCAGCACGCTGAAGATGGTGCCGATGCTGACGTTCACGTCGATGTTGCTGGAGCCGTCCAGAGGATCGAACAGCAGCAGGTATTCGCCCTGGGGGTAGCGGTTGGGCACCAGGTAGATGCCGTCCATCTCTTCGGACGCCATGGCCGCCAGGTGGCCGCCCCATTCGTTGGCTTCGATGAGAACTTCGTTGGCGATGATGTCCAGTTTCTTCTGGACTTCGCCCTGCACGTTTTCGCTCTCGGCGCTGCCGAGCACACCACCCAGCGCGCCCTTGTTGACGGCCTGGCTGATGCCTTTGCATGCGCGTGCGACCACCTCCAGCAGCAGGCGCAGCTGCGATGGAATGTGGCCGTCCACACGCTGTTGTTCGACGAGGTAGCGGGTGAGGCTGATGGGTTTTGCCATGGTGGGGATCTCCTTGTTTATTCAGCCAACGCGCGGTTGACAACTTCGCGCACGTCGTTGCTCAGGCCTTCGCGGGCGGCGACGCGGGCGATGGCTTCGCGGGCGGCCGTGCGCCAGGGGTCTGCCAGCTTCTTCCAGCGGTCCAGTGCGCGGGCCAGGCGGGCGGCCACTTGCGGGTTGATGGCGTCCAGTTCGATGACGCGCTCGCTCCAGAACACGTAGCCACCCGCATCCTGGCGGTGGAATGCGCCGGGGTTGGCGTTGCAGTAGCTGAAGATGACGCTGCGCGCGCGGTTGGGGTTCTTGAGGCTGAAGTCCGGGTGCTGCATCAGCTGGCGCACGGCGGGCAGGATGTTGCCGCCGCGGTCGGGGGCACCTGCCTGCAGGGCAAACCACTTGTCGATGACGAGAGGTTCGTCCTTGAACAGTGCGTGGAAGCGGGCCAGGGCAGGGGCGGCCAACTCGTGGCCGGTGGCGACCAGGGCCGTGAGGGCGTTGAAGCGGTCAGTCATGTTGCCCGCATCCTTGAAGCGCTGGTAGGCCTTGCCGGGCCAGACCGTGTCGCCAGTCACCTGGGCTGCAATGCACAGCATGTGCAGGGCCAGGCCGCTCAGTGCACGGCGGCCAGCAGAAGCGCTGTCTGGCTGGTAGCCGCCGGTGTTCTGGTGCTGCTCCCAAGCCCATTCCCAGTCGGCTCGCAGTGCCAAGGCCAGTTCGGTGCGCATGGCTTCGCGCACGGCGTGAATGCGCTGGGGGTCCACCACATCCAGTTGCTCGGCGATGTAGGTTTCGGATGGCAGGGTGAGCACCAGTTCCTTGAAGGCGGCATCCAGCGCCGGGTTGCGCAGCACAGCGCGCATGGCTTCGACAAATGCAGTGCCTAGAATCTTAGGCTCAGAAGTGGCTGTAGCGCTTTCTGGATCAGCGCTGGAAGCTATGCTATTGATAGCAATACGCAAGGCCAGGCGCTGGCCTGCTTCCCAGCGGTTGAAGGCGTCGGTGTCGTGCGCCAGCAGCGTCAGCAGTTCGGCATCGGTGTAGTCGATGTCCAGCACCACCGGCGCGCTGAAGTTGCGCAGCAGCGAGGGCACAGGGGCGGCGTCCAGGTTGGTGAAGGTGAAGGTTTGTGAGGCCTCGGTCAGTACCAGCACCTGAGACGTTGCGCCACTGGCGGCCTCGCCTGCCTGTTGCAGGGGCAGTGGAGTGCCGGAGGCGCTGAGCAGACCCAATTCCACCGGAATCACGAAAGGTTCTTTGGTGGGCTGGCCGGGTGTGGCGGGGCAGCTTTGCGACAGTGTGAGGGCGTAGCAGCGCGTGGCGGCGTCGTACACGCCCGTGGCGCGCACGCGGGGGGTGCCAGCCTGGCTGTACCAGCGCTTGAACTGAGGCAGGTGCTGCGCCAGCGGGCTGGCGGGGTTGGCGTCGGCAATGGCCTGCACAAAGTCGTCGCAGGTCACGGCCTGGCCGTCGTGGCGCTCAAAGTACAGCTTCATGCCCTTGGCAAAACCGTCGCGGCCCACCAGGTTGTGCTGCATGCGCACGACCTCGGAGCCTTTTTCGTAAATGGTGACGGTGTAGAAGTTGTTGATTTCGACGTAGCTGTCGGGCCGTACGGGGTGGGCCATGGGGCCTGCATCTTCGGGGAACTGGGCGGTGCGCAGCACGCGCACGTCTTCAATGCGCTTGACGGCGCGGGCCGACGGGCTGCCCGCCAGGTCCATGCTGAATTCCTGGTCGCGGAAGACGGTGAGGCCTTCCTTCAGGCTCAGCTGGAACCAGTCGCGGCAGGTCACGCGGTTGCCCGTCCAGTTGTGGAAGTACTCGTGGCCCACCACGCTTTCGATGTTGGCAAAGTCGGTGTCGGTGGCGGTGGCCTCGCTGGCCAGAACGTACTTCGTGTTGAAGATGTTCAGGCCCTTGTTTTCCATGGCACCCATGTTGAAGTCGCTGGTGGCGACGATCATGAAGCGCTCCAGGTCCAGTGGCAGGCCAAAGCGGGCCTCGTCCCAGGCGATGCTGGCCATCAGCGAATTCATGGCGTGCTCGGTCTTGCCCAGGTCGCCGGGGCGCACATACACCTGCAGCAGGTGGTCGGTGCCCGCGCGGGTGCGGATCTTTTGCTCGCGCGCCACCAGCTTGCCCGCCACCAGGGCGAACAGGTAGCAGGGCTTCTTGTGCGGGTCCACCCACTTGGCAAAGTGGCGGCCGTCTTCCAGATCGCCGCTGTCCACCAGATTGCCGTTGCTGAGCAGCACAGGGTACTGCGTCTTGTCGGCCCGCAGCGTCACGGTGTAGCTGGCCATCACGTCCGGACGGTCCAGGAAGTAGGTGATGCGGCGGAAGCCCTCGGCCTCGCACTGGGTGAAGAACGAGTCGTTGCTCACATACAGGCCCATGAGCTTGGTGTTCTTGGCCGGTGCGCAGGTGGTGAAGATTTCGATGGCGCAAGGCTCGGTGCCCTCGGGCAGGTTCTCCAGCACCAGCTGGCCGCCGTCCATCTTGAACGAGGTGCCTTGGCCGTTGACCAGCACGCGTGCCAGGTTCAGGTCTTCGCCGTCCAGGCGCAGGGGCTGGGCGGGCACATCGGCGTTGCGGCGCAGAACCATGCGGTTGAGCACGCGGGTCTTGGCGGGGTCCAGGTCGAACGTCAGTTCAACGCTGTCGATCCAGTAGGCGGGGGCGGCGTAGTCTTCGCGGCGAATGGCTACAGGCACAGCCTGTCCGTCTTCTTTAGACAGTTGCAACATGGAGGCTCTCCAGAAAATCGGTGTTCATGAGTTCGGTGTAATCGCGCACGGCGGCCAGCACATGGGGCCCCGCCAGTTGCGCAGGGCTGTGGGTGCTGCACACCGCCACGGCGCGCATGCCAGCGCGGCGCGCGGCTTCAATGCCGAAAGGGGCGTCTTCGAAAACGATGCAGTGCTGCGGCAGCACATCCAGCCTGCGCGCAGCTTCCAGAAAAATGGCCGGTTCGGGCTTGCCGGGCAGGCCTTCGTCCCCCCGCACGATGGCCAGGGGATGCGGCTCCATCTGCAGGCGCGACAGCGCAAACTCCACGTTGTGGATGTCTCCCGCAGTGCCCACGGCCACCTTCAGGCCACGACCCGCCACGGCGCGTGCAAACTGGCGAAAGCCCGCCACTTCGGCAAATCGGGGGCCGAACAGCTCGCGGTAGATGTCTTCCTTCTCGCGGGTCAGCGCATCGGCTTCGTCCTGCGCCACGTCGCGGCCCAGCAGCTCGCGAATGCACTCGGTGCCGTTGCGGCCCGTGGTGCGGGCCATGAGGTCGGGAACGTCCAGGTCCATGCTGCGGCGGCGCGCAAACTCCACCCACGCCTGGGCGTGCCAGGGCATGGAGTCGATCATGGTGCCATCCATATCGAAGATGATGGCCTGGGTGTGCGCAAGGGTGGGGCTCATGCCTGGCCCTCACGCTCTGTCAGGGCACACCCGGCCATGGCAACTTCTGCCACGGCAGCCCTTGGGATGGAACACAGGCACAACGGCAGCAGCACGAGGCGCATCACACGCCCTGCTTGAGCGAGGCCTCGATGAAGACGTCCAGGTCTCCATCCAGCACCTTCTGCGTGGCCGAGACTTCGACGTTGGTGCGCAGGTCCTTGATGCGGCTGTTGTCCAGCACGTAGCTGCGGATCTGGTGGCCCCAGCCCACATCGGTCTTGGTGTCTTCCAGCTTCTGCTGCTCTTCCATGCGCTTGCGCATTTCGTAGTCATACAGGCGGCTGCGCAGGCGCTGCCAGGCCACGTCGCGGTTGCTGTGCTGGCTGCGGCCATCCTGGCACTGCACCACGATGCCGGTGGGGATGTGCGTCAGGCGCACGGCCGAGTCGGTCTTGTTGATGTGCTGCCCGCCCGCGCCGGAGGCACGGAAGGTGTCGGTGCGCACGTCGGCAGGGTTGATGTTGATCTCGATGGAGTCGTCGATTTCAGGGTAGACGAACAGCGAGGCAAACGAGGTGTGGCGGCCGCCCGAGCTGTCGAACGGGCTCTTGCGCACCAGGCGGTGCACGCCGGTTTCGGTGCGCAGCAGGCCGTAGGCGTATTCGCCCTCGATCTTGATCGTGGCGCTCTTGATGCCAGCCACGTCGCCAGGCGTCTCATCTTCCACGGTGGCCTTGAAGCCCTTGCGCTCGGCGTACTTGAGGTACTGGCGCAGCAGCATGCTGGCCCAGTCGCAAGCCTCGGTGCCGCCCGCACCGGCCTGGATGTCCACAAAGCAGTTCAGCGGATCGGCCTCGTTGCTGAACATGCGGCGGAACTCCAGCTCCTCGATCAGCGGACGCAGCTTGTCGGCTTCGCCTTCGATGGTAAGCAGGCCGGCTTCATCGCCTTCTTCCTTGCTCATCTCGTACAGCTCGGCGTTGTCGGCCAGCTCGCGGGTCAGCTTGTCCAGCGTGACGACCACGCTGGAGAGTGATTTCTGTTCCTTGCCCAGTTCCTGGGCCTTCTTCGGGTCGTTCCAGACCGAAGGGTCTTCCAGCGATGCGTTGACGGTTCTCAGACGTTCGAATTTGGCATCGAAGTCAAAGATACCTCCGTAACTCTTGGGTGCGGGTGCTCAGGTCCGCCAAAGTGGTGCCGATGAGGTTGATGCGTTCTGCGTCCATGGTGCGTGTCCTGTGTGTTCTGTGAATTAACCCGCGATTTTCTCACGGGACGCCGCCGCAACCCGGGTTTACCACTGCGCAGGCCAAGGGCTGTGCAGCCAAAGTGGGTCACGCCATCATTTGCTCCCAAAAGCGTAGCTGCTTGCGCTTATGGAACGGGCGCTGGCGGGCGAAATGACCTCAAACCCATCAAGCCAGAAAATCTTCGATCAGTTGAGCCACCACTTCCGGCTGGTCGTGGTGCAGCATGTGGCCCGCATCCGCCACGCTGGCAATCCGGTACTGGGGCACCTGTTTCAGGCGCTCGTGGTACTCGGCCAGGGTGTAGCGGCCGCCCCACCACTGACCCAGGCTGTCGGAGGTGGCCTCCACCGCCAGCACCGGGGCGGTGATGCGTGCGTACAGCGCCACCGCTTCTTCCACGCGGTAGATCTGGGCGCTGACCACCTTGTGCGCAGCGTCGCCCAGGATGCGCCACTGCCCCTGCGCATCGGGCTGCGCCCAATGCTGGGCCAGCCAGGTGGCCTTGTCGCGGCCCAGGCGGGGGTTGGTTTTCATCAGCCGGTCGGCCACGCCATCGGCGCTGTCATAGGCCTTGAGGTCCTTGTCGCCCTGGTGCAATTGCTTGATCTCGTCGATCCACTGCGCGTAGCGCTCCGGTGTCTGGGCGGGGCGGGTGGCGGGCAGGCCAAAGCCCTCCAGGTTCACCAGGCGGCGTATCCGTTCAGGCCGCACCCCGGCGTACATCATGGCCACGTTGCCGCCCATGCTGTGGCCCACCAGGTCGATGGTCTGGTCGGGGGCGTAGTGGTCCAGCAGCAGGTCCAGGTCGGCCAGGTAGTCGGCCATCACGTAATGGTCGGTCTGCGGCCCGGTGGTCAGGCCAAAGCCCCGCCAATCGGGCGCGATGATGCGGCGCGGCTGCTTCAGTGCATCCACGGTGAACTGGTACGAGGCGCCCACGTCCATCCAGCCGTGTAGCAGAACCAGCAGTGGCAGGTCGCTGTGCTCAGGCCCCCACTCGCGCACGTGGTAGCGGTGGTGGCGGATGGGCAGGTGGGTGGTGCGGGCGGGCAAACGCGGCTGGTACATGCAAAGGCTCTGGCGGGTAAGTGCGGGGGCTGGCTGGCAGGGCGTAGTCCCATGGTGGGGCAGGGTGCACGGGGCGACGCAGGAAGCGCTTGTCCCGTGATTCCACAGCACATTCCCCGAAAGGACCATCCCACAGATTCCGCAGCCGCCAGCCGAAAAGGGAATGGTAGGGGCACCGTGGCGGGATGGTGGTGGGCAGCTGTCACCGGCGTGTCTGTCAGGCTATCGCAGCTTTGCCGCTCGGGTGGCGGTTCGCGGCTTGATGGTTATCTTTCTGCTATTGAAAAGATAGCTGTTTGCGCTTTATCCATAAGCGCCAGGGCTGTTTTTTGCTCAATGGCTTTGGGCGTGCCTGCCTGGCAAGCCCCGCGGCCTGCAGCCGGGCGCAATCGCTTGTACGATGTCTGCCTCCGTGGGCAGACTCTTGCCCCCGGTGTTCCTTTTTCCCCTGGGCGCTGCCTGCACTGCACACACTGCTTGCACTACAAGTTGCGCCTGCCTTCGGAGTTTGTACCGCATGCAACACATCACACTGGGTCAGAGCGATCTGCGCGTGACCCCCATCTGCCTGGGCACCATGACGTTTGGCGAGCAGGTCAGCGAGGCAGATTCCCACGCCATCCTCAGCCACTCGCTGGCGCGCGGCGTCAACTTCATCGACACGGCCGAGATGTATTCGGTGCCCGCACGGGCCGAGACTTTTGGCGCCACGGAAACCATCATCGGCAACTGGTTTGCAAAGAACCCCGGTGCCCGCCAGAAGCTGGTGCTGGCCACCAAGGTGGCGGGCCCTTCGCGCGGCATGCCCTGGGTGCGCGAAGGCAAGGGCATGACATCGGCGGACATCATCGCCTCGTGCGAAGGCAGCCTGCGCCGCCTGCAGACCGATGTGATCGACCTCTACCAGATCCACTGGCCTGAGCGCCATGTGCCCGCTTTTGGCACGCTGTACTACGACCCTTCCAAGGAAACCTCGCAAACGCCCATCCACGAGCAGCTGGAAACACTGGCCAAGCTGGTGAAGGCGGGCAAGGTGCGTTACATCGGCCTCTCGAACGAGACACCTTATGGCGTGCACGAATTTGTGCGCCTGGCCGAGCAACACGGCCTGCCGCGGGTGGCCACGGTGCAGAACCCGTACTGCCTCATCAACCGCACCTGGGAAAACGCGATGGACGAGACCTGCCATCGCCTGAATGTGTCACTGCTGGCCTATTCGCCCCTGGGCTTTGGCCTGCTCACGGGCAAGTACGACGAGCACGCACCCACCGACGCCGGTGCCCCCCAGGGCGCACGCATTGCCCGCTACGAATCGGTGCGCAAGCAGCGCTGGGGCCGCCCCGAGGCGCTGGCCGCCGCCCGCCGCTACAACCAGCTCGCGCGTGACAACGGTCTGACGCCCACGCAGATGGCGCTGGCGTTCTGCTACACCAAGTGGCAGGTGGCCAGCACCATCATCGGCGTCACATCGCTGGCGCAGCTGGACGAAGACCTGAACGCCTGGGGTACCACGCTGTCGCCCGAGGTGCTGCAAGCCATCGACGCGATCCGTTGGGACGTGCGCGACCCTGCACTGTGAAGCCCCCCTGAGTCGCTTCGCGCCATCCCCCCAGGGGGACGCCCCCAGCGCGGCGGGGCGGCCCTTGCGCGGGGGCATTGGCTGGGCCGCCGCGCCACTTTCAGGCGCTGGTCGTGCTCAGTGCGCCTTCTTTCCACGGCACGCCTGCGGGCTCGCCCAAATCCCAGAACAGCCCGGCCATCACGGCCAGCCCTTCGCGGGCGACGGAGCCCAGCAAATGCTCGTTGGGCGCATGCTGCGCACAGGCGGGGTAGGAGTGCGGAATCCACAGCGTGGGCAGGCCCAGCTGGTCGGCAAAGATGTCGTTGGGCAGCGAGCCCGCCAGGTTGGGCAGCAGCGTGGCGCTTTGGCCTGCGCTGCGTTCCATGCTGGCCAGCGTCCAGTCCACCCAGGGGTTGCCCAGATCCAGCCGCGTGGCGCCACACATCATGCCCATGGAGATGTCCACCTGCTCAAAGCCGTGGGCATCCAGGTGCTGGCGCAGCGTGGCCTGCACGTTCTTCCAGTCGGTTCCCACCACAAACCGCAGCTGGCAGTGCGCCACCGCTTGCGAGGGGATGGCATTGATGGGCCGCTGTGCATTGCCCGAGCCCAGGGCCAGCACTTCCAGCGTGTTCCAGCCCACCAGTTGCTCTGCGGGTGTGAGGCCCGGCTCGCCCCAGCCGGGGGTGAGGGCGGGGTCGTCCGCGCCGGTGCCGATGGCGACATCCTTGAGTGCGGTGCGCAGTTTGTCAGGCACGCTGGCGGGCAGCAGGCCGGGCACCAGCACGCGCCCATGCGCATCCACCATGCTGGCCAGCGCATGGCTGAGCACCGTGGCCGGGTTGGCCAGCACGCCGCCCCAGTTGCCTGAGTGGTAGGCCTTGTCGCGGCTGCGCACAGTGAGCGAGAAGTTGATGGCACCGCGCGAACCCAGGAACAGGGTAGGGCGCTCCACATTGATGCGTGGGCCGTCGCTGGCCACAAACAGATCGGCCCGCAAGGCTTCTGCATGGTCGGCGCAGACCTGGGCCAGGCCGGGGGAGCCGGCTTCTTCGCCCATCTCCAGCAGCAGCGTGACGTTGTAGCCCAGCTTGCCGCCGCGCGCGGCAATGGCGTGGGCCAGTGCGGTGAACACCACCGTGTGCTGCCCCTTGTTGTCGGCTGTGCCACGGCCATACCAGCGGTCGCCTTCCTGCGTCAGCACCCAGGGCGACAGACCTTCGCGCCAGCCGTTTTCCTGACCGTTGACCACGTCACCGTGGCCGTAGCTCAGCACGGTGGGCAGCGCGGGGTCTTCTACCCGGCGCGCCAGCAGCAGCGGGCCGCCCTGGGGCGAGGGGTTGTCGATGATGGTGCAGTCAAAACCCAGGGGCTGCAGCGTGGGCACCATTTCCTGGGTGAGGTACTCGCGCAGCGCAGGCGGCACGGTGCCGGTGTCGCTTTCGGTGCGCCAGGCCACGCGGCGGGCCAGGTCCTGGGCGAAGCGGCCCTGGTCAAAGTGCTGGTGTACGGCGGCAATCAGTTGGTCGCGGCTCATGGTGGTCTCGGAGGGATTGGACGTTGATAGGAACGGTGGCTCACTCCACCACGATCTGTGCGCGGTGGGCCAGGGCGCGGTAGCGGCCGATTTCGTCCTCCATGGCTGCTGCCATGGGTTTGGGGCCGATGAAGACGGGCTCCATGCCCTGGTTGCGCACCTGTTCCTGCATGCCGCTGTCGCGCATGACGGCATCCACTTCTTTTTGCAGCTTCGCCAGGATGGTGGCGTGTGTGCGCGCGGGGGCGGAAATGGCATACCAGCCGTCAAACGCCGCTTCGGGGAGCTTGAGCTCCTGCATGGTGGGCACTGTGGGCAGGGCTTTGGACCGGTCATTGCCCGCGATGGCCAAAGCGCGCAGCTTGCCTGCCTTGACGTGGGGCGCGGCGCTGGCCACGGTATCGATCGCCAGCTGGATTTCTCCGCCGATCAAGCCCATCATGGCCTGTGCGCTGCCGCGGTACGGCACATCCTGCAGGCGCACTCCGGTGGCCTGCTCCAGCAAGGCACCCACCAGATGGGGCGCAGAGCCCGAGCCGAAGGTGGCGTAGTTGATGGACTTGGGCTGCGCCTTGGCGGCAGCCAGCAGTGCGCCCAGGTCTTTGTAGGGGGAGCTGGCATTGACCACCAGCACCAGCGGCGCTTTGGCCACGATGGCAATGGGGGCCAGGTCCTTGAGCGGATCGTAAGGCAGCTTGGGCCGCAGGGCTGCATTGACGGTGTAGCTGGTGGAGCCGGAGACCAGCAGCGTGTAGCCGTCAGGCTCGGCCTTGACCACGCTGTCGGTGCCGATGATGGTGGAGGCCCCGGGTTTGTTGTCTACCAGCACGGGTTTGCCCAGGCGGGTGGCCAGCTTCTGCGCCAGGGCGCGGGCCACGGCATCCGTGCCGCCGCCGGGCGGGAAGGGCACGACCAGCTTGATCGCGCGCTGGGGCCAGTCTGCTTCGGCGCTGGTGTGTTGCTGGGCTTGCGCACCGCAGGCAAGCAGCGCAGTGAGCGTGGCGGCCACAAGGGCCAGGGCGCGGATAGGTTTCATGGTGGCTCCTGACAAGGGGTGTTCCCGCCGCAAAAGGGGCTGCAGCCCCGGTGCTTGCTGGGATGGGGTTCAACTCGGATTCGATTGGAGCCTGAAAACACGCAAGATGAGCGCCCGTTATGCGTTCTCATTCATAGAGAATAAGCAATCTTCCGTTGCTAAAAAGGCATGACTTTTCATGGGAACGCATTTTTCCCTCTTCAGCTTGCCGCTGCGTTACTTTCTGGAGGTGGCTCGCACCGGCTCTGTGAACCAGGCGGCCATGCGTCTGCATGTCGTGGCCTCTGCAGTGAGCCGCCAGCTTGCCAAGCTGGAGGACTCGGTAGGTGTTGCGCTGTTTGAGCGACAGCCGCGCGGCATGGCGTTGACGGCCGCAGGCAGCCGCCTGCTGGCGCACCTGAGCGCGCAGGAGGCACAGGCCCTGGGTTTGGTGCAGCAGTTGCAGGACTTGGCTGCCCAGCAGGCGCAGCAAGTGCGGGTGGCTTGCACAGAGGGGTTTGCCGCAAGCTTTCTGCCCCGCGTCATGTCGGCCTTTCGGCACGATCACCCCAGCGTGCAATTGCAGTTGCAGGTGGCAGAACCCCAGGATGTGTCTGCATTGCTGTTGCGTGGGGATGCGGATCTGGCTCTCAAGTACAGCGTGGCACCCGAGAAAGGGGTGCAGGTGCTGCATTCGGCGGTGGCCCCGGTGCATGCCGTGGTGGCGGCCCAGCATCCGCTGGCTGTGCAAAAGATGGTGCGTGTGGCGGATGTGGTGGCCTATCCGCTGTTGCTGGGGGGCTCCAGCACCACAGGGCGGCAGCTGTTTGACCTGAGTTGTGCGGTGCAGGGCTTGCGCTACGTGCCCGCCATGGAGAGCAATTTTTCGTCTGCGCTGCTGCCCCTGCTGGGAGAGCGTGACGTGGTGCTGGCCAGCTACCTCACTGCGGCGGAGGGGGTGGAGAGCGGACGTTTGAAAGCGTTGCCTTTTGAAGAAGCCCAACTGCAGCAGCGCCGTATCCAGGTGCTGGCGTTGGAAGGGCGCCAGCCCTCTGCCTTGGTGCAGCAATTTGCCCAGGCGCTGGTGAGCGCTATCGAACAGTACGGCAAACGCAAGGTGGTGCGCCGCAGGCGTTGATGGGATGGCAGAGGTTGATGGCTCAGGAGACGCCTGAGTCTCTGGCTACCATTGGCGCCCCGATCCAGTCGCCTTAACGCAGTCACACTTCCATCACCATGGCCAAGAAAGATCACGTTTCTGAAACGCCTGCCACCCAGATGCTCCGAAAGCACAAGGTAGATTTCACCGAGCACCCCTACGAATACCTTGAACACGGCGGTGCCCAACATAGCGCTGCTGTGCTGGGCCTGGAACCTTTTATGGTGGTCAAGACCTTGATCATGCAGGATCAGGATGCCAAGCCGCTGGTCGTGCTCATGCACGGCAATCGCAAGGTGTCTACCAAGAATCTGGCGCGCCAGATCGGGGCGAAATCGGTGGAGCCCTGTGCGCCGGAAGTCGCCAATCGCCACAGCGGCTACCTCGTGGGCGGGACTTCTCCGTTTGCCACACGCCGGAGCATGCCGGTTTACATCGAGCAGACCATTCTTGAACTGCCCCGCATTGCCATCAACGGAGGGCGACGCGGCTTTCTGGTCCAGATCGATCCCCAGGTGTGTGTGGCCCTGCTGGGTGCCCAACCTGTGCAGTGTGCGCTGGCAGAATAGAGCGCTTTGCCTGCTCCCGCCATCGCGCTGGCAGCAGGCCCTGCCAAAGAATGAGTGAGGAGTTGCCTTGACTGCCGTGTACCCCCTGATCGCCACCGTGGTGGCTTACCTGCTGGGCTCTTTGTCGTTTGCCGTGATCGTCACGCGCGTCATGGGCCTGAGTGACCCACGCACCTACGGCAGCAAGAACCCCGGTGCCACCAATGTGCTGCGCTCGGGCAGCAAGGCGGCCGCCATCGTCACCTTGCTGCTCGACGCCCTCAAGGGCTGGCTGCCGGTGGTGCTGGTGCGCTGGTTTGGCAAACCCTATGGTCTGGAAGAGGGCACAGTGGCCTTGGTGGGCTTGGCCGCTTTTCTGGGGCATCTGTGGCCTGTGTTTTTTCGCTTTCAGGGGGGTAAAGGCGTTGCCACTGCCTTGGGTGTATTGCTGGGTGTGAGTGGGTGGCTGGGGCTGATCACTGCGGTGACTTGGCTGCTGGTGGCTGTGTTTTTTCGCTACTCGTCTCTTGCCTCTTTGGTGGCTGCCGCGCTCGCCCCGGTCTTTTATCTGCTTGCAGATGGCCCCCTGTGGTATGCCGAGCAGAGTATTGCTGTCTCCATAGCCGTGATGGCGTTGCTGCTGTGGTGGCGGCACCGAGAGAACATCCAGCGCTTGCTGGAGGGCAAGGAGTCCAAGCTAGGCCAATCCAAGAACAAGAAGTGATGCCTGAAGGCCCGGTGAATGCCGGGCCTTCGTGCTTTTGGGCACTACGACTTGGCTCTGCCTGGGCGTACTGCCCGTGATGGCTTGGATGGCTGTGGTGAAGCCGCTCTCCGTGGCTCGCTTGCGTGAACCGTGCTTACTGCAGGCCCAGTGTGGCGGGGGTGGTCACCAGGCTGTGGATTTCGGTGTTGTGCTGGGCCGCCGCATACAGGCCGATGCGCACCATGATCTGGTGGTTCAGCTCCACCTTCACGGCAGAGCGCGCAAGCGCCGACTGGATGCGGGGTTTGCCCAGTGCCGTAGCGTGCAGGCTGGGCTGTGGCTTGTGGTTGCCTGTGCGGTCCAGCAGGCTGGCCACCAGCGGCATATTGGGCTTGTCGCTGCGGCGCAGAACAATGCCCGTCTCGCCGTTATCGAGTTTGACAAAGGTGCCGGGTGGGCACAGACCAATGGCGCGCACCAGCGTGTAACTCACCTCGTCGGTTTGTTCCACCTCCTGCCCCACGATGGCCCTCACGGAGTCGGTGGCACTGCGACCTGCGCGGGATTTGCGCGGACTGATCATGGCCGCGTAGCGATCTATGGTGCCGAGAATGCGGGTCAGTCGGTCAACCGGCGGTTGGCTGGCCAGCGGAACCTTGTCAGACACGTTGTCGTGGTGCTGACCCACCAGATCAAGCCATAGTGCATCAGATACAAACACCCTCTCCAGCAGGGCCTGGCTGTCCAGCGGATGGCTCTGGATGGCTTCCTTCTGCTGGGCGTTGGGCTTGTCGCGCTGCTCGGCCAGTTCGTTCTGCAGTGCTGTCATGCCAATGTTCATGGTCAGTGCTGCACGCACCAGGCTGTCGCGCTCATGGCGGGGCAGTTGAAATTCGCGGGCCATGATGTTGCACAGGGTCGCGCAGACCAGCGCGTGTGATGCGCTGTAACCCACGGTGGACGTGGCGGCAAGCTGGAACATCAAGTACAGAGCGGCATCAATGTCGTGCGCGACCAGATCCTGCAGCCAGCTGTCCAGTTGGCGAACCTTGGCCGAGAAGTCCTGAACCAGCAGGGGCTTGGACAGCAGCAAGGAGAGGGCTGATTCCAGATCGGCCCACAGGCTCAGCAAGTCTTCGTACTCACTGTCTTGCTGGTTTCTGCCCAGGTGCAAAGGGGTAGACATCGCAGAATCAGTTGCGCTTTTCCAGCACCATCTGGTCGTTGGCGCGCGTCATCTGAAACCCACTCAGAAAACTGTTGCCCAGCAAGACGAAGGGCATGGGTTCGGACGTGACCACGGCCTCTACGCCAGAGACCTGAATGTCTCCAATGGTCAGTGAGTCGAGCCGGATGCGCCATGCCTGCCCGACACCGTTGGCAGTGTTCATGCGAACGGGCTGGCCCTTGGTGTAGTCCAGACCCATGCGTTCTGCGTCGGTCCGGCCAATTGCTACAAAAGATGCCCCGGTGTCCACCATGTACACCATGCGCTTGCCGTTGATGAGCCCGTTGTTGACGAAATGGCCCTGCCGGTCGGCCATCAGCACCACCCGCCTGCTGCCGCCTCCCGATCCCACGCTGACGGGAGACTCTCCCAGCCGGATGGTCTGGCGTGCGCCATCGATTTCAATCGTTGCATCGTCTTTGCCGACTGCGATGACTTTGACACCTGCATGGGATTCACCTGCAGCCACCCCTTTGGGTGGCGTGCCGTTGACAACCAGAAGTGCCTTGCTGCCGAGTACACCGCTGAGCGCAACCGAAGGCCCCGCCGCATGAACGGTCGAGGCAAACACCGCCAGGGCGCCGGCCAAGGCGGTTTGTACAAAGGTCTTCATCGTGTGATGCAACTGATTTTGGTGACAGCTGCCAGATCAGTCGCGGAAGTTGTCGAATGACAGCGGCACGTCGGTAATGTCCTTGCGAATCAAGGCCATGGTCGCCTGGAGGTCGTCGCGTTTGGCTCCGGTGACGCGCACAGATTCGCCCTGAATGGCCGCCTGGACCTTGAGCTTGCTGTCCTTGACCAGCTTCTGAATCTTCTTGGCCAGTTCGCTCTCGATGCCGTTGCGCACCTTGATGACTTGCTTGACCTTATCGCCGCCCATTTTCTGCACGTCGCCCTTGTCCAGAAAACGCACATCGACATTGCGTTTTGTGAGCTTGTTTCTCAGGACGTCTTCAATCTGGGTCAGTTGGAACTCGGCATCGCCAATCAGGGTAATTTCCTTGTCCTTGATTTCAATGCTGGCCGATGTGCCCTTGAAATCGAAACGGGTAGAGATTTCCTTGACGGTGTTTTCCACGGCGTTCTTGACTTCTACGAGGTTGGCTTCACAAACGGTATCAAAAGAGGGCATAGCGAACTTTCTCAGGCTGTACGGTGAGGGCACGCAGCGCTTCACAGGCCGGTGCGACAATCTGGGCAATGGTAGTCGAGAAAAACGTCCCTTTACAGCCTTGGAATACCTTTGGAATCGCCGCCCGGGCGACGTCGCTGGTGCGTATCCATTCGGTGTCTGATTTGTTGCGTCTGCGGGAGCAGCCCGGGGTTTCGGGTGCGCCTTTTTTTGTGCTGGGCGGGGGCAGCAATATTGTGCTCACGGGAGATGTGAAGCCTTTGGTGCTCAAGATGGAAATCAAGGGGTTTCGGCTGGTGGAGGAAACGCCCAAGGCCTGGATTGTGGAGGCGGGGGCTGGAGAGCTCTGGCATGACTGCGTGGCTTGGACCTTGCGCCACGGATTTCCGGGGCTTGAGAATCTGGCGCTGATTCCCGGGACTGTGGGTGCCTCCCCCGTACAGAATATCGGCGCGTATGGCGTTGAGCTGCAGGACCGGTTTGATTCTCTGGATGCCGTGGACATGCAGACAGGGCAGACGTTTACTTTGAACGCCGGGCAGTGCGGCTTTGGATACCGGGACTCTGTGTTCAAGCACGGCGGGCCCTCGGTGTCTGTGGATGCAGGGGACTCCCGGAACATGGGCCTGGCAGGCCGTGCGGTGATTACCCACGTACGGTTTCGGCTGCCGCGGCCCTGGAAACCCGTGTTGGGTTATCTGGATTTGGCTCGCCGCCAGGAGGAGTCGGGTATCGCCGAGCCGGACGCCCTGCAGATATTTGATTGGGTGTGTGACATCCGTCGATCCAAGCTCCCTGATCCTGCTGTGGTGGGGAATGCTGGGAGCTTCTTCAAAAACCCGACGGTTTCCGAAGATCAGTGCCGGGACATCATTGCCCGTGAACCCCGTATCGTTCACTACCCCATGCCCGATGGCTCGGTGAAGCTGGCTGCCGGGTGGTTGATTGATGCGTGTGGCTGGAGAGGGAAGACCATCGGCAAGGCTGGTGTCTATGAGAAACAGGCCCTTGTGCTCGTCAACCGCGGCACGCCCGCTGACAGCGTGACCGGTGGCGAGGTCATGACGCTGGCAAAGGCAATTCAGACCAGCGTGTATGAGCGTTTTGGTATTCGCCTTGAGCCTGAGCCGGTGGTGGTTTAAGCGGGCCGGAAGCGCTCGCTGGCGCAGATCATTGAGGGCGGCTGGTTTCATCTGCTGAGAGCCGGTGCCTCTCTGCGATGGCTTCCACATCGGTCAGCCCCATGCGGACGCACAGCGCATGCGTCATCTCCCAAGACTGCAGCAGCCGGTCTCTGATCTCGTCGCGCGAACCTTCAGAATATTCCTGTTTCTCCAGCTGGAAGGCGAGGGCTGCGAGCCTGTGAAAACCCAGGTTGGCGGATGCGCCTTTGAATCCGTGCGCAGTGGCTCGCACCTCCTCCTGGTCAGCCCCCTTCAAGGCGGCCAGCATAGCGTCCAGACTGCCCGATTCATCGGTGAAATAACTTTGCAGCAGTGATCGATAGCCCTGCACGGTGACACCGACACACACCTCGCCCACCATGGGCATGTCGATGTGCGCAGCAACGTCTCCCGACTTGAAACGCCGGCGGGGCGTGCGCTTTGAAGGGGGCTGGCTGGGAGGCGCAGCGCTGGTGGGTGGGGGCGTGATGGCCGGGGTAGGTGGCGCTTCGGTTTTGTTGGGCGCTGGTTTGCTGAACAGGTCGCTCAGCAATGACTGGATGATGTCCACACTCACGGGTTTGCTCACAAACGCGTTCATGCCCGCCTGCGTGGCGCGCTCCTTTGTCTCTGCAAAAACGTCGGCTGTGAGTGCCACGATGGGAAGATCGATGAATTGCGGCCAGCGGCGAAGTTGCCGGGTAGCCTCAAACCCGTCCATCAGGGGCATGTGCAGATCCATGAGCACCAGGTCGGGGCGTTTCTTGTGGATCTCGGTACAGGCTTGTTCTCCTGTTTCGGCAAAACGAGGTGAGTGCCCCATGCTGCTGAGCAGGGCCCCCATGTACTTGCGGTTGACCATTTGGTCATCCGCCACCAAGATGTCCAGCCCGGCAGGTTCTGCGGTGCGAGAGCTGCTTTGCCGTTCGGTCGTCACAGGTGAAGAGGGCGGAGAAGCGATGGGAAGTGGCAGGGTGACCGTGAATGTGCTGCCCACCCCTTCGGTACTTTCAGCTTCGATATCGCCGCCCATGCGTCTTGCAAGATTGCGCGAGATCTCAAGGCCCAGCCCTGTCCCTCCGAAACGCCGGGAGGTGCTGGCATCTCCTTGTGAGAAGCGCTCAAAAAGTCGGTTGAGCGTGGTGGCATCCATCCCTATGCCCTGGTCTGTGACCTGAATTTGCAGGGGGTAGACGGACTCTGCAGGGGTATCGATGCCCACAGCTTTACCAATATGCACCGTGATGGCCCCGCGGTCACTGAACTTGATGGCGTTCGTGATCAGGTTCAGTGCAATTTGCTTGAGGCGGGTGCCGTCGGTTTCCACCCACGGGGGCACATCGCTATCCATCACCAGTGAGAAATCCAGCCCTTTTTGCACGGCCAGCGGTCGCATCAGCTTTTCAATGCTTTCGACAAGAGGCTGAAGCGGCGTAGGAATGGGGTGGATGCTCATCTTGCCTGCTTCCATTGCAGACACGTCGAGAATGTCGTTGAGTAGAGAAAGCAGGTGATCTGCGGAGTTGCGTGCTGTCTGCACGTATTCACGCTGCCCTGCATCCAGCGCTGTTCTGTCCAGCAGGGTCAGCATGCCAAGCACTCCGTTGAAAGGGGTGCGCAGTTCGTGGCTCATGTTGGCAAGAAACTGACTTTTGCCTCGGTTGGCTTCTTCTGCAGCCTCGTTCGCCGCTTGCAGGCGCTCGGTCAGTCGTTGCAGAGAGAGCCGCTCCTGCTCTTGGCGGTGTTGGCGCCATGCCAGGGCTCCTGCAGCCAGCAAAAGCATGACGAGCAAAGCGATGATGAGCATCACCACCTGCCTGCTTTGGGCGAGCATGGTTGACTCCTGCTCTTCCAGCAGGCCGGCGATATGGCTGTTGGCAGCCATGGTCAGATCCTGCACACCGGTGCCCAGGGCGCGGAAGGAGTTCAACAATTGCTGAAGCTCCTCGCGTTGAGGCGCGGGGGAACGCTGCAGTACGCGATCCACCTCAGCTACCAGAACTTCCAGCTTCGGCATGATTTCAGCGTACTCTGGCCGCTCCTGCAAAGCCGTGGTGCTGGGCGTGTCGTGCATCAGCTGAAAGCGGCTTGCGAAGATATCGCTTCGAAGCTTCAGCTCGTCCATAGGTACCGAGCCAGGATGGTGAGCGGTTAACTCCAGGGCGTGCCTTAACCGGGTGAACTCCCGCTCTAACTGGAAGGTCAGCGCCGTAATCGAGTCACTACGCAAGTCTCCGCTTTTGCGAATGGATTGTTGCTGGGTGAGCTGAAGCACCAGCAAAACCGCCATGGCAGCGGCCATGAGGATGGTTCCCAGTGCCAACCACAGCAGATATCGCTGGCTCGTACGGCGGTCAGGCATGGGCGGGTTCAATCGATTTTCAGAGACTTGAGTTGCCAGGCTGAGCGACCGTAGTACTTGGAAGACTTCAGTTCTGGCTTGGAGTCAAAAGGGTAGATGATGAACAGAGGCCCCTTGGTTCGCACAGAAATGGGCATGTCATCAATGCGATGGGCAATGATGACATCGAACAACTGTGCATCTTCCGCGGGGATGGTGGTCTTGTAATCGTTGAGTGCGTAGGCTGTCAGGGTTTTGCCTTCGGCTTTGACTGCATTCAAAACGTCACGCAACAGAGGACCTGTGAACTTGGTGGGGTTCTTGTCCCAGGGCGTTTTGGTCGTGAATGTTTGCTGCGGCAGCTTCTGAAGCATGTCCAAGTCGAAGACGGCTGTGGCGTCCCGGTTGACTTCCTTGATTTTTCCCGAAATGGTGAGGATGACATCACCACTGGCAGGAGGGAGCGCGAAGGCGAAGGCTGTGAAACACAGACAGGCACTTGCAATGCAGATGCGACGTACCAAGGAACGGGAGAAAAGAGTCATGGCCAAGCTCCAGAAGTGTGGAAGATGAACTTTTATTGGATTTTATGTTAAAAATGATTTAAATGATTATTTTGGGTAAAAAAAAGCCGCCAGAGGGATGGCGGCTTTGTTGAGGCTGTTTACTTTTGACCAGAGGTCATTGTCAGCAGATCGTTTTGTGAGCCAGGGAGCAGTAGCCCAGCGCGTGAGTAAACGCCCAGCTTGCCACGGGTATCCGAAATGTCCAGATTCCGCATGGTCAGTTGGCCGATACGGTCCAGGGGTGTGAACGGAGCGTCTTCCACTTTTTCCATGGACAAGCGCTCAGGCGCGTAGGTCAGGTTCGGGCTTTCTGTGTTGAGCAGCGAATAATCGTTGCCGCGCCGCAGTTCCAGCGTGACAGTGCCGGTGATGGCGCGCGCCACCCAGCGCTGCGCTGTTTCGCGCAACATGATGGCCTGCGGATCGAACCACCGGCCTTGATACAGCAGACGGCCCAGCTTCAGACCGTTCATGCGGTACTGCTCGATGGTGTCTTCGTTGTGAATGCCCGTGACCAGACGCTCGTAAGCGATGTGCAGCAAAGCCAAGCCGGGGGCTTCGTAAATGCCGCGGCTTTTGGCCTCGATGATACGGTTTTCAATCTGGTCACTCATGCCCAGACCATGGCGTCCACCGATGCGATTGGCTTCCAGGATCAACTCGACAGGGTCGTTGAATTCTTTGCCGTTCAGTGCAACGGGTTGACCCTCATTGAAGGTGACAGAGACTTCTTCAGCCTTGACCTCGACTTCCGGCTTCCAGAAAGCAACGCCCATGATGGGGTTGACGATGCGAATGCCGCTGTTCAGGAATTCCAGGTCTTTGGCTTCGTGCGTTGCCCCCAGCATGTTGCTGTCTGTGCTGTAGGCCTTTTCTGCACTCATCTTGTATCCGAAGCCGGCTTTGGTCATGAATGCAGACATTTCGGCACGGCCACCGAGTTCATCAATGAACAGCTGGTCGAGCCACGGCTTGTAGATTTTGAGTGATGGGTTTGTCAGCAGACCATAGCGATAGAACCGCTCAATATCATTGCCCTTGAAGGTGGAACCATCGCCCCAGATGTTGACATCATCTTCCTTCATGGCTGCCACCAGCATCGTGCCGGTAACGGCACGGCCCAGCGGAGTGGTGTTGAAGTAGGTCAAACCACCGGTGCTGATATGAAACGCACCTGCTTGCAATGCGGCAATGCCCTCGTGCGCCAGTTGCGTGCGGCAATCGACGAGGCGGGCTTTCTCGGCGCCGTATTCCATTGCCTTGCGTGGGATCGCATCGTAGTCAGGCTCGTCTGGCTGTCCCAGGTTGGCTGTGTAAGCGTAGGGAACGGCGCCCTTGAGTTTCATCCAGTGCAGGGCCGCGCTGGTATCGAGGCCGCCCGAAAATGCGATACCGACTTTTTGCCCTGTCGGCAGGTTTTGGAGGATCGTAGCCATTTGATTAGATGTTTGACGGTTGCAGGATCAGCCAAAGTGGCAGATGTAGTGATAGGCCTCGGTCACCCGGATATCAAATTTGGAATTGCCGGGAACAGAAAACTTTTCCCCAGCGATTGACTTCACCCACACGTCAGTTCCTTCCAAACGGTACTCGCAGGAACCTGCCACGCACTCCATGATCTCTGGGGCGCCAGTGTTGAAAGTCAACGTGGCGGGCAAAACCACCCCCACCGACTTTTTGGTGCCATCAGCCAGCGTGATGCCGTGGCTGACGCATTTCCCATCAAAGTACACATTGGCTTGGGTGTTGACGGTCACGCCGTCGATGGATTGGGTGGTCATGGTCGTTTGCAAAAGAAGATCAGATTTCGATTCTAGGGCAGCTTGCGAGAGTGTCCGGGGCGCGGTGCCGCGGAAACACTGGCATGGAGGAAGCGGGTGAACGAAAAAAGAGCCCCGAAGGGCTCTTGTTGAGGAGTGTGATCTGCCAAACGTTAACGCCAGTAGGGGTTGCCGTGGTGGTAATAAGGCCGGGGGCCATATTCAATGACCGTTACGGGTGGTGTCACATAAGTGGGATAAGTGGTGGTAACTACCCCAGGTTGCACATAGGTTGTGCCAGAGCCGTAACTGCTAAACCCATTGGGCTGTGTGGAGTAGCTTTGGCCAGATTGGGGCTGTACGCTGACGGGAATCCACGCACCTGGGTCTGTCTGCGTGCGAGTGGTGTACTGGCGCCCGGCGTATTCATAAACCACGTTGTAGCCTACGGTGCGGTTCTCGTAGTAGGTCTCTGTGGTGCAGCGTTGCACATTCTGATATTGCGGCTGGCTTCCCTCGATCTGGTTGCCCAGCAGCGCGCCTCCTATCACGCCAATTGCAGTGGCCGCTGCTCTGCCGTTACCTTTGCCGATAGCATTACCCGCAGCGCCCCCGGCAATGGCGCCCATCACAGCGCCTGCTCCTGAGTTGCGTGAGCCGCTGTATACGGTTTCGTTTCCGCAGACCTGTTGGGGGATGCCTACTTGCTGAACGATCGGTGTTGCCGACAGAACCCGCCCCTGTTCCTGGGCAAAAGCGGTGACTGCGCAGAAAGTCAGCAGCGTAGTGATTGCGATCTTCTTCATGGAGATACTCCTGTTTCTACAGGCACTTAACGCGCCAGGGTCTGAAAAAGTTTAGTCTCAGACCCCTGGTTCGATTCATCTCGTGTGTGAAGGTTCGTAAAAGTTAGTGCACTTTTGCACAAAAACGGTGGAGGCAGCCCTGTTTCTTCAATTTCAGGGCAGCGGTCTCTTCCAGTAGAGAACTTTCGCGATTCACTTCAATTGCTTTTCCCAATCGTCAGCATCGAAACCCACTGTGATTGCACTGCCTCGGATGGTCTTCCATTCCACTACCGGACGTTTGATCAGGCTGGGGTGCTCTTTCAGGAGTTCGATTGCGGACAGGAGTGACGCCGCTTTTTCCTGCTCAACGGGGGCGAGACCGCGCCAAGTGGTGCCTTTGCGGTTGAGTACTTTGTCGATTCCACAGGCCTCACACCACTGAAGAATGTGGTCCGCTTCAACTCCTTGCTTTTTGAAGTCGTGGAATGTGTATGGGATGTCGCGTGCTTCCAGCCAATTCCGTGCCTTGCGCACCGTGTCGCAATTCGGAATGCCAAAGAGTGTGATGTGAGGTTGTTGCATGGGCCGGATCATGCCTTGACTGCTCCTCGGCGACAATCGACAGGCTATGCACACTACCCCCCACACTTTGGAAGGCTGGCTCCGTCACTGCGAGCAGTTGCACCCTGTCGGTATTGAAATGGGCTTGGACCGTGTCCAGGAAGTGGCCCGCCGCATGTCATTGAAATTTACCTGTCCTGTGATCACCGTGGCGGGCACGAACGGTAAAGGTTCAACTTGCGCCATGCTTGAAGCAGTGGCGTTGCAGGCGGGGTACCGTCCAGGCGTTTACACGTCTCCCCATCTGGTGCATTTTCAGGAGCGATGCCGAATTCACGGAGACATCGTCGCTGCCGATGATCTGATTCCTCACTTTGAAGCCGTGGAGCAAGCGCGAACACAAGGTGGGGAAGAAGTCTCTCTGACCTATTTTGAATTCACGACCCTTGCCATTTTGCGATTGATGAGCCACTCACTGCTCGATGTTGCAATTCTGGAAGTTGGCTTGGGTGGCCGTTTGGATGCCACCAATGTTATTGATGCCGACTGCGCTGTCATTACTAGCATCGACATTGACCATGTGGAATTTTTGGGGCCAGATCGTGAGTCAATCGGGCGAGAGAAGGCTGGCATCATGCGCACCGGCCGTCCTGCCATCGTGAGCGATCCGATGGTTCCCCAAAGTGTGGTTGACCATGCCAGAGAAATTGGCGCGGATCTATGGCGTGTGGGGCATGACTTTAATGTCTCCGGAGATAAGCAGCAGTGGGCTTGGGCTGGCAGAGGTCGCAGGTATGCAGGCTTGGCTTACCCCGCGTTGCGCGGTGCGAACCAGCTTGTGAACGCTGCAGGCGTGCTTGCAGCTCTCGAAGCCTTGCGCGATCGTTTGCCTGTTACTGCGCAAGCGGTGCGCAACGGTATGGCAATGGTGGATTTACCCGGTCGTTTTCAGATCGTTCCTGGTCAGCCAACGCTTGTGCTGGACGTGGCACACAACCCCCATTCCGTTGCCGCGCTGTCGGCCAACCTTGATGCGATGGGATATTTCCCCTGCACCCATGCAGTTTTCGGAGCGATGGGAGACAAGGACTTAAGCACGATGCTGGCCAAGATCGGGCCGTTGATTGATCGCTGGTACTTCACCAGTTTGCCCACAACCAGAGCTTTGAGTGGCGGGGAATTGCAGCAGAAGTGGAATGCGATCCAGATGGTTTCCGGAGTGCGCAGGGATGTTTCCTCCACGGTGCATGCAGAGCCTTTGTTGGCGCTGCAAGCCGCATTTGATGCGGCAGACCCGGCTGATAGAATCGTGGTCTTTGGCTCGTTCTACACAGTAGGCGGTGTGCTGGTCAACGGCATTCCTCGCCTGAAGGCCAAGCATTTGGGCGCATAAACGTTCCCACGAGTCTTTCTCCCCATGGCATTTTTCAAGTTTCGGTGGCCGGGTCAAACCAATACAGCTGATGCCCCGGCCAAGCGCTCGCGTGCTCCTCAGGCGGAGAGTATTGAGGTGATGCGCCGTCGCGCCCGCCACCGCTTGATGGGTGCTGCGGTGCTTGTGCTGTTGGGGGTTGTGGGTTTTCCCATCCTGTTTGACACCCAGCCTCGTCCTATCCCGGTCGACGTACCGATTGAAATTCCTGACCGCAACAAGGTTGCACCACTTGTCGTGCCTGAGCGTCAGTCTGAGGCGGAATCGCCTAAGCCTCAGGGGAGCAGCACAAATGGGGGAGGCCGTTCTCCGGGTGAGCGGGTTGCTGCCAATGCCGCATTAGGCGATGGCGAGGAGTTGGTGCCTTCCTCGGGTAACAGTTCTCGTCCGACCCCGCGGACAGCGACGGCCCAGCCCACAGCCGCTCAGCACAAGCCTGACGCAAAGCCTGCTGCCTCGAGCAGCACGACTCAACCAAAACCAGCAAAGCCTGACGAGTCTCCGCGTACAAAACCGGCTTCTGAGCCTCGTCCTGCGACTGCTGATCGTGCGGACGAAGAGCGCTTCATTGTGCAGGTGGGGGCATTTGCGGATGCAGAAAAAGCCAAAGAAGTGCGAGCCAAGTTGGAGCGTGCTGGGCTGAAAACATATACGCAGGTGGTGGATTCCAAGGACGGGAAGAGAACCCGGGTGCGGGTGGGGCCGTATCCAACACGTGCTGACGCAGACAAGGCCGCAGCCAGAATCAAGACGCTTGAGCTGTCCGCTTCTGTCTTGACTCTCTAGGACTGCGTCCCAACTTGATTTGCTGTGCAAGCTTTTGACTGGTTTCTGCTGGTGGTCCTGGGACTTTCGTCGCTGCTTGGGGCCTGGAGAGGCCTGATTTTTGAACTGATTTCGGTGCTTAGCTGGGTTGCTGCGTTTTTTGCTGCGCAGTGGTTTGCCAGCGACGCAGGTCGGCATCTGCCATGGGTGGGAGACGACTCTGCCTTGAGCTATGCGGCGGGCTTCGCGGTGGTATTTATCGCAGTGGTCTTTCTGTGCGGTTTGGTGGCCCGTATTTGCCAGAAGATGCTGGAAGCTATGGGTTTGAGACCAGCGGATCGAGCGCTAGGGGGAATGTTTGGCTTGCTGCGTGGGGTGGTATTGCTACTCGCACTGGCCGTGCTCGTAGGGCTGACGCCTTTGCACCAAGAGATGTGGTGGAGATCTTCTGCACTTGCTCCATTCCTGGTGCGCGGACTGGATGTGTTGAAGCCTATCTTGCCTGAGGAGTTTGGGCGCCTTCTTCCTCTTTGGGAATAAGCAGCTGTGTATTACGCAGCGCCATTCTGAATTGCTAATTGCGGCGGAGCCGCTATCGAACGGGACGAAACTATGTGTGGAATCGTGGGTGTTGTCAGTACTGCACCGGTCAATCAGCTAATTTATGACGCATTGCTGTTGCTGCAGCACCGTGGGCAAGATGCTGCAGGAATCGTGACCCAGCAAGGCCGGAAATTTTTCATGCACAAGGCAAAGGGCATGGTGCGTGATGTGTTTCGCACCCGAAACATGCGAGCGCTGCCTGGCAACGTGGGACTCGGTCAGGTCCGCTACCCCACGGCCGGAAACGCCTACAGCGAGGAGGAAGCGCAACCTTTCTACGTCAATGCTCCCTTCGGGATCGTCCTGGTCCATAACGGAAACCTCACCAACGCTCAGGCGTTGCGAACAGAGTTGTTCCAGATGGATCACCGCCACACGAACACGGAAAGCGATTCTGAGGTGCTGCTGAACGTGTTCGCTCACGAGTTGGAGCGCGCGACCAGAGGTGTACCGCTGCAGCCAGAGGATGTTTTTACCGCTGTGCGTGCAGTCCACAAGCGCATCAAGGGCTCATATGCCGTGATTGCGTTGATTGCGGGTCACGGCCTCTTGGCATTCCGCGATCCCCATGGCATTCGACCCCTGGCGATGGGGCGAAGCCAGGACGGAACGGTGATGGTGGGCAGTGAATCCGTGGCATTGGAGGGAACGTCCCACGTTTTTGAGCGGAATATTGAACCTGGTGAAGCGGTGTTCATTACATTGGACGGTACGGTTCACTCCCGCCAATGTGCTGATGCTCCCCAGCTCAACCCTTGCATCTTCGAATTTGTTTACCTTGCGCGCCCCGATTCGGTTCTCGACGGGATCTCGGTGTATCAAGCACGTCTGAATCTGGGTGAAGCCCTTGCCAAGCGGGTCGTGTCTACGGTACCGCCAAGCGAGATTGACGTCATCATTCCCATCCCAGAATCCAGCCGTCCCAGCGCAACTCAACTGGCCCATTTGCTCGGTATCCCCTACCGTGAAGGCTTCGTCAAAAACCGTTATGTGGGCCGGACGTTCATCATGCCAGGGCAAGGGGTGCGCAAGAAATCTGTTCGCCAGAAGCTCAATGTGATTGGCAGCGAATTCAAGGGGCGTAATGTTCTGCTGGTAGACGACTCTATCGTTCGCGGCACAACGTCTCGGGAGATCGTACAGATGGCGCGCGATGCAGGTGCGCGTAAGGTATATCTTGCAAGCGCAGCTCCTCCGGTTCGTTACCCCAACGTGTATGGCATTGACATGCCTACGAGCAAAGAGCTTGTTGCGCACGGCCGGACTGTAGAAGAGGTGCGGCAAGCCATCGGCTGTGATGCGTTGATCTACCAAGATGTAGATGCGATGAAGCGTGCAGTTGGTGCCCTGAATGGCGGCATCACCGGGTTTGACGCGTCTTGTTTTGACGGTGTTTATGTCACAGGCGACGTGACTGCAGAGGATATCGTGCGATTGAACGAAGGTCGTGTGGGAGTCGAGGAGCAGGAGGAGGACACTTCTCGTCTGGCTCTGCCCAACGCGCAGGAAGCCTGATTCATCGTTTTCTTTCCTTTGCTGGATGGGTGTATTTGTTTCGCCTGTCCTCCGTTTTTTGATCTTTTTCCCCGGCCTTGGGTCTCGGGGCTGTGCTCATGACAGAAACTACAACTACGCGAATTCGCACGCGTTTCGCTCCATCGCCTACAGGGTTTATTCATCTGGGCAATATCCGTTCCGCGCTGTACCCATGGGCGTTCGCAAGAGCCACTGGGGGAGATTTCATCCTTCGCATTGAGGACACTGATGTCGAGCGCTCCAGTCAAGCTGCTGTGGATGTCATCCTCGAGGGAATGCGCTGGCTCGGAATGAATCCGGACGAGGGTCCCTTCTACCAGATGCAACGCATGGATCGCTACAAGGAAGTGCTTGCGCAAATGCTCGAGCGTGGCCTGGTGTATCCCTGCTACATGAGCGTGGAAGAGCTGGATGCCTTGCGCGAGCGGCAGATGGCAGCCAAGGAGAAGCCCCGTTATGACGGAACCTGGCGTCCCGAAGAGGGCAAGGTATTGCCGCAGGTGCCCGAAGGGGTAAAGCCTGTGCTGCGGTTCCGCAACCCGAAAGACGGAGTTGTTGTCTGGGAAGACAAGGTCAAGGGGCGGATTGAAATCCGTAACGATGAGCTGGATGATCTGGTGATCGCGCGTCCTGATGGGACACCCACCTATAACTTCTGCGTGGTGGTTGATGACATCGACATGCGCATCACCCATGTGATCCGTGGGGACGATCACGTAAACAACACACCTCGTCAGATCAACATCTTCCGTGCACTCGGGTTCGAACCCCCTGTTTATGCCCACTTGCCCACCGTGTTGAACGAGCAGGGTGAAAAGATGAGCAAGCGCAACGGCGCCAAGCCTGTGACTCAATATCGGGACGAGGGCTATTTGCCGGAAGCCATGATCAACTATCTGGCCCGTTTGGGCTGGAGTCATGGCGACGATGAAATCTTCAGTCGCGAACAATTTCTGCAATGGTTCAATCTGGACCACTTAGGGCGCAGCGCTGCACAGTTTGACGAAGCCAAACTGAAATGGGTGAACGCTCAACACATCAAGGCAACGGCGGATGATGTGCTTGCGGGGCTGGTTGCTGACCTCCTGGTTCTTCGTGGTGTAGACCGCGCCGAATTCAGCGATAGCCGATTGCCGAAAATCTGCGCTCTTTTCAAGGATCGCTGCGATACGACGGTTGCTTTGGCAAACTGGGCCAACGTTTTCTACGCTGATGTCCAGCCTCACGAGGAGGAGCGTGCTCAGCACCTCACCCCCGCTATTTTTCCGGCCATCGACTCCCTGGTGGAGAAGCTGTCCACATGCGACTGGGACAAAGCATCCATCAGTGCTGCCTTCAAAGCAGTACTTGCAGAACACGGTCTCAAGATGCCGCAATTGGCGATGCCTGTGCGTGTTCTCACAGTAGGGACAGCACATACACCTTCTGTAGATGCCGTGCTGGAACTTGTTGGACGTGAAAAAGTTCTGAATCGTTTGCGGAGTCGCTAAAAATCTGTATATAATTCAAGGCTGTGATGACAACGACACTGAAAAATGTTGAAGTCAATTGGGGGTATAGCTCAGCTGGGAGAGCGCTTGCATGGCATGCAAGAGGTCAGCAGTTCGATCCTGCTTACCTCCACCAATAAGCAGAACGGAAGTTCTTAGGTTTTGACCCTATCGTCTAGAGGCCTAGGACATCACCCTTTCACGGTGAGTACCGGGGTTCGAATCCCCGTAGGGTCGCCAAGTTGTAGCGCTTGGCTTGTGTCACAGATGCAAGTGAAAGCTATCTACCAGGAGTGGTAGTTCAGTTGGTTAGAATACCGGCCTGTCACGCCGGGGGTCGCGGGTTCGAGTCCCGTCCACTCCGCCAAATCCAGGGCCTAATTTTTTAGGCTCGTTTCAGGAATGAAACGCTGTGGGGGTATAGCTCAGCTGGGAGAGCGCTTGCATGGCATGCAAGAGGTCAGCAGTTCGATCCTGCTTACCTCCACCAATAAGCAGAACGGAAGTTCTTAGGTTTTGACCCTATCGTCTAGAGGCCTAGGACATCACCCTTTCACGGTGAGTACCGGGGTTCGAATCCCCGTAGGGTCGCCAAGTTGTAGCGCTTGGCTTGTGTCACAGATGCAAGCGAAAGCTATCTACCAGGAGTGGTAGTTCAGTTGGTTAGAATACCGGCCTGTCACGCCGGGGGTCGCGGGTTCGAGTCCCGTCCACTCCGCCAAACTAAAAAGCCGCAGTAGTTTTACTACTGCGGCTTTTTTCTTTTTGCATTTTTTAATCGTCAGATGGGTGGACAAATGCCGTTGGCCTTCTCTGTGTAAAGGGATGCGAAAGTGCGCTCTCGGTGGCGATGGCTCGGCAATTCTGCTGTTTTGTGAACGGCCCACGCCTTGTGCTCGCAGCTTCCTTAGATTGTTTGCGTCAAACACCAGTTCAGACTTGGGTGGCTGCTGTACGCAAGAGGGGACACAACCCCTCTGCCAGATCGACCCAGTATCAGCGTGGAGCCAAGCGGATGGCGCCATCCAGGCGAATGACTTCACCGTTCAGCATGTCATTTTCAAAAATGTGCAGAGCAAGCTTTGCATAGTCTTCAGGAGTGCCCAGTCGGCTAGGGAAGGGCACCCCGGCAGCCAAAGCGTCCTGCACTTCCTTAGGCATTCCAAACAGCATGGGGGTGCCAAAAATGCCGGGGGCAATGGTCATGTTGCGGATGCCGTTGCGCGCGAGGTCTCGCGCTATCGGGAGTGTCATCCCCACGATTCCTCCCTTGGAGGCAGAATAAGCCGCTTGTCCGATCTGGCCATCGTATGCAGCGACACTGGCAGTGGAGATCAGGACACCGCGCTCCCCAGTCACTTCTGGAGTGTTCTTGGACATAGCCTCTGCAGCCAGGCGGATCATGTTGAAGCTGCCGATCAGATTCACACTGATGGTCTTTTGGAACAGGGCCAGAGCGTGCGCGCCATTCTTGCCTACTGTTTTCTCCGCAGGCGCAATGCCTGCGCAATTGACCAAGCCCATCAGCTTGCCCATGGAGACTGCTTTGTCGACAGCAGCCTGTGCATCGGCTTCATTGCTCACATCGCACCGGACAAACGCTCCACCAATATCCTTTGCTACGGCTTCACCTTTTTCTGCTTGCATATCGGCGATCACTACCGTGCCGCCCCGCAGTGCCAGCATGCGCGCAGTTCCCTCGCCCAGGCCTGATGCTCCGCCAGTCACGATGAAAACCTTGCCTTGTATTTCCATGGTCAGTCTCCTCTGAAGTTACGTTAACGTAAACGTCAATTATCTTGTACGGCCAGGCATGCTCGAACGGTTGGCGCATAAAAAAACCCGGCAGAGCCGGGTTTTAAGCAGCAAGAGGAGGACTTACTGGAAGCCTACCCTGTCCAGCATTTGCTGAACTTTGGTGGCATTAGCGCCCACGGCGCTGATCGGAATGGTTTCGCTCTTGAAAGGCGCCCCACCTGTCATGGCCTTGAGTGCAGGGTTTTCCAAGGTGACGCCCTTGACCGCAGGCCATTCGTTGTTGCCATTGGCAAAATAGTTCTGGGCTTCAGGGCTGGCCAAGTATTCCAGGAACTTGATAGCGTTGGCCTTGTTCTTGGAATACTTTGCGACGGCACCGCCAGCAATGTTCAGATGTGTGCCCCAGGAAGCCTGGTTAGGGAACACCACACCGACCTTGTTGACGACTGCTACGTCTTCAGGGTTGTTGGAGCGCATCATGCGGGCCAGATAGTAGCTATTGGTCACGCCGATTTCGCACTCGCCTGAGGCTACAGCCTTGATCTGATCGGTATCCCCGCCTTTGGGAGGACGGGCCAGGTTGGCGACCATGCCCTTGAGCCACTCTTCTGCCTTCTGCTCGCCCAGGTGCTCAGTCACTGCGCCGAACAGGCTCAGGTTGTAGGGATGGGAGCCAGAACGAATGCACAGCTTGCCCTTGTTCCTCGGATCGCCCAGCTTCTCATAAGTGTCTACGTCAGACTTCTGAACGCGCACCTTGTTGTACACGATGATCCGCGCGCGGGTGGACAGACCAAACCACGAAATGCCTCCGTCGGCTGCTGGATTACTGCGCAGGTTTGCAGGGATGGCATCGTTCAGCACCTTGGACTGGATGGGCTGGAACAAGCCATCCACCTCGCCCTTGTAGAGACGGGCTGCATCCACCAGCAGGATGACGTCGGCTGGAGAGGCAGTGCCTTCGGCTTTCAGGCGGGCCAGAATACCTGCATCGTCGGCGTCCACACGGTTGATTTTGATGCCGGTGGCTTTGGTGAAGCCTGTGTACAGGGCTTCATCGGTGGAGTAGTGGCGGGCAGAGTACAGGTTTACCACTTGCTCTTGAGCGAGCGCTGCACCCGCTGTGGCGGCCAGTGCGCAGGCTGTCAGCAGGGCTTTCACGGTCTTCGACATGGAATGCGTCTTTCGGGGTTGTAACCGCCTGATGATAAAACAAACGCGAATTATTCTTAATAAAACCGTTAGCCGCAGAGGAATACGTGTATTCGGCGATCCAGGCGAGGGGCGACAGTCAGAGGCACTCGGCCCTCGTCATTCATCTATGGATGCGCTCCAGCGCGTACCCCAGTCCTGAGCGCGCTCGATGTGACGGCGATCCCGCTTGGTCGGCCGTCCTTCCTGCAGGGACGCTGCCGGCTCTGGTGCAAGGCGTCGTAACTCGGCCGCGCGTTCTCTGGCCGCAATGCTCTCTGCTGTTTCCTCGTAGAGCAGTTGGGCGACGGGCGCTGGCCCGCGAGCACCGCTCAGCGCCCTGACAAGCACTGTGCGTGCTATGGCGCCCTGGCGCAATGCAACGGTGTCGCCACAGCGCAATTCGCGAGCGGGTTTTGCAGGAGAGCCGTTGACGGTCACCCGACCCTTGCCGATCTCTTCGGTGGCGAGGCTGCGGGTCTTGTAGAAACGGGCGCACCAGAGCCATTTGTCCAAGCGCATCGATTCGGTCAGATTCATGGCGCGTATTGTGCCGGGTCCCCTTGGTTGACAGCTTGTTGTGGTGAAGCAAGCGGCAGCCGCACAATGGCGTCCAGCCCCAGCACACGACCGCCTTGCTCCCGGTTACTCAGCGTGATGCTTCCGCCCAGGGCCTGCACGATTTCCTGGCAGATGGCCAGGCCCAGTCCACTTCCACTGCGCACATCTCCTGCGGAGAAGGGCTGAAAAAGCCTGGTCGCCAGCTCCGCATCAATGCCTGGGCCGTGGTCGCTGATGGTCAGGGCCGTGTGGTGTGCGTCGCTGCGCAGTTCTACGCTCAGCTCGCTGCCAGCTGGGGCGTGGCGGACAGCGTTGTGCAGCAGGTTGCGGGTCAGTTCCCTCAGCATCCATTCGTGTGCCCTCACGGGGGCGGCCTCTGTGTGAATCCCGAAGTCGAGGTCTCTCTGTGCGATGAGAGGCGAGATTTCCAAAGCCACGGTTCGCAGGATGTCGTCCAGCCGGGTGACAGGTGGCTCGCTTTGCTGGCGCAGTTGCTCTACCTTGGCCAAGGCCAGCATCTGGTTGGCCAATTGCGTGGCCCGGTCCACGGTGTCGCTGATTTCATGCAGCGCCTGCTCCGCTGGCATATCACCACGCATGGCCGACTGCACCTGCGTCTTCAACACTGCCAGCGGAGTTCGAAGCTGATGGGATGCATCGCGCACAAAGCGCTTTTGGTGTCGCAGCAAATGGCGCAAACGCTTCATCACCTGGTTGGTGGCAGCAATCAAGGGTTGAAGCTCTCTGGGGGCTTCGGGTGCGGCGATGGGGCTCAGGTCTCCTTCGCCCCGTGCCTGCAACTGTTGGCTCAGGTGTCGCACAGGTCGGGTTGCGCGCTGCACCACCCACAGCACGGTAAACGCAATCACCGCGATGAGCAGGGCCTGCCGCCACAGCGTGTTCTTCAGGATTTGCAGGGCCAGGGTTTCCCTCACTTCCAGTGTTTCTGCCACCTGGATCACCGCCATGCTGCGACCGACCGCGCTGGCCACGGGCTGCAACAGCACGGCCACACGCACGGGCTGACCACGGAAGGTGTCATCGTAGAAATCCACCAGTGCCGCGTAGGGGGGCTTGAGCGGGATGGTTCCCGTCCAGAAGGGGAGTTCCGAGAATCCGGAAATCAGTTCACCCCCTTCCGTCGACACCCGGTAGAACATGTGGCTCTGGTTGTCGGCTTCAAACGCCTCCAGGGCAGAGTAGGGCACGATCGCGCGTATCTTGGCCTCGTCGTCATAGCCCTGCACATCCAGTTGTTCACTGATGCTTTTGGCCGAGGCCAGCAGTGTCCTGTCATACGCGGTGTTGAGGGACCCCAGCGTCTGGTGGTAAAGGCTGTAGGTATTGAAACTGATGAATGCAATCACCGGCAGCAGAATGCCCACCAGCAAGGTCCTGCGCAGCGAATGCGTGGTGTGTGTCGGCCCCTTCATGCGTCGGTACGCAGCAGATAACCCAGCCCACGCAGCGTCATGAGCGTCAGGCCTGTGCCCACCAGTTTTTTGCGCAGCCGGTAGACCACCACTTCAATGGCCTCGTACTGCACATCAAGCTGGCCCGGAAAAACCAGTTCATACAGCCGTTCCTTGGTCACCGCGTGACCGGGCTGCGCCAGTAGCGCGTGCATCAGCGCCAGCTCGCGGGGCGTCAGCTCCATGACTTCGCCGTTCAGGTAGAGCGCCCCGCTGTCCTTGTCGTAGCGTATTGCTCCAATTTGTGTGATGTTGCTGCCCACCGGTGTTGCAGTTGAGGGGTCAGCGCTGCGTCGCACCAGAGCGCGCAGCCGTGCCTCCAGCTCATCCAGATCGAAGGGCTTGGGCAGGTAATCATCGGCACCTGCGTTCAGACCCATCACCCGGTCTCCCACCGTGCCGCGTGCGGTCAGGATCAGGACCGGTGTACGCAGGCCCAGGGCCCGTGCGCGCTGCAGCACCTGCAGGCCGTCCAGGCCAGGCAGGGTCAAGTCCAGGATGACCGCGTCCGGGGTCCGTCCTACCCACTGAGTCAATGCCGATTTGCCATCACCCACGGCTGCCACTTCCATGCCGCGGCGCGTCAGTGCCCGTTGCAAGGTGGTTTGCATGGTGGGATCGTCTTCTACGAGGAGCAATTGCATGCGCGGCACCATAGCATTGAGTGAATAGGGTCGCTACAGATTTTTGGCGCTGGCGCTCGTGTGCCAGGGGTGATCACTTCGGCCACTCTGGGGCTCGATATGGGTGTTTTCCCTGAGATCTCCGACAGCCTTTTGACAGGCAGGCAGCGCATCATCGGACGATTCGCTTTTCGATCAAGAGGAGACACCGATGCGTCGCGATACCTTTATCAAGTCCCTGGCTGCTTTGGCTGCCATGGGCAGTCTTCCAGTCTCTGCCCAGTCGGCAGCGCTGAAGATGATGATTCCTGCCAACCCCGGCGGCGGATGGGACACCACGGGCCGTGCTCTGGGCAAGGCCATGCAGGAAGCGGGCGCAGCCTCATCGGTGGCTTACGACAACAAGGGTGGCGCGGCAGGGGCCATTGGCCTGGCGCAGTTCGTCAACGCCAGCAAGGGCGACCCTAATGCACTGATGGTGATGGGCGCAGTGATGCTGGGCGGCATCATCACCGGCAAGCCTCCCGTGGGCCTGGACAAGGTCACCCCGCTGGCCCGCCTGACCAGCGAATACAACGTGTTTGTGCTGCCCTCCAATTCGCCCTTCAAGACCATGAAGGATGTGGTCGAGCAGCTCAAGAAAGACCCCGGCAGCGTCAAGTGGGGCGGCGGGTCGCGTGGCTCTACTGAGCACATTGCCGCCGCCATGATTGCCCGAGAAGTGGGCGTGGACCCCGCCAAGATCAACTACGTGGCCTTCCGTGGGGGTGGCGAGGCCACTGCCGCCATCCTCGGCGGCAACGTGACCATCGGCGGCAGCGGCTACAGCGAGTTTTCTGAATACATCTCTGCAGGCAAGATGCGCGCCGTGGGCGTCACGTCGGGCACCCGCCTCAAGGGCGTTAATGTGCCTACGCTCAAGGAGCAGGGCATCAATGTCGAGATTGGCAACTGGCGTGGCGTTTACGGTGCGCCCGGCATCAGCGCCGAGCAGCGCAAGACGCTGATCGACGCACTCGCCAAGACCTTCAAGCACAAGTCCTGGCAAGACGCCATGGACAAGAACGGCTGGACGCCTGCATGGTTGGCTGGCGATGAGTTCTCCAACTTTGTGGATGCCGAGTTCGCCAGCCTGCGCGCCACAATGGCCAAGTCCGGAATGATCTGACCAGAAGGGTCTGACCAGATCTGAGGCAGGCACTGCACCTGTAGCGCTGCAACTGCCTGTGAACAGGGCGGTTGCAGCGCCGCTGTGGCCCTGAGCAGGTTTTCAGTGCCCTCATGCGGGCGTTTGCGAAGGAAAAAACATGACACAACACTCATCGCGCTCCAAGCCACTGCAAACGCTGATTGGCGTGGGCATCGTGGTGCTGGCCGGGCTTCTGGCCTGGGGAGCCAGCTCTGTCAGCTCCGAAGCCGGTTACGGCGGCGTGGGCCCCAATTTTCTGCCCTGGGTGGTTTCTGCCGTTTTGCTGATCTGCGGCATTCTGTGCGTGGTGCACGCGCTCACCGGCGGGTTCCGTGACCTCGAAGAAGGCTCGGGCGACGAACGCGCCCACTGGAAGGGCTTTGTCTGGGTCTCCGCCGGGCTGCTGCTCAACGCCCTGCTGATCACCACCCTCGGTTTCATCCTGAGCTGTGCGCTGTGCTTTGTGCTGTCGGTGCGCGGCTTCAAAAGCTCTGAAGGGGAACTGGACCTGCGGCTGAATGCCTGGATCAAGGATTCCGCCATCGGCATTGCAGTGGCTGCGCCGGTGTACTGGATGTTTACGCAACTGCTGGCCATCAACCTGCCTGGCCTCACCAACACAGGGTGGCTGTAAAGCCTGCACGCCATGGATACGCTCAATCTTCTGCTGCAGGGGTTCATCACCGCTGCAACCCCCATCAACCTGCTGTGGGCCTTTGTGGGCTGCATGATTGGTACCGCCGTTGGCGTGTTGCCCGGTATCGGCCCCGCTGTGGCCGTTGCCATGTTGCTGCCGATCACCGTGAAGGTCGAAGCCACTGCCTCCATGATCTTCTTTGGCGGCATCTACTACGGCGCGATGTATGGTGGCTCCACCACCTCCATCCTGCTGAACACGCCTGGAGAGGCGGGCTCCATGGTGACCGCCATGGAAGGCAACAAGATGGCCAAGAATGGCCGAGCCGGTGCGGCACTGGCCACCGCGGCGATTGGCTCCTTTGTGGCCGGAACGATTGCCACGGTGCTCGTGACCTTCTTTGCCCCCCTGGTAGCCGAGTACGCCGTGCGCCTGGGCCCACCGGAATACTTCATGCTCATGGTGCTGGCCTTCACCACGGTGAGTGCTGTGCTGGGTAAGAGCACCCTGCGTGGCATGGTGGCCCTGTTTGTGGGGCTGGCCATGGGCCTCATCGGCATTGACCAGATCACGGGTCAGGCCCGCTACACCGCTGGTGTGCCTGAATTGATGGACGGCATCGAAGTGGTGCTGATCGCCGTGGGCCTGTTTGCCGTGGGCGAGGCGCTCTACAACGTGATGTACGAAGGCCGGGTGGATGAAACCCAGAACCGCCTGACCAGCACGCACATGACCAAGGAAGAGTGGAAGCGCTCCTGGCCCGCCTGGCTTCGCGCCACGTTCATCGGTTTTCCCTTTGGCACCGTGCCTGCGGGGGGCAGCGAGATCCCGACTTTCCTGAGCTACGCCGCTGAAAAGAAGCTGAGCAAGCACAAGGAAGAGTTTGGCACCACCGGCGCCATCGAAGGCGTGGCAGGCCCAGAGGCCGCCAACAACGCAGCCATCACGGCCACGTTGATTCCGCTGCTGACATTGGGTATCCCTACCTCCAACACCACGGCCATTTTGCTGGGCGCGTTCCAGAACTACGGCATCCAGCCCGGCCCGCAGCTGTTTGACACCAACGGCGCACTGGTGTGGGCCCTGATCGCGTCCATGTACATCGGTAACGTGATGCTGCTGATCCTGAACCTGCCCCTGGTGGGCCTGTGGGTGAAGCTGCTGAACATTCCCAAGTCGTACCTGTACGCGGGCATTCTGGTCTTCTCCACGCTGGGCGTGTACGGCATGCGCCAAAGCGCGTTCGATCTGGTGCTGCTGTACGCGATCGGCTTGCTGGGTGTGGTCATGCGTCGCTTTGACTTCCCCGCCGCGCCTGTCGTGGTCGGCATGATCCTGGGCCCCCTTGCCGAAGCGCAGATGCGCAACGCGGTGTCGATCGGAGAGGGCAAGTGGAGCATCTTCTTCGAGCGCCCAGGATCGCTCACCCTGATGGTGATCGTGGTGGCTGTGCTGATCATTCCCCGCGTGCTGCGCCGCTGGGCGGCCCGCAAGGCGGCTGCAGAGGCTGGAACCGCACCGGCCTGATCCGTACCACGGTGCGCGGCAGCGGTTGCCGCAAAAAGAAAAGGTGTGCAGGCCCGGCTTGCACACCTTTTTTTGTGGGTGAATCGGACCTTGAATCAGAGGGGCGTGAGCCGAGGCAGGCCAGGAATGCAGAAGCCTGCCACCCAATATCGCGTCGCAAGCAGGCATCGGGGGAGTTGTGCCCCCCGATGCCCTCCCACCAGGTACTTGCTCTCGCGGGCTGCATTGTATCCTAAAATGCGAATCGTTCTTATTTGCAAGGATGGCGCATGCACACACTTTCGCAAGAGTTTCTGGCCCTGTGCCGCCAGTTGGGCGAGGCGCAAAGCCGCTGCAGCGAAATCATGGCGGCGCAAGCCGCTGAGCTGGAGGTGCTGCGCAGCGAAGTGATGCGCTTGCGGGCCGCAGTGATCGTGCGTGACACCCGCTTGGCGTTGGCCCAGGAAGCTCTGGAAGACGCCCGCCAGGCCCAGCCAGCCGGTTTGCCACGGCGCAAGGAAATGGCTCGCCACATCCGCATGCTGGCAGAGCGGGTCACAGCCCTGTCGCGCGAAAGCCTGCGCTGGCGGCTGCAGGCCACCAGCTCCACGCCGCAAAATGACGTGCCATCCCTTGCGGCGCCTTCACCGGTTGCCGCTGCATCGGCGAGCCAAAGCCCCGCACAAGGGCGGCTGCCCGCGCAGGGAGCATCTGCACAGGGCGCGGTAGCCCGTGCGGAGCAGGCCCAGCTGTCCACCCACGCTCTGGATGAAAGCCTGGCCGCTGCCGATCTGGTGATCTGCCAGACCGGCTGCATCAGCCACGACGAGTACTGGCGCGTGCAAGATCACTGCCGCCGCACCGGCAAACCCTGCATTCTGGTGGACCACGCCTGTGCCTCTGCGGCAGGCGCAGTGTTGAGCCAGCCTGTCATGCTGTTGCGCATGGCTGGTGGGTTGCGGGCAGGTCTGTCTGGCGATGCGCCCAGCACCTTGCAGCACGGCCCTTCTTTCACCCATGCATTGCAAGATTCAGAGGCTGAATAGCGGCTGACGCTTGTCAATAAAGCGCAGGCAGCTATGTTTTTGATAGCGTTGTGAATTTGCGGACCATGCTCCAGCCCGAGCAGTAAGGCGCTGCAGAGCACCGCCTGCAGTCAACCCGACCGCAAAGCGGGAGGAAGGCCGGACAGCGGCGCTACCATCGCAGCCATGCCCGCGCTTCCTGACGACACCCCCGCACTGCCGCTCGATGCCCAAGGCATTCTGGAGCTGGCGGCGCGCTCCATGTTCCAGCTGTTTTCCAGCGTCAGCCAGGGCATGTTCCTGGTGGACCGCACTGGCCGCATCGTGTGGGTGAATGAGGGCTACCAGCGCTTCTTGCCGGACCTCGGCTTCTCGTCGGTCGACCAGTTTGTGGGCCGCACGGTGGAAGAGGTCATTCCCAACACCCAGATGCGCCGCGTGCTGGAGACCGGGCAGCCTGTGCTGATCGATCTGCTCACCAACAAGGCGGGCACCTTTGTGGTCAGCCGCATCCCGTTGCGCGACGAGACCGACCGCGTGATTGGCGCCATCGGCATCGTGCTGTTTGACCACCCCGAGACCACGCTGCAGCCCCTCATCAGCAAGTTTGCGCTGCTGCAGCGCGACCTGGACGATGCCCGGCGCGAACTGGCCAGCCAGCGCAGCCGCACGCTGGTGGGGGCTGGTCTGGGCGATGGGCAGCGCCGGGCCAAATACACGTTTGCCAGCTTCGTCGGCTCCAGCCCGGCGGCTGCCGAGGTCAAACGCCAGGCGCGGCGCGCAGCGCAGTCGAGCAGCCCGGTGCTGCTGCTGGGCGAGACGGGCACGGGCAAAGAGCTGCTGGCCCACGCCATCCACGCCGCGTCCAGCCGCGCCAGTGGCCCCTTTGTCAGCGTCAACATCGCAGCCGTGCCCGACACGCTGCTCGAAGCCGAATTCTTCGGCGTGGCCCCCGGCGCCTACACCGGTGCCGACCGTAAGGGGCGCGACGGCAAGTTCAAGCTGGCCGATGGTGGCACGCTCTTCCTCGACGAGATTGGCGACATGCCCCAAAGCCTGCAGGCCAAGCTGCTGCGGGCGCTGCAAGAAGGCGAGATCGAGCCGCTGGGCAGCAACAAGCTGGTGCCGTTTGATGTGCGCATCATTGCCGCCACCTCACGCGACCTGGCCGCGCTGGTGCGCGAGGGCCAATTCCGTGAAGACCTGTTTTACCGCCTGCATGTGCTGCCTGTGCGCGTGCCCCCGCTGCGCGCCCGGCGCAGCGACATCCCCGCGCTGGTCGAGTCGCTGGGCGAAGACCTGGCCCTGCGCAACAGCATTGCGCCCCCCGAGCTGTTGCCCGACGCCATGGCCTTGCTGGCTGGGCAGCCCTGGCGCGGCAACATCCGCGAGCTGCGCAATGTGCTGGAACAGGCTGCCATGCGCAGCGACTCCAGCACCATCGACGCCGCCCAACTGGCCCGCGTGCTGCGCGAGGCGGGCGTGGAGCCTGCAGCCCCTGCACCCGTGGAGGGCGCGGGCTCTGGCGCCTTGCTGGGCGACGACGCGGGCGAGGACGACGCGCGCTACCTGCGCCCGCTGGCCCAGCAGGTGGCCGAGCTGGAGCGCAAAGCCATCGCGGCAGCCCTCAAGGCCCATGGCGGCAACAAGCTGGCCACGGCGCGGCAACTGGGCATTTCGCGCGCTACCCTGTACGAACGTCTGGAAAACCCTGAATAAAAATCAGACATTTGTCTGAATTTCAGACAAATCAATTGTCTTAAAAATAGTCAATGAAGTGGCTCAATCGTTACCTGTTGGGCCGTACTTCCAATCAAATCAAACACTTAGGCTGCGTGGTGAACCTGTGACGCCGCTGGCACGGCATGTGCACTACAGCGTGCATAACCACAGGAGACAACCGCCATGCAACGCCGCACCCTGGTCACTGCCGCCGCTACCGTTACCGTTCTCGCTGCCAGCCTGGCAGCCCCCGCCTGGGCTCAGTCTGGCGAAATCCGCATTGCCCACATCTACAGCAAGACGGGCCCGCTGGAAGCCTATGGCAAGCAGACCCAGACCGGCCTGATGATGGGGCTGGACTACGCCACCGGCGGCACCATGCAGGTGGCGGGCAAGAAGCTGGTGGTGATCGAGAAAGATGACCAAGGCAAGCCTGACTTGGGCAAGAGCCTGCTGGCCTCTGCCTACTCGGACGACAAGGCCGACATTGCCGTGGGCCCCACCTCCAGCGGCGTGGCGCTGGCGCTGCTGCCTGTGGCTGAGGAATACAAAAAGATCTTGCTGGTAGAGCCCGCCGTGGCCGACGCCATTACGGGCGACAAGTGGAACAAGTACATCTTCCGCACCGGCCGCAACAGCAGCCAGGACGCCATCAGCAACGCCGTGGCGGTGGACAAGGCGGGCACCACCATCGTCACCCTGGCGCAAGACTATGCCTTTGGCCGCGACGGGGTGAAGGCCTTCAAGGAAGCCATCAAGAACGCCAAGCTGGTGCACGAGGAGTACCTGCCGCAAAACACCACCGACTTCACTGCAGGCATCCAGCGCGTGGTCGATAAGCTCAAGGACCAGAGCGGCCGCAAGGTGGTGATGGTGATCTGGGCTGGCGGCACGCCACCTTATGCCGCGCTGGCTGCGCAAGAGCTGTCCAAGCGCTTTGGCATTGATGTGGCCACGGGTGGCAACATCCTGCCCGCCATGGCCAGCTACAAGGCCTTCCCGGGCATGGAAGGGGCCACGTACTACTACTTCGGCATTCCCAAGAACCCCGTGAACGAGGCATTGGTGTCTGCCCACTACAAGCAGTTCAAGGCCCCACCAGACTTCTTCACCGCCGGGGGCTTCACCTCGGCCATGGCGCTGGTCACCGCCCTCAAGGCCACCAATGGTGAGACCAGCACCAACAAGCTCATCAAGACCATGGAAGGCATGAGCTTTGACACGCCCAAAGGCAAGATGACCTTCCGCAAGGAAGACCACCAGGCCCTGCAGAGCATGTACCACTTCAAGATCAAGGTGGACCCGGCCTTTGCCTGGGGCGTGCCCGAGCTGGTGCGCGAGATCAAACCCGAAGAGATGAACGTTCCGATCCGGAACAAGCGCTGATTGCGCTGAAACAGCGGCTGCGTGGGGCGCGATGGCCCCGCGCAGTTTTCCACTCACTTTTTGATAGCTGCTTGCGCTTGATGGATAAGCGCTAGGAGCTGTTTTGATCCTGATCTTTGTGCCGGCCTGCCGTTTGCCTCCCCACCACCTGCTGCCCCCATGCTTGCAACCCACAACCTGACCATCCGCTTTGGCGGCCACGTGGCGGTCAACGGCGTAACCTGTGCCTTTGCGCCGGGCACGCTCACCGCCATCGTGGGCCCCAATGGCGCGGGCAAGACGACGTACTTCAACCTCATCTCGGGCCAGCTCAAGGCCAGTGCGGGCAGCGTGCAATTGGGTGGGCAAGACCTGACGGCGCTCAGCCCCTCGGCGCGCACCCGTGCGGGGCTGGGCCGGGCGTTTCAGCTTACCAACCTGTTCCCCAACCTGAGCGTGCTGGAGAACGTGCGCCTGGCCGTGCAGGCCACGCAGGGCGGGGCGCACCGCCGGGGGCTCAACCTGTGGAGTATCTGGAGCGACCACCGCCACCTCACCGAGCGTGCCGAATCCATCCTGCGCAGCGTGGCCCTGTTTGAGCGACGAGACACCCCCGTGGCCAGCCTGCCGCATGGCGACCAGCGCAAGCTGGAAGTGGCCTTGCTGATGGCGCTGGAGCCACAGGTCTACATGTTTGACGAGCCCACCGCAGGCATGAGCCACGACGAGGCCCCGGTGATCCTGAACCTGATCCGTGAGCTCAAAAAAGACAAGACCAAGATCATCCTGCTGGTGGAGCACAAGATGGACGTGGTGCGCGAGCTGGCCGACCGGATCATCGTGCTGACCAATGGCACGCTGGTGGCCGACGGCGCACCGGCCGAGGTGATCGCATCGCCGGTGGTGCAGGAGGCGTACCTGGGCATCAGCAAGGACGCTGACAAGGACGCAGAGAAGGAGGCCGCATGAGCAGCACTGCCAACCTTCTGGAACTCAAAGGCGTGCACACGCACATCGGGGCCTACCACATCCTGCACGGCGTGGACCTTGCCATCCCCAAAGGCCAGCTCACCATGCTGCTGGGCCGCAACGGCGCGGGCAAGACGACCACGCTGCGCACCATCATGGGCCTGTGGCAGGCCTCGCAGGGCAGCATCCACTTCAACGGGCGCGACATCACGCGCCTGCACACACCGCAGATTGCGGGTCTCAACATTGCCTACGTGCCCGAAAACATGGGCATCTTTGCCGACCTGACGGTGAAGGAAAACCTGCTGCTGGCCGCACGCAAGGCCAGCAACGCAGCGCAAATGGACGCGGCGCGGCTGCAATGGATCTTCCGGCTGTTCCCGGCCGTGGAGAAGTTCTGGAACCACCCCGCAGGCAAGCTCAGCGGCGGACAAAAGCAGATGGTGGCCGTGGCCCGCGCCATCATCGAGCCGCGCGACCTGCTCATCGTGGACGAGCCCAGCAAGGGCCTGGCCCCCGCCATCATCAACAACATGATCGAGGCGTTCGACCAGCTCAAGAAGAGCGGCGTGACCATTCTGCTGGTCGAGCAGAACATCCACTTCGCCAAACGCCTGGGCGACAACGTTGCCGTGATGGACAACGGCCGCGTGGTGCACGCGGGCAGCATGGCCGCGCTGGCGGCAGACGAGGCAATGCAGCAGTCGCTGCTGGGGCTGTCGCTATGAATCTCAAACCAAATCGCCCTCTAGCGCTTATGGAGAAAGCGCAAGCAGCTATCAAAAAAATAGTGAAGCAAACCCGACCCGGAGGCCAAGCATGACCGCCCGCATGACTGCCAGCGATTTCGACTGGAAGCCCCTGGCGCTGGTGCCGCTGCTCGCGCTCGTCACGCTGCCGCTGGTGGGCTCGCCCAGCACCTGGCTCACGCTCACGGTGGCGGGGCTGGCCATGGGCATGATCATCTTCATCATCGCCTCGGGCCTCACGCTGGTGTTTGGGCTGATGGACGTGCTCAACTTTGGCCACGGCGTGTTCATTGCGCTGGGCGCTTTTGTGGCCACCAGCGTGCTGGGTGCGATGGGCGACTGGACGGGCTCGGCCGAGCTGTGGCGCAACATGGTGGCCGTGCTGCCCGCCATGCTGGTGGCCATGGCCGTGGCGGGCGCGCTGGGCCTGGCGTTTGAGCGCTTCATCGTGCGGCCCGTGTACGGCCAGCACCTCAAGCAGATCCTCATCACCATGGGCGGCATGATCATTGGCGAGGAACTCATCAAGGTCATCTGGGGCCCGCAGCAAATCCCGCTGCCGCTGCCCGAAGGCATGCGTGGCTCGCTGCTGCTGGGCGATGCCGCCATCGAAAAGTACCGCCTCGTCGCCGTGGCCGTAGGCCTGGTGGTGTTTGGCGTGCTGGCGTGGACGCTTTCGCGCACCAAGGTCGGCCTGCTCATCCGCGCCGGGGTGCAAGACCGCGAGATGGTCGAAAGCCTGGGCTACCGCATCCGCCGCCTGTTTGTGGCTGTGTTTGTGGTGGGCTCGGCCCTGGCGGGTCTGGGCGGGGTGATGTGGGGCCTGTACCAGCAAAACGTGGTGCCGCAGATGGGCGCGCAGGTCAACGTGCTGATCTTCATCGTCATCATCATCGGCGGGCTGGGCAGCACGGGCGGGGCGCTTATTGGCGCGCTGCTGGTGGGGCTCATGGCCAACTACACCGGCTTTCTGGCCCCCAAGGTGGCGCTGTTTTCCAACATCGCGCTCATGGTCGCCATCCTGCTGTGGCGCCCGCAGGGTGTGTATCCCGTCACGAACCGTTGAGGAGCCGCAAGCATGTTGAACCGACTTCTCTCTGGCGACTATCCGCGCAGCAAGGTGCTGGCGGTCATCTTGCTGGCCGTGCTGCTGGGCCTGGCGTTGGCGCCGTTTCTGTTTCCGGGTGTCAAGGCGCTGAACGTGGCGGCCAAGGTGCTGGTGTTTGTGGTGCTGGTGGCCAGCTTTGACTTGCTGCTGGGTTACACCGGCATCGTCAGCTTTGCGCACACCATGTTCTTTGGCATCGGGGCCTATGGCATTGCCGTGGCCACCACGCGCATGGGGCCTACGTGGTCGGCCCTGCTGGTGGGCGTGGGCGGGGCGCTGCTGTTGTCGCTGCTCCTGTCGCTGGCGGTGGGGCTGTTCTCGCTGCGGGTGCGGGCCATCTTCTTCGCCATGATCACGCTGGCCGTGGCGGCGGCGTTCCAGACACTGGCCTCGCAGCTGTCGGACATCACCGGGGGCGAAGACGGCCTCACCTTCAAGGTGCCAGAGGTGCTGTCGCCGAGCTTTGAGCCGTTTGACGATCCGTTTTTGGGCGTGACGGTGGATGGGCGACTGATCTGCTACTACCTGCTTTTCGTGGCGGCGGTGGTGCTGGTGCTGGCGCTGCTGCGCATCGTCAATTCGCCCTTTGGCCGGGTGCTGCAGGCCATCCGCGAAAACGAGTTCCGTGCCGAGGCCATTGGCTACCGCGTGGTGGTGTACCGCACCACGTCCAGCGTGCTGTCAGCCCTGTTTGCCACGCTGGCGGGCTGCATGCTGGCGCTCTGGCTGCGCTACAACGGGCCAGACACCTCGCTCAGTTTTGAAATCATGATGGACTGCCTGCTCATCGTCGTGATCGGCGGCATGGGCACGCTCTACGGCTCGGTCATTGGTGCCCTGCTGTTTCTGGTGGCGCAAAGCTATCTACAAGACCTGCTGCGCCTGGGCAGCGAGGCCGCTGCGGGCTGGCCCTGGCTGGCCGCCTTGCTCTCGCCAGACCGCTGGCTGCTGTGGCTGGGCGTGCTGTTTGTGCTGTCGGTCTATTACTTCCCCACCGGCGTGGTGGGGCGCTTGCGCGCTGCGGCAGCGCACAGGCCGGGATGAGAGGCAGGCCGCGCCGTGGCGCGGCCTCAACGTTGTGAATCGGTGTGATGGTCGTGCAACAAAAACCAACCCTGGAGACAAGCGCATGAAAACCTGTGTTCGCCCGTTCCTTCCTGCGGCCGTGGCCGCGGCTGTCCTTGCTGCCTGTGGCGGTGGTGGGGGAGGCGGTGGCAGCAATGCCAACCTCAACACCAAGCCCGCGTATCTGGGCACCATCAAGGCCACCACCTACGACGGCACTGCCGACGACCTGCTCACCGCAGGCCTAGGCAAAACCGGACTGGAAGCCGCTGCGCCCCCGGCTTATGCCGACCCGCTCAAGCCCACAGCGGCGGAGCTGCGGCGCGCAGCCATCCACACCAACTACCGCGCCATGCTCGACATGACTGCCGCAGGCGGCTACGGCAGCCTGTATGGCCCCAACGTGGACGCCCAGGGCAATGTGACTGCCAGCGAGGGCAAGATTGCGGGCACCGAATACATCGCCTTTGCCGATGATGGCGGCGGCAGCCAGAACGTGACGCTGATGGTGCAGGTGCCCGCCAGCTTCAACCCGCAAAAGCCCTGCGTCATCACCGCCACGGCCTCGGGCTCGCGCGGGGTGTATGGCGGCATCAGCACGGGCGAGTGGGGCCTCAAGCGCGGCTGCGCCGTGGCCTACTCGGACAAGGGCACCGGCGCTGCCCCGCACGACCTGCAAAACGACACCGTGCCGCTGATCGACGGCACCCGTGCCACGGCCGCAGCGGCGGGCAAGGCCGCCGCGTTCAATGCGGGCCTGTCGGCCAGCGAGCTGACGGCCTTCAACGCCGCCACGCCCAACCGCTTTGCCTTCAAGCATGCCCACTCAGGCCAGAACCCCGAGAAAGACTGGGGCCGCAGCACGCTGCAGGCGGTGGAGTTTGCCTACTACGTGCTCAACGAGCGCTTTGGCGCGCTGGACAACGGCCAGCGCCTCAAGACGCTCAATCCCTCCAACACCATCGTCATCGCATCCAGCATCTCCAATGGCGGTGGCGCCGCCATTGCGGCGGCAGAGCAAGACACCCAGGGCCTCATCAGCGGCGTGGCCGTGTCAGAGCCCGCTGTGGAGCTGCCCGCCAACCCCGGCGTGACGGTGCAGCGCGGCAGCACCGCCGTGGCCGTGACGGGCAAGACCCTGGTGGACTTCACCACCTATGCCAACCTCTACCAGTCTTGCGCGGCGCTGGCGCCTTCCATCAGCAGCTCGCCTTACGCTGCGGCCTTTGGCGCAGGCTTTGCCGCCAGCGCCTTGCCCATTGCACCCAACCGCTGCTCGGCCCTGGTGGCAGCGGGCTTGCTCACGGGCAGCACCCCCGCGGCGCAGGCCGAGCAGGCCCTGCAAAAGCTGCGCGACTACGGATGGGAGCCCGAGTCGAACGACCTGCACGCATCCCTGGCGGCGTTTGAAGTAGCCCCTGCCGTGGCAGTCACCTTTGCCAACGCACTCTCGCGCGCCAGCGTGAAGGACCACCTCTGCGGCTACAGCTATGCCGCCACCACATCCACCGGCGCAGTGGGGCCGCTGGCGCCTGCAGCGCTGGCGGGCATGTTTGCCACCGGCAATGGCGTGCCGCCTTCCAGCGGCGTGCAGCTCATCAACAACAACGGCAAGCTGGGGGCAGGGCGCGACTTTTTGTCGGTGTCTGCCAGCGGCCTGGCCGACTGGAACACTGCGGGCGCGCTGTGTTTGCGCAACCTGGTCACCGGCAGCGATGCCGCAGCCAGGAAGCTGCAGGCAGGCCTGGACGAAACCCGCCGCAATGGCAACCTGCGTGGCAAGCCCGCCATCATCGTGCACGGCCGCGCCGATGCGCTGCTGCCCGTCAGCCACACGTCGCGGCCCTACGCAGCCCTCAACCGCAAGGTGGAAGGCAATGCCAGCAAGCTGCGCTATGTGGAGGTGACCAACGCCCAGCACTTCGACAGCTTCATTGGCCTGCCCACCGTGCTGCCCGGCTACGACACACGCTATGTGCCGCTGCATGTGTATCTGAACCGTGCTTTAGATGCCATGTACGACCATCTCTCCAGCGGCAAAGCGCTGCCCGCCAGCCAGGTGGTGCGCACGGTGCCGCGCGGCGGCACGCCTGGCAGTGCGCCTGCCATCAGCGCTGCCAATTTGCCCCCTCTGGCTGCTACACCGGTCGCAGGCAATGCCATCAGCATCACTGAGGGTGCCATTGCCATTCCCGACTGATCGATAGCGCCGTGCGCGGGGCAGGTTGCCCCGCGCACGGCCTCAGCTTTTTGCCTTTTTTCAGGTTCTTTCCATGTCTCCCATCTCACGCTACGCCACCTGTGCTGGTTATGAAATCCACTACACCGAATGGGGCGCGCCCGACGCGCCGGTGGTGATCGCGTGGCACGGCCTGGCGCGCACCGGGCGTGACATGGACGACCTGGCCGAACACCTGGCAGACCGCTACCGGGTCATCTGCCCCGACACTTTGGGCCGTGGATTGAGCCAGTGGAGCCGCCAGCCCGCGCAGGACTACCGGCTGGCTTTTTATGCGCGCATTGCTGCTGAGCTGTTCGACCAGCTGGGCATTGACCGTGCCCACTGGGTGGGCACCTCCATGGGGGGCGCCATCGGCACTGTGTGCGCGGCGGGGGTGTTTGAACCTGGCTTGCGCGGGCGCATCGGCAGCCTGCTGCTCAACGACAACGCTCCCCGCTTGGCCGATGCCGCACTGGAGCGCATCAAGGCCTATGCCGGGCAGCCCCCCGCGTTTGACACGGTGGCCGAGCTGGAGACCTTCTTCCGGCAGGTCTACAAGCCCTACGGCTGGCTCAGCGATGCGCAGTGGCGCCGGTTGACCGAGACATCCACCCGCCGCCTGCTCGATGGGCGCGTGACGCCGCACTACGACCCTGCCATGGTCCAGCAGTTCACTCACCACGAAAACGATTACCTGATCTGGCACCACTACGACAGGCTGAACATTCCTGTGCTGTGCCTGCGCGGCGTCGATTCAGACTTGGTGCTGCCCGACACCATTGAAGAAATGCACCGCCGTGGCCCCGGCGCCAAGGGCCTGCTGCAGGTGGTGGAAGTACCCGGCTGCGGCCACGCCCCAGCGCTGAATGTGCCCGAGCACTACGCGCTGGTGGATGACTTTTTGGCGCGGGCAGAAGCTGTGAAGTCGCCGCTTCTTTAACCTCGGGGCCCTGGGCCACAGCCCAGCGCCTGGCTCAGTTGCTCTGCGGGAATCGCCCAGTCTGCATCAGCGGCAATGGCTTCGCGCAGAAACTTGGCCTGCGCGGGTGTCCACACTGCAATGTCTGGCAAGGTGAAATTGACGGCTGTTGCGCGGTGCGTGGCGATAAAGGTCGTCATCGATGCCTCGTCCGAGGGCAGGCCCAGTTGGTCAAACAGGTCGGACATGGTGTGAATTCCGGTTTCCATCCGTTGAATCCTTGAAAGAGATTTTGAAAAAGTGGCGCAGCCCAGTGGGCTCGCCTGCGAATTACTGTGCCGTATTGCAGCACGCCTTGGGCGATCTGCTTGTAGGACGGTCACGAACCTGAAGGGCTGGTGGGGTGAAGTGCCAGGTAATGGTGCACTGCAGGACGCCCCGGCCCTTGGTGAAAGCGCTGTGCCGCAGCCTGCAGGTCGGCATCTGCCTGCGACACCCTGGCGTGCTGGCGCATGTGCTCTGCCCACGACTCCACCAGAAACCATTCCATCACCCGGCCAGGTTCGCCGGTTTGTTCTGCGATCCCCCAGGCGTACGCTCCGTCCCGGCGGCGTTCCTCGCCCACGGCCTGCATGGCTTGGGTGAATGCAGCTTTCTCATGGGGGGCAATCTGGTACTCGATCTGCACCATGACCGGGCCGCGGTCATGCGGCACAGGTTCTGCCACCAGCGGCTCCGGCCAGTGGTTGGAGGGTTGCAGGTCGGCTTCGCCCTGTGGCAATCGCATCCGGTGCGCCAGGAGGGCCGCGCCCACCAAGCCCGCCGCGCCCAGCCACAAGGCAGGGGCCAGCCCCAGGCTTGCGGCCACCAGGCCCCAGCCCAGGCTGCCAGCTGCCATGGCACCGTTGAACACCATCAGGTAGATGGCCAGGCCCCGCCCCCGGACCCAGTTGGGCAGAACCGACTGAGCCACGCCGTTGAGCGTTGTGAGAGCAACAATCCAGCCCATGCCCAGCAACAGCATGAGCAAGGCGGCAGCCCACTGCGGCGGCGCCAGCGACAGCACCGTCATCACCCCCGCCGCGCTCATCGACGCGCCCAGCACCAGCTGGTCCGCCCCCCAGCGCTGGCGAAGGCGCGGCAGGCATACCGCACCCGCGATGGCGCCAGCACCCACGGCACCCAGCAACACGCCATAAAAGCCCGCCCCGCCACCCAGCATGCGGCGGGCCACCAGCGGAAGCAGCGCCCACACCGCGCTGGAGAATGCAAAGAACACCGCAGCACGCAGCAGCACCACATGCAGTGCCCGGCTGGCACGCGCAAAGCGCATTCCTGCGCGCAGTGCACCCCCAAAGTGTTCGTCCAGCCCGCTGCGGGTGGAGGGCGCGCGCCGCCACCACCACAGTGCGCCAATCACAAAGGCATAGCTCAGCAGATCCAGCCCGTAGGCCGTAGCGGCCCCAAAGCTGGCCAGCAGGAGACCACCGGCCGCCGGGCCCACCGACCGTGCAATGTTGACGCCCAGCGAGTTCAGCGCCACGGCGCCCTTGAGTTCGCTGCGTGGAACCAGCTCTGGCACGATGGACTGCCAGCTGGGCCCCATGAGGGCTGCGCCCACACCGCCCAGGAAGGTCAGCGCCACCAGCCACTCCACCGTCAGCGCATGGGTGGCTGCCAGCACCAGCAGCGCACCACTGACGCATGCCAGCAGCACCTGCACGCCGATGAGGAAGCGCCGCCGGTCCAGAATGTCTGACAGCACGCCCGCAGGAATGGCCAGCAGAAACACCGGCAGTGTGGCCGCGGTCTGGATCAGAGCCACGGCCGTGGGGCTTGATGAAAGCTCTGTCACCATCCAGGCGCTGGCCACATCGCGCATGAAGGTGCCAATGTTGCCGAGCACGGTGGCGGTCCACAGCACGGCAAACACCGGGAACCGGAGTGCCGCAAAGGCGCTGCCGGGTTTTGGCTGCGCTGCTGCGCCTGCGTGGGGTGGCGGCTTGTGCGAATCATTGGGCGGCATGGTCACCTCGCAGGTCGTGCCAGGCCACCAGCACAAAGCCGCCGACCAGACCCAGATGTTCAAAAAATGAATTGGTTGTCATGAAGCGCTCGGGGCCCAGGGGCAGCTCCCAGAAGCGCAGGGCCAGCATCGTGGCCAGCAAGGTGAAGCAGCCCAGGGCTAGCGCACCCAGCCAGCGCCAGCGGCCCACCAGAATCAGCACCGAGGCGCCCAGCTCCAGAACGATCACCAGCACCGCGAACAGCGGTGCAGGCACCAACCCGAAGTGCTGCATCTCAGCCATGGCCCCGGAAAAAGAGGTGAGCTTGGTCAGGCCCCCCTGCAGATAGGCCGCGCACAGGCCCAGATAGCCCACAAAGCGCATGGCAGCGCTACCGAAAACGGGGCGCATCACGCTGGTCAGGCGCTCCTGAACGCCGTAGGTTGAGGTAGTCAACGCATTTCTCCTCGGTGTCTTGTGCGGTCATGCGCGGCTCTGCGTGCCCCTCTCAAAGAGCGTGAGGGGAACGCCGAACCGCGGCTCAGGAAGGACCTTTTGCTTTAGGCCATCCAGCAAGAGCAACCCAGTGCCCCAAAGAAGCTCTTCGGATCAGAGGACGGCACGTTGGACGCCCATGCGTCGGCATGGTTGTGGCCATGCATCCCGCAGCTTGTGCCGCAGCCGCAGGCGGCAGCCATGTTGCGATAGCGCACCGGATGGAGCGAGTTCTTGCCCGCACCTTCCGGGTCACCCCATCCGGCATAACCGCCGAACAGCCGGGTCGGCGACCAGTCGGGCATGGCCGGGGGCAGCGGGTTGTCGTCATGCCGGGCAAAATCGCCCTCGCCGTAAACCACTCGACCGCCAACCACCGTGAGGTGTGAGGTCAGGAACGAGATCTCGTCCTCGGGCACCTTGAAGAAATCCTTGCTGGGCACGATGAAGTCGGCCAGCTGGCCCACGGCAATGCGGCCACGCTTGCCCTCTTCATTGCTGAACCAGGCCACGTTTTCGGTCCACATGCGCAAGGCCGTCTCGCGGTCCAGCAGGTTGCGTTGCGGGTACAGCTGTGTGCCGCCCAGCGTCTTGCCGGTAATCATCCATGACAGAGAGACCCAGGGGTTGTACGAGGCCACGCGCGTGGCATCGGTACCAGCCGAAACCTTGACACCTTTTTCCAGAATGCGCTTGACCGGAGGTGTGGCCTCTGCCGCCCGGGCACCGTAGCGCTCGATGAAGTATTCGCCCTGGTAGGCCATCCGGTGCTGGACGGCTATGCCGCCTCCCAGCGCCGCAATACGGTCTATCGATTTGTCGGAGATGGTCTCTGCATGGTCGAAAAACCAGTGGATGCCGGTGAGTGGCGTATCACGGTGCACCTTCTCGAATACATCCAGCGCGCGCGAGATGGTCTCGTCATACGTGGCATGCAGGCGCCAAGGCCAACGGTTCTGGACCAGCACGCGCACGACCTCTTCCAGCTCGCTCTCCATCTGCGGCGGCATGTCGGGGCGTTCCACACGGAAGTCCTCAAAGTCGGCTGCCGAATACACCAGCATCTCGCCCGCGCCGTTGTGGCGGAAATAGTCGTCACCCTGCTTGTACTTGACCGATGACGTCCACTTGAGAAAGTCCTCTTTCTCCTGCTTGGGCTTTTGCGTGAACAGGTTGTAGGCCAGGCGCACGGTGATCTGGTCGGCATCAGCCAGCTTCTGGATCACCTCGTAATCCTCGGGGTAGTTCTGGAAGCCGCCGCCCGCGTCAATCACGCCCGTCACGCCCAGGCGGTTGAGTTCACGCATGAAGTGGCGTGTGGAATTGATTTGGTAGTCAAGCGGCAGCTTGGGCCCCTTGGCAAGGGTGGCGTAGAGGATGGTGGCATTGGGCTTGGCCAGCAACAGGCCGGTGGGGTTGCCGCTTGCGTCACGCACAATCTCGCCGCCAGGGGGCGCCTGCGTGTCCTTGGTGTAGCCCACAGCGCGCAGCGCCGCGCCGTTGAGCAGTGCGCGGTCATACAGGTGCAGCAGGAACACGGGTGTATCCGGTGCGATGGCATTGATCTCCTGCAGCGTGGGCAGGCGCTTTTCGACGAATTGATGCTCGGTAAACCCGCCCACCACGCGCACCCACTGCGGCGCGGGGGTAATGGCCACTTGCCGCTTGAGCATGTCCAGCGCATCGGCCAGCGAGCGCACACCGTCCCAGCGCAGCTCCATGTTGTAGTTGAGCCCGCCGCGCACCACATGGGTGTGGTTGTCGAACAGCCCTGGCAGCACGCTTTTGCGCTGGAGGTCGATGCGCCGGGTGCGGTCTCCTGCCAGTGCCAGAATTTCGTGGTCATCGCCCACGGCCACGAAGCGGCCCGCCTTGACGGCGACGGCGCTGGCCGTGGGTTTGCTGCGGTCCAGCGTGGTGATTTGGCCGTTGAAGAATATGGCGTCGGGATGCGAATCGGACATGGTGGCTCCTTGGTGTTCGGCTGCAGAGGCACTGTGCCCCAACAGGCTACCCAGTGCCACGGTCGTCGCGGCGTTCAGGATGTTTCGACGGGATGTCATGGGTATTCTTTCAGGAAATGCCGGTGCGGTGCCGCCCCTACGGCAGCGCCCGCTCGGCATGGCGTATGGACCACCAGGCGGTCAGGCCTGCTTGTCCTGGGCGGGGGCGTCTGGCGCTTGTCGGCCTGGCAAGTGGCCCAGCACGGAAGCCGTGGCCTTGGTCTCATGGCATGCGGTGCTGAAGGTGCTGCCGCCCAGCAACTTCTTGCCTACCGGAATCACCTGCTCACCCACCAGCATTCCCAGCAGCCCCAGCAGAGCGATGAGTGGTGGAGCAGGCGAGCGCACGTTCAAGAGGCTGTAGATGACGCCGACCAGCAGGCCGGCAGCGGCAGACAGGAGGTATGTCTTCACGGCCGGCCCTCTCATCAGCCTTCGTGGGCGTTGAACATGGTCTTGGCGTAGTTGATGCCAATGCCGTATGCACCACCTACCTTCTTCGCAATGCCTGTGGTCAGGTCGTAGGTTTCGCCACGTGCCCAGTCACGCTGCAGCTCCAGCAGGTATTGCAGCGATGTCATGGGTTGCGCACCGGCTTGCACCATGCGCTCCACTGCGCGGTTGTGGGCTTCTGCAGACACGTCTCCGCAAGCGTCGGTGATCACGTACACCTCAAAGCCCTGGTCCAGCGCCGACAGGGCGGGGCCGACGATGCACACGCTGGTCCACAGACCTGCCAGCACGATGCGTGGCTTGCCGATGCGGTTGACTTCTGCGATCACTGCTGCGTCTTCCCAGGTGTTCATGGAGGTGCGGTCCAGCATCTGCTGGCCGGGGAAGGGGGCTGTCACCTCGTCAAACATCGGGCCGGAGAAGCTCTTTTCCGCCACCGTGGTCAGGATGGTCGATACGCCAAACCCTGCTGCAGCCTGGGCCACCAAGGATGCATTGGTACGCAGGTTGACGGCATCGATGGAGTGCGTTGCGAATGCCATTTGCGACTGGAAGTCGATCAGGATCAACGTGTGATCCTTGGGGTTGAGCAGACGTGCGCCGGGGGTTGCTTTTGCGGTAATGGTCATGATGAACTCCTGAAAAAGTGGAAGGGATGGGAGGGGGTATCGACAGGCGCAGCGCTGGTGCTGTGCTCCGTAGATTCAGAGTGGGCTCAACGCGCCGGCCAGAGCGGCCGCACCGGCCCCGGAAGCGGGCAGTGCTCGCTGCCTTAAAGCTGCAAAAAAGGAACAGGTGCTTTGTGTTGGCATGGTTGTCTTTCGGCGCTGGGGCGAGGCCGTGCATGTGCTTCGTGGGGGCGAGCAATGTCCTGCCGGCTTTGGCGTCCTTTTCAAAAAATGGGGGGTGATGGGTGAGCCGGGGGCTGGCAATACGCCGCCGGGGCTCACTTCATCGGTCTGAACCGGCGCAGTGCTGCGTAGTGCCTCGCTGCGCCTGTCCAAAGCTTGCGGGGTTACCGGGGCATGGCTGGCAGCTCTTGTGGCCGCAGGTCAAACACCAGCACTTCTGCGTCTTGCCCCTTGGCAAACTGCAGTGCGCCTGCGTTGCGGATGCGGGCGCCGTCGCCTTCCTCCAGCCGTTCGCCGTTCACTTCCAAGCTGCCGCGAGCCACATGCACATACACATGGCGGTCAGGGCCTACATCCAGGCTGGCAGTTTCTTCGCCATGCAGCAGTGCGGCATACACCCTGGCATCCTGGTGCACGGCCAGAGAGCCCTGGTCACCCTCGGGCGAGATGATCAGGCGCAGCTTGCCGCGCTTTTCTTCGTCGCTGAAGTGCACCTGCTGGTAGCGGGGGGCCACGCCAGCCTTGCCGGGCACGATCCAGATTTGCAGGAAGTGCACGCCTTCCTCATGCGAGTGGTTGAACTCGCTGTGGCGCACACCGGTGCCCGCGCTCATCATCTGCACGTCGCCAGGGCGGATGACAGAGCCTGTGCCCATCGAGTCCTTGTGCTCCAGCGCACCCTCCAGCACATACGAGAAAATTTCCATATCGCGGTGGGGGTGGGTGCCAAAGCCCTGGCCGGGGGCTACACGGTCATCGTTGATGACGAGCAGATCGGAAAAGCCCTGCTGCTGCGCATCGTGGTAATGCCCGAACGAAAACGTGTGACGCGAGCGGAGCCAGCCGTGGTTTGCATTGCCGCGTTGGTGGGATCTGCGGATGTCTAGCATGGTGAAATTCCTTTCCTTGGGTTCGATGAAATTCACACTGCGTTACCTGGCGGCTTCTCGCCGTTTCAGCGTGTATTTCGTGTTGCGATGGAGAAAGTATCTGGGTTTTGACTGCGGTCAAGGTTGAAACGTTTGGCGGTTCATCATCGATAATTTCGATGATTCAAATCAAGGAAAAAACCATGCTGAAACTGACGCTGGAAGCCATCGAGCTGGTCGATGCCATTGCACGGTTTGGCTCCTTTGCGGGCGCGTCGGAGCACCTGCACAAGGTGCCGTCCACCATTTCTTACAGCGTGAGCAAGCTGGAGGAGCAACTGGGGCTGGCGCTGTTCGTGCGCAATGGCCCCAGGGTCACGCTCACGGCGGCGGGGCAAGAAATGCTGAAAGAGGGCCGCTGGCTGCTGGTGTCTGCAAGGCAGCTTGAATCACGCATGCGGCAAATTGCCACGGGGTTTGAATCGGAGGTGCGGCTGGTGCACGATTCGCTGATCCCCACCAGCGCCTTCAACCAGGACATTTGCGCGTTTGAAGATCTGAACTGCGGCACCCGGCTGCGCATTGGTTGCGAAGCCCTGACCGGCACCTGGGAGGCACTCCGTGACGGACGTGCAGACCTGATTCTGGCGGCAGGCGAGGGCCCTGCGGGCGGCGGCTACAAGGCCGTGGATGTGGGGTCGCTGGAGTTCGTGTTCTGCGTGGCACCCACCCACCCGCTCGCCCGCCTGGGCCGTCCAGACCGCCCGCTGCGCCGCAGTGATCTGCTGGAGCACACGGCGGTGGTGGTGGGGGATGGGGCCCGGTCGCTGACCGATCGTACGGTGGGGCTGCTGTCAGGCCAGCGGCGCATCACGGTGCCTTCCATGCAGGCCAAGATTGCCTGCCAGGTGGCGGGGCTGGGCCATGGATTTGTGCCCAAGGCCTGTGTAGGGGCCGAACTGGAGGAGGGAAGACTGGTGGAGGTGCCGGTGGAGGAACCCAGGGCCGAAGAGACCTTCTGGCTGGCGTGGAAGTCTGGCACCACCGGCGAGGCGTTCAAGTGGTGGTGCCAGCGCCTGAGCCGCCCGCTGCTGCCCGGCATTCTGCAGCGCGGCTAGCAGGCATGTTCCCAGGCTTTACAGGCCCAGTTGCTTGAGCGCTGCCTGCAGGCCCGTCAGCCCGCCCACGCGCTGGTCGTTGATGAAAACCTGAGGCATTTGCCGCACTGCGGGGCCGCACTTGGCGTAGAAGGCCAGGCGCTCGGCTTCGTCGTCAATCTTGATTTCTTCGTAGGGCAACGAGCGCGCTTTGAGCAGGCTTTTGGCCGATTCGCACTGGGGGCAGGCGGATTTGGAATAGACGGTGATCTTGAGGGTCATGCGCCCCATTTTAGGTGCTGACCTGCGCGGGTGCTCGGCGCGCTGGCAGCGCCTGTTGGCCCTTTGGGGGCAACTGCGGTGGTTTGGGTTTACCATTCGGTTTGTTTTGTGACTGATTGGTTTCTATGCCTTCATCCCACCCCATTCATCGCCGGTCTGTTCTGGTTGCCGCCTTGGGCGCTGCGGCCTTGCTGGCCGGTTGCTCGTCCACGCAGCCGCCCCAGGGCATCACCCCGGTCACACCGTTTGACCTGACCCGTTACGAAGGCAAGTGGTACGAGGCAGCGCGGCTCGACCATTCTTTTGAGCGGGGCATGACCGATGTGTCTGCCACCTACCAGCGCCAGGGCGACGGCAGCGTCCGTGTGCTCAACCGGGGTTTTGACACGGGCAAGAACGACTGGCGCCAGGCCGAAGGTAAGGCCAAGTTCACCGGCGATACCAACACCGCGTCACTCAAGGTCTCGTTCTTTGGCCCGTTCTACGGCGGCTACCACGTGGCCGCGCTCGATGCCGACTACCAATGGGCGCTGGTGGTGGGGCCAGACCGCAGTTACTGCTGGATTCTGTCGCGCACCAAGCAACTGGCCCCCGCTGTGCGCGAGCAGCTCATCGCCCGCGCCCAGGCACTGGGCATCGACACGCAGGCCCTCATCTGGGTGACCCACGACCGCACCGATCCGCAGCCATGAGCGCACCCATTCCCAAACTTCCCATCGCCGTCATCGGCGCAGGCCTGGCGGGCCTGTCGTGCGCACAGGCCCTGCTGCAGGCGGGGCACACCGTGCATGTGTTCGACAAAAGCCGGGGCCCGTCTGGCCGCATGAGCACGCGCCGCGCCGAAGACGCGGCTGGCCCCTGGCAGTGCGACCACGGCGCGCAGTACTTCACTGCACGCGATCCGCAGTTCCGCGCTGAAGTCGCCCGCTGGCAGCAGGCCGGTGTGGCCGCACTGTGGGACGCACGCCTTGCCAGCTTTGACGGCACCGCGTGGACCACGCCCGCCACCCCGCTGGAGCGCTTTGTGGGCACCCCCCGCATGACATCGCCTGCGGGCTGGCTGGTGCAGGGCCTGCAGCAGGCGGGCAATAGGGCGCTGGCGCAGTGGCAAACCACGGTAAAAAAGCTGGAGCGTCATGCCGATGGCTGGGCCATCACCTCGGCCGAACACGGCCTGCACGCGCAGCGCTACAGCGCCGTGCTGCTGGCCGTGCCCGCCCCGCAAGCCGTGCCCCTGCTGCAACCTGTGGCCGCCACGGGCGCTGCGGTGGCCGCCAGCGCACGCATGCGCGGCAGCTGGGCGGTGATGGTGCGGTGTGCTGCGCCCGTGGCCTTGGCGTGGGACGGTGCCTTTATCAACACCGGCCCGCTGCGCTGGGTGGCGCGCGACAGCAGCAAGCCCGGCCGCACGGCCCCCGCCGGCACTGAGACCTGGTTGTTGCACGCCAGCCCCGAGTGGAGCGATGCCCACATTGAAGACACCGCCGACAGCGTGACCCCCACCTTGCTCGCCGCCTTCCAGGCGCTGGGCGGCCCCGCACCCACGCAGGTGCAAGCCACCGCGCACCGCTGGCGCTATGCCGACACCGAGCCCGCCCTCACGCTGGGCTACTGGTGGGATGCTGACGCGCAACTGGGCATGTGCGGCGACTGGATCAGCGGCGGCAAGGTCGAGGGCGCATGGCTCAGCGGCCAATCCCTGGCCCGCGCCGTGGTGGGCTGATGGCGGGCTGACGGGGCCAGAGCGGCGCAGGGCAGGGCAGGGCAGGGCAGGGCATGAGCTACACCGTCGTCTGGTTCAAACGCGACTTGCGCGTGCACGACCACGCGCCGCTGCACCATGCTGCCGCCAGTGGCCCGGTGTTGTGCCTGTATGTCGTCGAGCCCAGCCTGTGGGCGCAGCCCGATGCGGCCCTGCAGCACTACCACTTTGTGCAAGAAAGCCTGCACGACCTGGCCCAAGCTCTGCAGCGGCGCGGTGCCACGCTGCAGGTGGCCGTGGGCGAGGTGGTGGACGTGCTGGCCCGCCTGCACGCGCTGGCCCCCTTCCACACACTGGTGGCACACGAAGAAACGGGCAACGCCCATACCTATGCCCGCGACCTGGCCGTGGGCCGCTGGTGCCGCACGCAGGGCGTGGCTTGGCGCGAATGGCCGCAGCACGGCGTGGTGCGCCGCCTGCGCTCGCGTGGTGACTGGCACCAGCACTGGCAGGCCTTCATGCATACGCCCGTGGTGCCCGCCCCCGCGCCAGAGGCCGTGCAAAGCCGCACACTGCCGTGGCCCGCACAGCCCTGGCCCAGCGGGGCCGCGCTGGGCTTGGCTGCGCACGACCCACCCCAGCGCCAGCGAGGTGGCCGCAAAGAAGGTCTGCGCGTGCTGCAAGAATTTTTGGCAGAGCGCAGCCAGGGCTATAGGGGCGGCATCTCATCGCCGCTGACCGCGCCCAGTGCCTGCTCGCGCCTGTCTCCCTACCTGGCTCTGGGTTGCCTGGGCATGCGCGAGGTGGTGCAGGCCACCCAGCGCCGCCAGCAACAGCTCAAAGGCAGCACCGAGCCTGGAGCCGCCTGGCAGCGCAAGGGGCTCGCCGCCTTCATGAGCCGTCTGCACTGGCACTGCCATTTCATCCAAAAGCTCGAATCCGAGCCCGCGCTGGAGCACCACAACCTGCACCGTGGCTACAACGGCCTGCGCGAAGGCGAATGGAACCCCGCTCACTTCGATGCCCTGGTCGCCGGGCGTACCGGCTGGCCCATGGTGGACGCTTGTGTGGCCATGCTGCGCGAGACGGGTTGGATCAACTTCCGCATGCGGGCCATGCTGGTGTCGGTGGCCTCGTACCCGCTGTGGCTGCACTGGCGGCCCGTGGGCGAGTGGCTGGCCCGCCAGTTTCTGGACTACGAGCCCGGCATCCACTGGAGCCAGATGCAAATGCAGGCGGGCACCACCGGCATCAACACCACCCGCGTCTACAACCCCATCAAGCAGGCGCAAGACCATGATCCCCACGGCCACTTTGTGCGCCAGTGGCTGCCCGCCTTGCGCCGCGTGCCCGATGCCTGGCTGCTAGAGCCCTGGCGCATGCCGCCCGATGTGCAGGCCCGCTGCGGCGTGCGCGTGGGCCACGACATTGCCGTGCCGCTGGTAGACCTGGACACCGCCACCCGCACCGCCAAGGCCCGTGTGCACGGCCTGCGCGCCCAGCCCGCTGTGCGCGCCGCCCAGGCTGCGATTGTGGAAAAGCACGGCTCCCGCCAGTTTCGCGATGGCGGCAGCGCACGGGCGCGTGCCCAGGCCCGCGCGCGCAACGCCGTCCAGCACCCCCAGCAGCAAACCCTGGACTTTTGAACCATGCGCATGCGCAAAAAATCCGACCTTCCGCAAAAGACCTGCCAACACTGCGGCCTGCCCTTTACCTGGCGCAAGAAGTGGGAAAAGGTGTGGGACGAGGTGAAGTACTGCTCTGACCGCTGCCGCACCGAACGCAAGCGCAGCGAGAAGTCCGCAGGGGAGGGCGCCGCATGAGCACCGTGCTGTTCTGGTTCCGCAACGACCTGCGCCTGCACGACCAACCCGCGCTGCGTGCAGCCCTCACCAGTGGTGCCACGCACCTGCTGCCTGTGGTGTGCCTGCCTGCGCCTGATGAATCCACGCCCTGGGGCTTTGCCCGTGTGTGCGCGCACCGCCGCGCCTTCACCGCCGCCGCACTGCGCGGTCTGCAAGGGCAGATGAGCGCACTGGGCAACCCACTGCTCATCTGCCAAGCCCCTCCCGCCACCGCCTTGCCGCAGCTGGCAAAGGCCGTGGGTGCCACCACCGTGGTGTGCGAAGACATTGCCGCCCCCTACGAACAGGCCGAGGTGGCTGCACTGCGCGCCGCTGGCCTGCAGGTGCGCGCCGTGTGGCACAGCAGCCTGCTGCCCCCGGCACGCATGCCATGGCCGGTAGACCAGTTGCCCGGCGTGTTCACCACCTTCCGCCAAAAGGTAGAGCGCGCAGGCATCACCCCCGCTGTGCCATTGCCTGCACCCGCCCGGCTGCTGCCGCAACCTGACGTGCCCGCACCCGTGTTGCAGGCGGTGGGTGCAGAGCAGGGCGCCGCAGCCATCCTGCAACCCGCACCACCGCAGGGCAGCGATGTCCGTTCATCCTTCCCGTACGGAACGCCCGCTTGCGACGGCAGCGAGTCCGCTGCGCTGGCCCACCTGGCGCAGTACCTGGCCCGCAAGCTGCCCCACAGCTACAAGGACACACGCAACGGGCTCACGGGGCTGGACTACTCCAGCAAGTTCTCGCCCTGGTTGGCTACCGGCGCGCTGTCTCCGCGCCAGATTGATGCCGATCTGAAAACCTTTGAGCGTGACCACGGTGCCAACGATGGCACCTACTGGCTGTGGTTTGAGCTGCTGTGGCGCGACTACTTTCGGTTGCTGCACCTGCAATACGGCGCGGCGCTGTACCGGGCGCGCGGCTTGTCAGAGCTGCCACCCGCCCCACACAACCCACGCGGTTTTGAGCGCTGGTGCCGGGGCGATACCGGCCAGCCCCTGGTCGATGCCGCCATGCGCGAGCTGGCCGCCACAGGCTACCTCAGCAACCGCCTGCGTCAGGTGGTGGCCAGCTACCTCATTTATGACCTGCGGGGCGACTTGCGCGCAGGCGCTGCATGGTTTGAATCGCAACTGGTGGACTACGACGTGTACAGCAACCAGGCCAACTGGCTCTACATCGCCGGGCGCGGCACCGACCCGCGCGGGGGGCGCCGCTTCAACCCCATCAAGCAGGCGCAAGACCACGACGCCGACGGCAGCTACCGCCGCATGTGGGGCACAGCATGACCACGCCGCAACCCTCCACCCCACAGCGTGCCCACACGCTGCGCCTGCTGCTGGGCGACCAGCTCAACCCCGAGCATTCATGGTTTGCCACGCAGGACGACGGCGTTGTCTACGTGTTGATGGAAGTGCGGCAAGAGACCGACTACGTGCTGCACCACGCGCAAAAAATCCTCGCCATCTTCGCCGCCATGCGCGACCTGGCCCGCCACCTTCGCGAAGCCGGTCACCGCGTGCGCTACGTGGCGATTGACGACCCCAGCAACCGCCAGTCCATCCCCGACAACCTGGCTGCCCTGATGGCCCACTATGGCGCGCAGACGCTGCAATACCAGCACCCCGACGAATGGCGGCTGGACGAGCAACTGCGCACCTGGGGTGCAGAGCAACCCTTTGCCGTGCAAGCCGTCAGCAGCGAGCACTTCTACACCACCCGCACTGAGATGGCCGAAGTGTTCAAGGGTCGCAAGCAGTGGCTCATGGAGCACTTCTACCGCCGCATGCGCCAGCGCCACAGCGTGCTGATCGACGAGGCTGGCGAGCCTGAAGGCGGCCAATGGAACTACGACCACGACAACCGCAAGCCCTGGCCCGGCACGCCTGCTTTGCCGCCTGACGACCGCCCCACGCACGACCACAGCGCCCTGTGGGCCACCATCCAGGCCGCGGGCGTGCAAAGCTTTGGCAACCCGCAGGCCCACGCGCTGCGCTGGCCGCTGAACCGGGCCGAGGCACTGGCGTGGCTCGACCACTTCATCACCACCACGCTGCCCGACTTTGGCGCGTATGAAGACGCCATGAGCACCAAGAGCGCGCGGCTCTTTCACTCGCTGCTGTCCTTCGCACTCAACACCAAAATGCTGTGCCCGCACGAGGTGGTGCAACGCGCCCAGGCCGCGTACCACGCAGGCGCTGCGCCCCTGCCTGCGGTGGAGGGCTTTGTCCGCCAGATCCTCGGCTGGCGCGAATACGTACGCGGCATCTACTGGGCCCACATGCCCGGCTACGACGAGCGCAACGCCCTTGGCCACAGCATGCCGCTGCCCGAATGGTTCTGGACGGGCCAAACCCGTATGCGCTGCATGCAGCACGCCGTGGGCCAGTCGCTGGAGCATGCGTATGCCCACCACATCCAGCGTCTCATGGTCATCGGCAACTTTGCGCTTCTGGCGGGGCTTGACCCTGCCGCCGTGCACCGCTGGTACCTGGGCGTGTACATCGACGCCTTCGAATGGGTGGAAGTGCCCAACACCGTGGGCATGAGCCAGTTTGCCGACGGCGGCCTGCTGGCCACCAAACCCTATGTGAGCAGCGCCGCCTACATCGACCGCATGAGCGACTACTGCAGCGGCTGCCACTACGACAAAAAGCAAAAAGTGGGTGAGCGCGCCTGCCCGTACAACGCGCTTTACTGGGACTTTTTTGTGCGCAACGAAGGCACGCTGGGCAACAACTTTCGCCTCGGCATGGTGTACCGCCAGTTGCAGAAGATGCAGGGCCCGCAGCTGGATGCGCTGCGTGAGCATGCTGTCAGTCTGCGCACGCGGCTGGATGCGCTGTAGCCCCCCTGCTGCCCCTCCATCAAACCCTCACCGGACCGCGCCATGTCACAAGCTCAGCCCACCGCAACGCCGTTCACCTCTTTGCAGTCATTGCCCGAGGGTTACCGCGTCATCGTCATCGGCTCCACCGGCGCCATCGGCAGCGCCTTTCTCGCCCACCTGCAGGCCGACCCACGCTGCGCCCTGGCTGTGGGGCTGGGCCGTCATACCAACCCAGCGGTGGACTTGGACGACGAAGCCACCATCGCCACTGCCGCCCAGCAACTCAAGGCCCAGGGCCCGTGGCACTGCATCATCCACGCCGCAGGCCTGCTGCACGGCCCCCACGGCATGCCCGAAAAGCGCCTGGGCCAGTTGAACTACGCGCAGATAGAGGCCACCTTCCGCACCAACACCTTTGGCCCCGCGCTGGTGCTGGCCCACTTTGCGCCGCTGCTGCCCAAGCAGGGCCGCAGCCTGCTGGCCGTGCTGTCGGCCAAGGTGGGCAGCATTGGCGACAACCGCCTGGGTGGTTGGTACAGCTACCGCGCCAGCAAGGCCGCGCTCAACATGGTGGTCAAAACCGCGTCCATCGAAGTGGCCCGTACCTACCCGCAGGCCGTGCTGGTAGCGCTGCACCCAGGCACCGTCAATTCAGCCTTGTCGGCTCCGTTCAATGGCGCAGAAATTGGCCGCCCGGCTGCTGATGCGGCGGGGGATATGTTGCGGGTGCTGGATAGGGTGCCTGTGGAAGAAACGGGCGGGTTTTATGCGTACAGCGGGGACAAGCTGCCTTGGTAGCCGCGCTGGTGCGATCAAAGCGTTTTGCTATCGTTTTGATACTGCATGCGCCCGTCTATCAAGCGCTAGCGGGCGATTTGGTCTTGAGTCAGTTCGACGCGAGCGGGTTCTAGGGGCAAATTGCAAGACCTGACTCCTGCGATCCGACCCATTCGATCCCCTCGTTTTGCTTCGACCGCCAAGCTCTTGCATCGCATACTGGTGAACCAGCACACAAGGAGGCCGCATGAAGATCACCGTGGAAACCACTGTCAACGCTCCCATCGACCGGGTCTGGAGCGCTTACACGACGCCAGAGGACATCAAGCAATGGAACGCAGCATCAGACGACTGGCACACCACACAGTCCACGGTGGACTTGCGCGAGGGAGGCTCGTTCTCATCCCGCATGGAAGCCAAGGACGGCAGCTTTGGCTTTGACTTTGCGGGCACCTATACGAAAGTCGTTCCACACCAGCTCATTGAATACTCGTTTGGTGAGCGGGGTGCCGTGGTGGAATTCAGCCGTGCAACCAACGGTGTCAAGGTACGTGTCACTTTCGACGCGGAACAGCAGCACTCGGTCGAGCAGCAGCGTCAGGGTTGGCAGTCCATTCTGGATAACTTTGCCAAGTACGTGCACAAGCAGCAGTAGGTTTTGAATCCAGGCGGCGGTTTGGAAGCAACTGCCTGAGCACACGGGCACTTCGCCACACGATCCACGCGCAGGTGCGTGGTCAGAACAGGGCAGCAAGATCCTTGGTCAGCCAGAGCGCCATGCCGAACATGGCCATCGCCGTCACTGCATCCACGATCTGCCAGCTCTTTGGCGAGGTCAGCCAGTGGCTGGTGCCCCTGGCCAGAAAGACCCACGCGGTGAACCACACGACCGACGCGCACACGGCACCCAAGGAGAAGGTCACACTGGCTGAGGAGGGTAGTGCTGCCCCCACCGATCCAAGGATGACCACGGTATCGAGCCATGAGGCAGGGTTGCCCAGAGACATCACCAAGAGGCGGCGCACCCAACTTCCGTTGGCCTCTTGGGTCGCAGAGACAAGAACTGCAGAGGACCCTTTTGATGCAGCACACGCCGCGTGCACAGCGTGACCGAGGAGCAGGGCCACGCCTGCGGCCTGCAAGAGCATTTGGAGAGAGGGAAAGGTTTCAAGCGCCGCAGAGACACCGAGAACGCCCACGGCAATCAGGACAAGGTCGCTGCCACTACTGATGGCGACAAGCACTGCCCGAGAGCGCCCCAGAAGTGCCTCGCGGAAAACCAGAACGTCCTTGGGGCCGGGGCAGACGAAAAGGCCCAGGGCAAGCAAAAAGCCTTGTACGGCAGCAGAGAGGTCGAGCATGTCGGAGAAACCGACAACCTCTCAAGCTGAACCGGGTGGGTGAGTAGATGCCGCTCATCTTACCTGCGGCGTCGCTCATGTCCCGCTCTTCCTTGGCTGCACCCCCGCAGACACATCTGTGGAGCCCTTCAGCTCTGCTCTTTTCCACCAAGAGGCAGCAGCCCACTTCTTCGCTGGCGATCTGGCGGATGAGCGCCAGGGCCCTCGCAGCGGCGGTTTGCCGTCTGGGCTCCTCTTCTCAATTCCTAATCCCAAACTTTCTCACCCGATAAGCCATCGTCGCGCGGCTGATCCCCAGCAACCTCCCAGCCAGCGCCACGTTCCCCCCCGCGCTCTGCAGGGCCTGCCGCAGCATCTGCTCTTCCGCCTGGTGCAGCGGTGCCACCACCGGCGCAGCGGCAGGCATTGGCCCCGCACCAGCCCGCACACTCGCTGCTGCAGCGGTTTGCGGAACCTGTATCGCAGCAGCCCCCACACCCGCCAACCCCTGCGCATGCAACGTCCCCCCGCTGTTGCCTTGCAAGTGCAGCGACATCACCCCGCCGCCGCTTTGCTCACCCCCCGCAAACAGATGGTGCGGCTCAATTGGCTCGCCATCCGTCGCCAAGATCACCGCGCGTTCAATCAGGTTCTGCAGCTCGCGGATGTTGCCGGGGAAGGGGTAGTGAAACATCGCCTTCACCGCAGTTTGACTGAAGCCGGGCACCTGCCGCTGGTGCTTGCGCTGGTAGTGGGCCAAGAAGTGGCTCATCAGCAGTGGGATGTCGTCGCGCCGCTCGCGCAGCGGGGGCAGGTGGATGGGGAAGACGTTGAGGCGGTAGAACAAGTCCTCGCGGAAGCTGCCCTCGCGCACGGCCTGGCGCAGGTCAACGTTGGTGGCGGCCACCAGGCGCACGTCCACGCGCACGGTGCGGGTGCCGCCAACGCGCTCGACCTCGCCTTCTTGCAGGGCGCGCAGCAGCTTGCCCTGGGCTACCAGGCTGAGCGTGCCGATTTCGTCGAGGAAGAGGGTGCCGCCGTGGGCGCGCTCAAACCGGCCGGGGCGGGATGTGCCTGCGCCGGTGTAGGCACCGCGCTCCACACCAAAGAGTTCGCTCTCCACCAGCGTTTCGGGGATGGCTGCGCAGTTGATGGCCACAAACGGCTGGCTGCTGCGCGGGCTGATGCGGTGGAGCATGCTGGCAAACATTTCCTTGCCCACGCCCGATTCCCCGGTGAACAGCACAGTGGCGGCGGTGGGGGCCACGCGCTGCAGCATGTGGCAGGCAGCGTTAAAGGCGGATGACGCGCCCACCATGGTGGCGTGGGCGGTGGGCTCTGCTGCAGTGGGGGTGGGGTGAGTAGGCGGGGTAGCAGGTGCCTTGCCGGGTGGCGTGCCCAGGTAGGTGGTGCGGCCTGCTTTGCCCAGCAGCTTGTCGGCCAGCGCGGCGGGCGGGGTGCCTACAAAGTCTTGCGCGTTCAGGTAGAAGAGGTCTTGCTCGGGGTCGTCCCAGCGCTCGGCCGATTTGCCGATCACGCGGCAATGCGCTGCGCCGGACGATCGGCACTCCACCTCACGAAAAACGATCATGCGGCCAAACAGGGTGCTGACGTAGCCAGTGGCGTAGCCCACCTGCATCCAGCATGCGGGCGAGCCGCCCACGCCGTAGGCAGCAATGTGCTCGTCGTCCTCGCTGGAGTTGTGCCAGAGGAATTCGCCGTCGTAGTCGCCCAGCTCGGCGTTGTAGCGGGCGTGTACCACCTCTACCTGCACCACGCCCTCCAGCGCGTGCAGGCGGGTGCCTGCCAGGGCAGCGGCCTGGGGCTCTACATCGGGCCACTGCTTGCGCACCAGGCGGGCGTCGCGTGCGCCGCTCACATAGCCTGCGCGGGTCAGCAGGCCGCGGGCCTTGTCCAGGCCAATGCTGTCGATCAGCTCGCGCCGCAGCGCGCCCAGGGCCTCAGCGTGCAGCAGCACCATGCGCTGGTCTTGCAGCCAGATGCGCCCGTCGCCAGGCGAGAAGAACAGGCATTCGCTGATGTCGGCCACCGTGGGGTGGGCGTGCTGGCTGATGCCGTGGGTGTCAAACCCGCCCAGGGCGCGAGGGGCTTCAGCGGGCACGCTGCCCAGCAAGGCCTGACCCTGGCCCATGGCGTTGCGGTGCAGGTCGGCCAAAGAAATACGGCGTTTGGGCATGGGCTGGTGTACCGGAAGTGAATCAAAAATTCATCAAAAAGTGATCATTTGATCAATTGCAGTGGCTGCTTTTGATGATGAATCGTAACGATTTGGCGGTGAAAAGTCGCCCATGCCAGCGCACTGAATGACTAGGGAAAGTCCGTAGCGCTCCCTCTGAAAAACACCGTTTTTGCACCCCTTGTGCCGCCTTGCACGTGCCTGCCTGGTATGCGCGTTGCAAAAACAGGCCACACCGCACCCGGAGGTCAGTCGCTTGGTGATGAACAAGCCCCGGCTTGCCGGGTGGCGGTGATGACTACCCCGGCGATTACGCAAACACACAAGGAGCAACGCACATGGGAATTTCTGAAACACCGGGCCTGCTGGACAGCAGCCTGTGGGCAGGCAAGGCATTTGATGGAACGTGGCGCACCACGCTGAGTGCGGTGCGCGATGTGGTGGAGCCCGCCACCGGCAAGATTCTGGGCCTGGTGGGTGTGGCCAGCGCGGGCGACATGCGCACCGCCATTGGCCGTGCAGCGCAGGCCCAGGCCGCCTGGGCCGCGCAGAGCCCGCGTGAACGTGCCGCGGTGTTTTTGCGCGCGGCGCGCATTTTTGAGCAGCACTTTGACGAGCTGGCCCTGCACATTGCGCGTGAGACGGGCGGCATCGTGCCCAAGGGCCAGCACGAGGTGCGCGAGGCCATCACGCTGTGCCAACTGGCTGCCGCCTTGCCCATGCAGGCGCAAGGCCAGGTGCTGCCCAGCACGCCAGGGCGTTTGTCCATTGCGCGGCGCGTGCCGTATGGGGTGGTGGGGGTGATTTCGCCGTTCAACTTCCCGCTCATCCTGGGCTTGCGCTCGGTGGCTCCGGCGCTGGCGCTGGGCAATGCGGTGGTGCTCAAGCCTGACACGCGCACGCCTGCCAGCGGTGGCTTCATCATGGCCCGCGTGTTTGAAGAGGCGGGCCTGCCCGCAGGCCTGCTGCAGGTGGTGCCCGGCGACGCCGAGGCGGGCGAGGCGCTGGTGGTGGACGAGCGCGTGCCCATGATTGCCTTCACCGGCTCGCCCACCGTGGGCCGCCGCATTGGCGCGCTGGCGGGCCAGCACCTCAAGAAGGTGTCACTGGAGCTGGGCGGGGCCAACAACCTCATCATTCTGGAAGACGCTGACCTGGACGCCGCTGCCAGCGCGGCGGCTTTTGGTGCGTGGTTCCACCAGGGGCAGATCTGCATGGCGTCCAACCGCGTGCTGGTGCACGAATCCATCGCCGCAGCGCTACAGCAGCGCCTGGTGGCCAAGGCCACGCACCTGCCGGTGGGCGATGGTGCCAGTGGGCAGGTGGCCCTGGGGCCGATGATCGACGCCAAGCAACTGCAGCGCTTTGACAGCGTCATCAAAGACAGCGTGGCCCAAGGGGCCAAGCTGGAGGCCGGCGGCACCTACGACGGCCTTTGCTACAAGCCCACCGTGCTCTCGGGCGTGAAGCCCGGCATCCGCTCGTTTGACGAAGAGCCCTTTGGCCCCGTGGTCAACCTCGTCACCTTCCGCACCGATGACGAAGCCGTGCAACTGGCCAATACCAGCCAGGGCGGGCTGGCTGCCGCCGTCATCAGCCCCAACGTGGGCCGCGCCCTGGCACTGGGCCAGCGCCTGCGTGCAGGCATGGTGCACATCAACGACCAGACCGTGAACGACGAATGCACCAACCCCTTTGGCGGCCCCGGCCTGGGTGGCAACGGCAGCAGCGTGGGTGGCCCTGCGGACATTGACGAATACACGCAATGGCAGTGGGTGACGGTGAAGGACGCGCCGCCCGCATTCCCGTTCTGAAGTTTCAGGCCCATGGCGGTTGGGCCGTACTGGGCCTGGCCCCCCCTCAAAAAAACAGGAGACAAGTTTCATGACACTGCAAAACAAAACCATCGTCGTCACCGGCTGCTGCTCGGGCATTGGCGCAGACTTTGCCAAGCTGGCCCGCCAGCAAGGTGCCCGCGTGATTGGCGTAGACCGCAACGCTCCCACGCTCACGCTGGATGGCTTTGTGCCGATTGACCTGGGCGACCCTGCGGCGATTGACGCTGCCCTGGCCCGCCTCCCCTCCGAGGTGGATGCACTGGCCAACATTGCCGGCGTGCCCGGCACGGCACCGGCCGAGCTGGTGGGCCGCGTCAACTACCTGGGCCTGCGCCACTTCACCCACCGCGTGCTGCAGCGCATGGGCGAGGGCGGCTCCATCGTCAATATCTCGTCCATCCTGGGGGCAGAGTGGCCCCAGCGGCTGGAGCAGCACCGCGCCCTGGGGGCCACCACCAGTTTTGATGAAGGTGCCAAGTGGCTGGCAGAGCACCCCGTGCCGCAAGAGACCTGCTACCAGTACTTCAAAGAGGCGCTGATCGTGTGGACGTACACCCAGTCGCAAAAGATCTTTATGGAGCACGGCGTGCGCATGAACTGCGTTGCCCCCGGCCCGGTGTTCACGCCCATTCTGGGCGACTTTGTGCAGATGCTGGGGCAGGAGCGCGTAGAGAAAGACGCCCACCGCATGAAGCGCCCCGCCTTCAGCGACGAAGTGGCTCCGGTGATTGCCTTCCTGTGCAGCGACGCGGCACGCTGGGTGAGCGGCATCAACCTGCCGGTGGATGGCGGGCTGGCTTCGACCTACATCTGAGCCCGCCTGAGTCCCACCGAATACCTGCCAGCGGTGCAGCAAGCAACCGCTCCGCACTCGCAACACAAAACCCATAACGAGGAGACAACATGCCCATCCATTCAACACCCCTGCGCCTGTGCCTTACCCTGGCACTGGGCGGCCTGCTCACCCACGGCGCTTTTGCTACCGAGGGTGGTGGCTCCACCTACCCCGTAGGCACAGAGAACTTCACCGCCGGGGCTGCGCCACCGCCCGGCCTGTATGTGCTGGAGTACCTGAACCGCTACAGCGCCACGCGCGTCAACGATGGGCAGGGCAACGCCGTGCCGGTGCCCGGCTTCAAGGTGCGGGCCAATGTGGCTGCCACGCGCATCATCTGGGTTACGCCGGTGGAGGTGCTGGGGGGCAACTTTGCGGCCCACACCATCTTGCCGCTGGTGGATTTGTCGGTGCGTGCCGGGGGCGCAAGCGATTCGCGCACCGGCCTGGGCGATGTGACCGTGGGCGGGGCCATTGCCTGGCACCACTCTGCCAAGCTGCACACCGTGGCGGGGCTGGACGCCGTGCTGCCCACCGGCGCATACGACCGCAACCGCCAGGCCAACATCGGGCGCAACTACCTCTCGTGGCAGCCCATTGGCGTGGTGACGTGGATGGACCCGACCGGCCTGAACGCCGACGTGAAAGCCACGCTCAACTTCAACCGCACCAACGACGACACGGGCTACCGCTCGGGTCGCGAATTCATCGCCGACTACGCCGTGGGCTGGGGCCTGGGCGGCGGCTGGATTGTGGGCGTGGGCGGGTACGTGTACCGGCAGTGGAGCGACGACAAGCTCAACGGCGCGGTGGTGCCCGGCGCACGCGGGCGCAGCCAGTCCATAGGCCCCTCCGTCCGCTACGCCAATGACAAGGGCTGGCTCATCACCGCCAAGGTAGAAAAAGAGTTTGGTGCACGCAACCGGGCACAAGGCTCGGCATTCTGGCTGCGCACCACGGTGCCGTTCTGATAGCGCCTGTGGCGTGTTCCACTGGTGCTGCAGGCACTGAGCCTTTTTCACAGGGCTTTGTTGATCTTGCATGCGCCTGCTTGAACCGTTCACGCTGAGCTTGTCGAAGCGCCGCACAGCCCGTGCCCTGGCTTCGACAAGCTCAGCCCGAACGGACTTTCAAGTTCAAAAAGTCCGGATTCATAAAAGCCCGTTCAGGCTGAGCCTGTCGAAGCCCAGCGCAGCGCTTCGACAGGCTCAGCGTGAACGGTTCAAGCAAGTTCACGCTGGCCCCATAAATTCAAGAACGCGAACCCCAGCACCGCTGTTTTTGGCGACACTCCCCCCGGTAGCGGGCAAATGGTTTGCCCCGCTCGGCTCGATAAGGAGGAGTGTGCGATGTACCGTCTTCACAGCTTTTGCCAGTCTGGCAATGCATACAAGGTGGCGTTCTTTCTGCAGACCTTGGGTCTGGAGTGGGAGCCCGTGTTTGTGGACTTCATGAACGGAGTCACCCGCACGGCAGACTGGCGCGAGCAGGTCAACCCCATGGGCGAGGCCCCTGTGCTGGAGGACGGAGAGCGCAGCCTTACCCAGTCTGGCGTGATCCTGACCTATCTGGCCCAAAAGCACGCCCCCGCGTATCTGGGCAACACCGAGGACGACAAGCTGGAAGTGCTGCGCTGGGTGCTGTTCGACAACCACAAATTCACCGGCTACTTTGCCCCCTATCGCTTCATGAAATCGTTTGGCCCCACAGCCCCTGATGCAGCAGTGATGGGCTGGCTGAAAGGGCGCATGGACAACGCCTTTGGCATCGTCAACAAGCATCTGGCACACCGGGCCTTCATGGTGGGCGATCAGCCCACCATTGCCGACTTTTCTCTGTGCGGCTACATGTTCTACCCGCTGGAAGAAAGCGGCTACGACGTGGCCGCGAGCTACCCCCACATCCATGCGTGGCTGCAGCGCCTGCGCCAACTGCCCGGATGGGGCAGTCCCTACGACATGCTGCCGGGCGAGCGCATCCAGCCCAAGTGGTAACGGGGTTACCTGCAACGGGTAGCACCGCCAAAAAGTTGCAATGGCGGCGGCTGCAAATCTGCCGTGGCCCTGTTGGCGCACCCACACCGCTGCAGCGCGTGGGCCAGCGCCATGGCCATGGCCTGCTGCACAGCGCGCCCCCGCATCAGGCGGCGATGATGCGCAAGCGACAGCGCGGCCCCATCACCGTGCCAGAATGAACTGATGAGCACCACCTCCTCATTCCAGTCCAACGCCGATGGCACCCGCATCACCACCTACACCTGGGCCCAAACCCTGGGCCAGCCTGTGGGGGCAGTGCAAATCTCTCACGGTTTGGCCGAACATGGCGAGCGTTACGACCGCTTTGCCCGCGCCCTCAACGCCGCAGGCTTTATCGTCCACGCGGCAGACCATCGCGGCCACGGGCGCACCGCTGGCGGGAGGTTGGGGGACTTTGGCAGCGCAGGCTTCAACGGCCTGATTGCCGACGTGGCCCAGTTTGGCGCATTGCTGCGCGCCCAGCACGGACCGCGACTGCCCGTCTTCCTGTTCGGCCACTCCATGGGCTCGTTTGCAGCGCAGGCGGCCATCTTGGATCACTCCGCCACTTGGTCCGGCGTCATCCTGTCAGGCTCCACCGCCCTCGACCTGTTCGCTGCCGCCATGGCCAACGCCCCCGCCGATGCGCCTGCCGGGCTGGCTGCCTTCAACGCAGGCTTTGAACACCGCACCGGCTACGAATGGCTGTCGCGCGACGCTGCCGAGGTAGACGCCTACGTGGCCGACCCCTGGTGCGGTTGGGACGTGCCACCCGACGTCATCCCCTCACTCTTCGCCCCCGCACCGCGCCTGGCCGACCCCGCACAACTCGCCCGCATCCGCAGCGATTTGCCCATCCTCATCGCATCCGGCGACGCAGACCCGCTGGCCGCAGGCGGCGTCTTGCTTGAGCAACTGGGCCAGCGGTATCGGGACGCGGGTTTGGCCGATGTCACGGTCAAGCTGTACCTGGCGGCGCGGCATGAGATCTTGAATGAGACGAATCGGGATGACGTAACGAGCGATGTGCTGGGGTGGTTGCGGGGGCGGGTTGCAGCGATTTGATGTGCAACAGCGAGTGGTTTGGTAGTGCTGGTAGCTCTTTCACTTCGACACTCTATTGCAAGTGAAGGAATACCAGAGGCTGGAGGCTTGGTTTGAGCGCGCGGGAGCGGTTTTATTTGGAACCGCTAAGTCGATACCGGCCAGTATCGATCTTTACCAACAGCTTTTGTGCACACAAGCTACTAATCGTACGACCTACAAGGTCTTCGATGGGATCATCCAATTCGCTACTTACTAATACTTCTCTCAGCCATTGGTTGATCTGGGCTTTGTTAGCAACTCCTGTTTCGGTGCGCATCCGAAACTCAACAATCGTTGTAGCGAGGAATAACGCGGGCATTTCAGTTATCCCGCGTACCGAGTCATTTGCTCGGGGGAAATCGAAATTTTCGACCACTGCGGCGGTTTTGAGCAGTGATGCTCCCCGTGCACTCGGCGGCATGATTCCAAAATTGGTCGCTTGTAGAACGATCGCTGGGATTCTGGTTTCGTCCAATGCTGAAGCAGTGCAGGTCAGACATTCGCCATATGGGTCATGCGGTGTGATGGTGCAGCACTTGGTGCACTGATGTAAGTAGCTGTCGGTCAGCTCGTTGCGCACAAGATCAACTCCCGAAATGGGAAGGCTTGTCGAGAGCGATAGCCACCAGCCCCAGAGCTGTACTCCGCGGCTGGTCCACCGCGCACCTCCTTCGTAGATCCATCGTTTCCAACGGCTTGCGTAAAAGAAACCTTCACCGAATACTTGGTGTCTTCCGATTGCGCCCGCAAATCTTGGTATTTTGTTCGTGATGAAACTTGGATTCGGAGCATAGGCGTCCTGATCTAGCACTCTTGCACGGTCGCTTTTCTCCAGGCCTTTGCGCAGGAAATCCGACTTCACAGCGCTCACGCCGACTAACAACGTTACAGGTACGATGATGTAAGCGCACGTAGTTGCTCGCCCGAGTGCGCAGGCTAGCGTGGTGTCGTCCATCTCGAAGCCCGCCACGATGATGACGATCGGCTTCTCCATGCCCCGATATGCCGAGATCGTGGAGCGCGAGATATTGACTCCTTCGAGCGACCATGGGAACTGACCAAGTACTACCAAGTCGTCTGCGTTGATACCCGCTTTCAAGAGTTCCGCCGTCAATGTGTTAATGCTCTTGGGAACATCTTTGCAGATTCTTCTGGACAGGTCCTCCGTTGAGATGGGACGAATGCGGTTGACCTCGTGTTGAGGGGGGCGCATCTCCATCATCGTTTTGGTGATGCCGCCGGGATTCCTATACACCGTCGCCAAGTAGAAGAATCGTTCACCATAGGTATCTTCTAAGAAGCGGTAGGAGCTGCCTTTTTCGATTCCGGGAAGAACCTGAAGTTCGTCGGCAAAGACGAATTTGCGTGCGTTAGTGAAATGGTCGTGCAACGCTATGTGATCAGCTTCGTTCAGTGCCTGAGCTTCATCGACGATCAATACGGCGTATTTTTGGTCAACAGTTCCATGCAGCGCCAAGTGATGGTGGTCGTAGTTGGGTTCGCCGACGTTCGTGTCCCTGTTCCGCGCGCCTAGTGACTCGCAATAGGAGTGGAAGGTTTGAACCGTGACCAATGGGCCGATATGACCCAGTTGAAGGGCCACTTTCTGCGTGATTTGTCGATTCTTGAGAAGGAAGAGCACCTTAAAGTCCCGAACCGCAAATTGCTCTGCCAGGGAGCGTGCAATCAGCGTCTTACCACTGCCCGAGAATCCCGCTATCAAACGTTGATTTGCTTCAAGGCACAAGGAGACTTGATTCGCTTGCTTTTCGTCCAGTCGAAGCCACAACTCGCCATCAGCGAGAATTTTGCGTCCTAGATGGCCATCCCGAGCTTCTTGCGGCCAGACAGCTTCGAGAAAGCGATTGATTTCACGGCTGAAGTTGTTCTGATTTCCGTAGTTCAGTGCAACTTTCCAGTGCGCCATCAATTGCATGATGCGTGAGGGCATCGCTGCGCTATGTTTCTGCAGGATTAGGATACCGTCCGCGAGCGGTCGGCCAAGCGGCAGGTATGCATTGGAAATCTGCGAAATATCGAGATCGAAATCCGGGAAGTGCACTGCGTACCCAACGGGACACTTCATCTGCCATGACCGCAGCATCTCGTTGAGGGCGAAGGTGTTGTCCCTCACCTGAGTCAGTGGATCAATTTCGTATCCGTCCCGTTCGTGGACGAATCGAAAGCCCGAGGGTTTGTAGCGTCCAGACTTCGTCTCGATGCACAGCATGCCCAGCTCTACATGCAAGATTACGAAGTCCACTTCGCCGGAGAGATGCTTTCTGGCAATCGGCTCCTGTAGGTACTCCTGGAGTTCCTTGGAGTACACCCGCTTGGTTCTACCGCGCAGCCACGGCAAGGAGTGAATGACGGTAAAGCCGTCGTCGAGCGCGGCCAATTCCTGGAAGAGATGGAACTCGCCTTTGCTGCGGAATTCCGCTTGATCGAGTGTCGGAAAGAACTTAGCCATGAACGGGAAGTGTGTTTTCAGTGAGATGTATCAACGCGCGTGGTAATGGCTGCGGAATAGCGGCTCTAAATACTTCGGGCTGAGTGGCCGGGTGCTTGTAAGTCACGCCGAGACCAGGCGATTACGCTCATCTCGAACTTGCGCAGCTCTTCCTATCTGCTCCGCCCCCCACGCCCCCTCCGCGCCCCACCCGCCACCTGACAAGCCCTCCGATACCCCCGCAGCGTCACTTCCGCCCGCTGCATCACCGTGTCCTCCACCGTGGCTGCACCTCCGGCCAGTGCATCGGCCTGCGCCTGCACTAGCTCCGCCGGGCTCATACCCGATGCCTCGCCCGTCAGCAGCGCAATGCCTTCGCTGACGTGCTGCATGGTGTAGACGTGGAACAGCCCGCGTTCCACGGCGTCCAGCACGGCGCGGCTGAGCATCAGGTGGCGCTGGTTGCGGGCGGGGATGAGTACGCCTTGGGTGCCGTCCAGCCCCGCCGTATCGCAGGCGCGGAACCAGCCTTCGATTTTTTCGTTGATGCCGCCCACGGGTAGCACTTCGCCATGCTGGTTGAGTGCGCCGGTGATGGCGATGCCCTGGCGCAGCGGCAGGCCTGACAGGCTGGACAGCAGCGCATACAGCTCGGCGCACGAGGCGGAGTCGCCTTCGATGCCGCTGTATTCCTGCTCAAACACGATGGAGGCGTTGAGCGCCAGTGGTGCCACATGGCTGAACAGGGCGGTGAGGTAGCTGTGCAGGATGAGCACGCCTTTGTCGTGGATGGGGCCGGACATATCGACCTCGCGCTCGATGTTGAGCAGGCCTTCTTGCCCCGCAAAGGTGCGGGCGGTGATGCGTACGGGGAAGCCAAAGCGGTAGTCGCCCAGGTCGATTTGCGTGAGGGCGTTGATTTGCCCCACGGCGCTGCCGGTGAGGGTGATGAGGCGCTCGCCTTCGACGATGGATTCGTGCAGTTCTTCTTCGGGGTAGTTGTGGCGCAGGGTGCGGGCCTGTTGGGCGGCGTGCACGTCGGCGGGCTCTACCAGTGCGCCGCCACGGGCCTGGCACAGGGCGGCGGCTTCCATCAGCAGGGCTTCGATGTGGCCGAACTGGGCGCTTTGGCGGCCTTGGTCGTCGGCCTCGCGGTGGGCTTGCTCCAACAGCAGGGCCACGGCGGGCGCGCCAAAGTGGGGCAGGCCCCGGCGTTTGCAGCTGTGGGCCACAAAGATGGCGCTGGCCAGGCGGGTGGCGGGGCTGGCGGTAAAGCGCTCTACAAAGTCCACCTTGGCGCGAAAGCGGCGGGCGGTGTCGGGGTCGGCCTCTTGCAGGGCGTAGTACTCGTCCACGGTGCCGATGAGCACGATCTTCACATCGACCTGCACCGCCTCGGGCTGCAGGGCCACGGGTGCGCCTGCGCTGGCACCGCTGGTGGCTTCGTCAATGTGCAGGCGGTTGCAGCGCAGAAAGCGCCGCAGGCGCGCCCACAGGCCTTCTTCATGCGTCAGGTCGTGCAGGTGCAGCAGCAAAAAGCCGCCGTGCGCGCGCAGCAGGCTGCCTGCGCGGATGCCGGTGTAGTCGGCCTGGGGTGTGTCGCCGTCGTGGCGCGATTCGATGCTGCCAAACAGGGTGCGGTGCTGGGGGTTGTCTTCCACGATGACGGGCGCACCTGCCTGGCCGTGGTGGTCTACCGCCAGATGGACCTGGCACAGGTGCAGCAGGTGGTCCAGCGCGTCTTGCGCGTCGTCGTCACGGTTGTTGTTCCGGTCGGTGTCGTCTTCGTAGTCATTGCCGGGGGCTGAGCGCGTGTCTTTGCCGGAGCTGCTCGAATTGCTGGCGTTGCCCGGGATGCCGGAAGAGGGCAGGTCGGCCAGTTCAAACCAGTGCAGGTGGTTGAGCAGTTCGCGCTCCACCTGTTGCAGCCAAGCGGGCAGGGGCTCGGGTTGCTCGGGCATGGCGGCGCGCACGGCGTTCAGCGCCTGTTGCACCACGGGGCGCACGGTGCCGCGGCGCAGGTCGTTCAGCGCGTCGTCGCGGGTGCGTTCCAGCGGGCGCAGGGTTTGCGCAAAGGCCACGATCTCGCTGCGCAGGGCCTGCTCGGCTTCGTCAATGCGGGCGCGCTGCTCGGGCGGCAGCGCGCGGGCTTCGCTCTCTGTCAGCGGCTGGCCGTTGGCCCCGGTGAGGGTAAAGACCAGATGCCCGCCGTCTTCGTCGGTGCGCGAGAGCTGGAACTGCCGCGCCTGCGCAAAGGCTTGCAGGGTCGCAAAGGCCTGGGCCTCTTGCGCTTCGTAGGCTTGCTCGATGCTGCGGGCCTGGGCGCGGAAGTCGGGGCTTGTCAGGTGGCGGGGGATGTCGGTCTGCAGGGTTTTGGCCAGCTCGGCCATGGCGCGGCGCAGCACGCGGCCCTGGCCTGCAGGCAGGCGCAGGGCGCGTGGGTGCTCGGGCGATTCAAAGTTGTGCAGGTAGCACAGGTCGGGCGGCACGGGGCGCAAGGCTGCTGCCGTGTGCATGGCCTGCCGCATGAGCGAGGCGCGGCCACTGCCCACTTCGCCCAGCACAAACAGGTGGTAGTCGGGCTGGGCCATCTGCAGGCCAAACTGTGCGGCGGCCTGGGCGCGCTCTTGCCCAATCCATGGCAGGGGCAGGTCTTGCAGCTCGGCGGTGCTGGCAAAGCCCAGGGTGGCGGGGTCAATGGTCAGGCGCAGTTGCGGGGCAGAGAGGGCGTGAGCAGGCATGGGCAACGTGGGGGCCGCTGCCGGGGCTGGTGCAGGCCCGCAGCGGCTGGTTGATAAGAAAATGGCAGCTAGCGCTTATGGAATAAGCGCAGGCAGCTATTATTTTTGTAGCGATAGAGTCAGGGCCGGAAGGCCGGGCGCTACCGCAGTGGGGCTCAGTGTGCCACCGGGCAGCGGCCCTGGGGCGCACCGCCCGCCAGCGCATGCTGCCTGACCTGCTGCAGCACCGCATCGGGCGGCACCTGGGTGGGCCAGCCCTGCAGGTGCTGCTGGGCCACGCGGCTCAGGGCCGTGATCCAGTGGCTGTTGTCGTTCAGGCACGGGATGTAGTGGAACTCCTTGCCGCCGTGGTGCAAAAAGGCCTCGCGCACTTCCATGTTGATTTCTTCCAGCGTTTCCAGGCAGTCGCTGGTAAAGCCAGGGCAGATCACGTCCACACGGCGCGTGCCTTTTTGGGCCAGGGCTTCGATGGTGGGCTGGGTGTAGGGCTCCAGCCACTTGGCCTTGCCAAAGCGCGACTGGAAGGTGATCTGGTAGCGGTCTTCGCGCAGGTCCAGGCGCTCGGCCAGCAGGCGGCCGGTTTTGCGGGCCTCGCAGTGGTAGGGGTCGCCCAGGTGCAGGGTGCGTTCGGGCACGCCGTGAAAGCTCATCACCAGCTGGTCGGGCTGGCCGTTGTGCCGCCAGTGGGTTTCCACGGTGCGGGCCAGGGCGTCGATATAGCCGGTGTCGTCGTGGTAGTGGTTCACAAAGCGCAGCTCGGGCACGTTGCGGGTGCGGGCGGCCCAGGTGTAGACCGCGTCAAACACGCTGGCGGTGGTGGTGCCGGAGTATTGCGGGTACAGCGGCAGGATCAGGATGCGTGTGGCCCCCTCGGCCTTGAGCGCCTCAAGCTGGCTGGCAATGGAGGGGTTGCCGTAGCGCATGGCGTGGCGCACCAGCACGTTGTGCCCGGCCTCGCCCAGCCAGCCGCGCAGCAGCGTGGCCTGCTTGGCCGTCCACACCGCCAGGGGCGAGCCCTCGGGCGTCCACACACTGGCGTATTTGGCGGCCGACTTGGCGGGCCGCACCCGCAGGATGATGCCGTGCAGGATGAGCATCCACAGGGGTTTGGGAATCTCCACCACGCGGTGGTCCGACAGGAACTGGCCCAGGTAGCGCCGCAGCGCGGGGGCGGTGGGCTCATCGGGCGTGCCCAGGTTGCACAGCAGCACGGCGGTGCGTTCTGCCTGGCCGTGGGTGTAGGGGGGTTCTGGGGAGAAAGGAGAGAGCATGAGGCGATTGTGGCAAATGCGCCGGAGGCCCGGCCGGTGGTGGAGTATTCTCAGCGTTCCATGCTGCCTTCTTCTCTTGACACGCATCAATCCCCAGGCTCTGCCGCAACGCTGGACGTGGGCCGCATCCGCGCCATTTCCATCGACCTGGACGACACCCTGTGGCCCATCTGGCCCACCATTGCCAAGGCCGAAGAGGTGCTGCTGCAGTGGCTGACGCTGCACGCCCCCGCCACCGCCCGGCTGTTTGCCAACACCGAGGCGCTGCGCGCCATACGCAACCAGATGGTGACGCTGCGGCCTGACCTGGTGCATGACCTGAGTGCGTTGCGGCTGGAGTCCATTCGCCTCGCGCTGGTGCAGGCGGGTGACGAGCCCGCCCTGGCAGAGCCCGCGTTTGATGTGTTTTTTGACCAGCGCCAGCGCGTGGAGCTGTTTGACGATGCCCACGACACGCTGGCTTTTCTATCGGCACGCTACCCGGTGGTGGCTTTGTCCAACGGAAATGCCGACGTGCAGCGGGTGGGCATTGGCCACTATTTCACGGCCAGCATCCACGCCAAGGAGTTTGGTGTGCCCAAGCCCGATGCGCGCATTTTTCACGAGGCAGCGCGCGCCGCGCAGGTGCAGCCCCACGAGGTGCTGCACGTGGGCGACGACGCCACAGCCGATGCCCTGGGCGCCCTGGCCGCAGGCATGCAGGCGGTGTGGCTGAACGCAGCAGGGCACGAATGGCCGCACGGCTCGCAACCCCACGCTACGGTGGGGAGCCTGTCTGAGCTGTGCCGTTTGCTGGCCTGAGGGCTGACGGGTTTGCCAGGTGGTTCGCTGATGCACTGTGACGACTGCCCTTCGATTGCCTTTTTGATTGCCAGCTGATTGCTTGAAGAAACAGGTGACCTCCGCCATGCCCAAGACACCGCTTTCCCTGCCGCACGTTCGTACCGTGGGGCTGATGCAGCCCATGACCTGGCTCGTGCTGGCCTGGCGCGACATGGCGCGCTCGGGCTGGATCAGCTTTGCCCACGGGCTGGCGCTTACCGCGCTGGGGGCGCTGATTTTTACCGTGGCGGGCCAGCGGTTCTGGTTGCTGGCGGGTGCCTTGTCGGGGTTTCTGGTGGTGGCCCCGGTGCTGGCAACCAGCCTGTATGCCCTGAGCCGGGCGCTGGAGCAAAAGCAGGCCGCCAACATGGGGGTGGTGCTGAAAACCTGGCTGAACTGGCAGAACAGCCACATCAACAAATGGGGCAGCGACTACTGGTGCATGCTGCAGTTTGGTGCGCTGCTGGCCCTGGCGGCCACAGGCTGGGTGGTCACTTCGGCCGCATTCATCACGCTGCTGGCCCCCATGCCGGTGAACACGCCCATGGACTTTATGCACCATGTGGTGCTGGCCAACGATGGCTGGCTGTTTGAGCTGTGGCTGGCGCTGGGCAGCCTGTTGGCTGCGCCCATTTTTGCATCCAGCGTGGTGGCGATGCCGCTGCTGCTGGACCGCCGCGCATCGCTGCGCCTGGCGGTGCTGACCAGTTGGCAGGTGGTGGTGGCCAATCCGCTGCCCATGGCGTTCTGGGCGGCCTTGATTCTGGGCTTTACGCTGCTGGGGCTGGGTTCCCTGCTGCTGGGGCTGATTTTTGTGATGCCCATGCTGGGCCATGCCAGCTGGCATGCCTATCGCGATCTGGTAGACGCTTCAAGCCTGCCCCTGCGTGATGCCCCGGCAGACCATGGGCAAGGCAGTGGGGTTGCATCGTGATTTTTGGTTTTACCGAAGCGCAGATCTCTGGCTTCTTCCTCACCTACGGGGTGGGGGCTTTCATCCTGTACATGCTGTTCATCATCGGGCAGCTGGCGTGGGAATCCAAGGCCGGGCGGTTTGGCACCTTTGTGCTGTTCCTGGGGCTGGGGGTGGGCTTCCTGGGCTTTCTGGCCAAGGTCGTCATCCAGTGGTGGCTGACGCGTTAGCTGCCCGTGTGCGACCCTCAGAAAAAGGCTTGCACGCCTCTTGCATGCGCCTGATGAAGGTGTCCACTTTGTGACCTGTCATCGCCGTTTCACAAGGGTTTTGGCAGAGTTTCTTACAATCAATAGCTTCTTGGTACACAGGGTGCGTCAGGCACCCTTCATATGGAAATAGCAATACTGTTCGCCCTCATCTGCCTCAACGGGGTATTCGCCATGTCGGAAATTGCGCTGGTGACTGCGCGCAAGGCCCGTTTGCAAAAGCTGATTGATGAGGGCGACAACGGCGCAGCCGCCGCCGTGAAACTGGGGGAAGACCCCACACGTTTTCTCTCTACCATTCAGATCGGCATCACGTCGATCGGTGTGCTCAACGGTATCGTGGGTGAAGCGGCATTGGCCGAACCCCTGGGCCTGTGGCTGGCCAGCGTGGGCGTGCCTTCGCCCTATGGCAACTACGCGGCGACCGGGCTGGTGGTGGTGCTGATCACCTATTTCTCCATCGTGGTGGGAGAACTGGTGCCCAAGCGCATCGGGCAGTCTTACCCTGAGACTTTTGCACGCCTGGTGGCCCGCCCTATCAACCTGCTGGCCTTGGCCACCAAGCCATTCGTGCTGCTGCTTTCGGGCTCCACGCGCACCTTGCTGCGCCTGTTGGGTGTGAAGGAAACCAGTGGCAGCCCGGTGACGGAAGAAGAAATTCACGCCATGCTGGTGGAAGGCACCACGGCGGGCGTGATCGAGTCGCATGAGCACACCATGGTGCGCAATGTGTTCCGTCTGGACGACCGCCAGATCGGTTCGCTGATGGTGCCCCGCGGCGATGTCGTGTGCCTGGACCTGGATGCGCCTTTTGAGGAAAACCTACGCCGCATTGAAGAATCAGACCACGCCCGCTTTCCGGTGGTGCGGGGCGGTATGGACAACCTGCTGGGCGTGATCAATGCGCGCCAGTGGCTGTCTCGCGCATTGCGGGACCCTTCCCATACCCTGGCCGACCAGCACCTGCAGACTGCGCTGTATGTGCCTGAGACGATCACGGGCATGGAGTTGCTGGACAACTTCCGCCTTTCGGATGTGCACATGGCGTTTGTCATCGACGAATATGGCGAAGTGCAGGGTATTGTCACGCTGCAGGATCTGATCGAGGCCATCACTGGGGAATTCCAGCCACGCGACCCAGAGACCTCCTGGGCCTTGCAGCGGGAAGACGGCAGCTGGCTGCTGGATGGGCATATTCCCGTGCCTGAGCTGAAGGATCGGCTGAACCTGGATGCAGTGCCGGAAGAAGAAAAGGGCCGCTACCACACCCTGAGCGGCATGGTCATGTTGCTGACGGGCCGTTTGCCCAAGGTGACCGACACCGTTCAGTGGGAAGACTGGAAGCTGGAGGTGGTGGACATGGACGGCAAGACCATCGACAAGGTGCTGGCCACCCGCATTGCGCAGCCTGAGCAGCCTGCGGCCTCTGCCGTAGAAGCGGTCTGATCAGGGTCTGAGCAGGAAGCAGGCTTAGAGGGCCTGCTCAGGAAATCTGTTCAGGGGGCCTGCTTCAGGCCTTGGGACTTCCACATCTGCAGCCCCAGCTCCTTGGCCAGCTGCTGGTATTCATCCACGCTTTTTTGCACAAACGCCTGCAAGGCCGCGCCTGTCAGGCGGTGGGGCTGCAGGCCCACCGCCTCGCAAAGCGCGGCGTAGCCGGGCGCGGCGTGGGCCTGGGTGAATGCGGCCGTCCACGCATCGGCCACCGCGTCTGGCGTGCCTGCGCCCATGTAGACGCCACGCACAGTGGGCCACACCAGTGCGATGCCTTGTTCCTTTGCAGTCGGTGCAGTGCGCAACGGGCCGTTGAGCCGGTGGGGTGACAGCACTGCCAGCAGTCTGAAGGTGGCCCCCTGGTTCAGGGCGCGCATGGCTTCAGCGGCATCGCCTGTAAAGACCTGGATGTGGCCGCCTTGCAGGGCCTTGATGGCTTCACCTCCACCCTCGAACGATACGAAGCGCATGTTGCGCGGCTCTTGTCCGGCATGCCGCGCCAGCAGTGCCGCTTTCATCCAGTCCTGGCTGCCCAGGGTACCGCCCGCACCAAACACCAGCCTGGGTGCGCCATCGCGCAGGGCCTTTATCAGCTGCGCCAGGGTTTGGTAGGGGCTTTCCTGGTGCACGGCGATGACCCCGTAGTCGGTGCCCAGCGTGGCGATCCAGCGTACCGCCTGAATGCCGTGAGGCCCGAAACGGCCTTGCGCAATGTTCAGAAGCGAGCCACTGGAGAACGCCACCAAGGTACCTGAACCACCCAGCCTGCCCGTGGCGGCCTGGTCAAAAGCCACAGCGCCAATGCCGCCCGGCAGGTAGCGGGTTTGTACCGTGATGCTCGGGCGCAAGACGGCCAAGGCCTGTGTGGTCAGCGTGCAGGTCAGGTCAAAGCCACCCCCAGGTTTGGAGGGGGCCACGCACTCCGCTTGTGACGGCCACGGCCCGGTTGGCGAGGCATGAGTCGTGGTGGCTGCAGGTGCTGTGTTTGCCAACGCGCTCCCCCAGGTGCTGGTCAGCAGGGGCGCAGCCAGCGCACACAAGGCATGGCGCCTGTTCGGGGTGCGCGGCGGTCTTGTGGCAAAGGCGGGGAGGGGCATCTTCATGGCTGGCCTGGGGCCCGAGATTATGGCTGTGCCGAAGGGCTAGTCCGCTGATTTCAAGGATTCAGTGGACTAGGCTTGCGGGGCCACCACACGGTGGCGATCAGCCCTCGGCCCTGTTCACGGTTTTCCAGGCGCAGGGTTCCTTGGTGCCGCTCTGCGATGGAGCGCGCTATTGACAGCCCCAGTCCAGAGCCAGGCGCACTGGCTGCTGTTCCACGGCGAAACCGCGTGCCCAAGGCAGACAGTTCGCCCGAAGTAAGGCCGGGGCCGTTGTCTTCCACCCGCAGGCTCCAGCCCAATGGGTCGCCCGCGGCACACAGGGTGACCGTGCTGCCCGCAGGGCAGTAGGTGACGGCGTTGGCCGCCAGGTTGCGCAGCGCTTCGCGCATCAGGTCTCCGTCGGCCACAGCCGTGGCGTAGGTGGTGCCGGGGGGCTGGATGCCCAGATCAATCTGCCGTGTGCGCGCCAGTGGCAGCAGCTCCAGGGCCACGGTGCGCAGGAGTGCAGGCAAATCCAACGGTGCCAGCGTGAGCGCGGCGGTGTCACTGCGGCCCAGCGCCAGCAGTTGCTGCGTGCTGCGGGTGGCGCGCGAAATCTCTGCAGCGATGGCCGTCAGGGTGTTTTGCACCTCGGCTGCGTCGGGCTCGCGCCGCGCGCAATCGATCTGCATCTGCAGCGTCGTCAGGTGCGTGCGCAGCTGGTGGGATGCGTCGTCCAGAAAATCGCGCTGTTGTCGCACCAGCGCCTGGTTGCGCTGCATGTGCTGGTTGACCGCCTGCACCAGGGGGCGTATGTCTGCAGGCAAGTGTTCTGCCGCTATTGGCGCGAGGTCTTCGGCGGTGCGCTGCTCCACATCTTGCGCCATGCGTGCCAGCGGGCGCAGCGCTACAGCCAAGGTGCCTGCAGTGCCCAGCAGCATCAATGCCAGTACCAGCCCATCGCGCAGTGCCGCACGTTGAACAAAGCGGCGGGTGAACTCTTGCCGGGATTGCAGGCTTTCTCCTACCTGCACCAGCACATGGCTTGGCGGATGGGTGGGTGCGGAGCCAGCGCTGTCTGCGTGGGTTGTGATCGGGCGGCTGAATGCGGCCAGTCGTAGGGTTTCGCCAAAGTAAGTGGCGTCGTAAAAGCGGGGCACTCCCGGCTCCAGAGGCTGCGCAGGCAAGGGCAGGTCTGCATTGCCAAGCTCCACCAGCCCATCGGAAGAGGCGACTCTGAAAAACACCGCCCCACTGGCCGTGAGTTCGAAAAACTCCAGCACGCTGTACGGCAGCTCGACGGACAGGCCACCGGAGGCTGTGGATACGCCTGCATCAATGGCCTTGAGGGCTCCAGCGAGTGAGCGGTCGTAAGCAGCGTTGGCGGCTTCCAGTGCGTCGTGGCGGGTCATCCACAGCTCCAGTGCCGTCACTGCAGCCAGAAGGGGAAGCAGCACCATGGCCAGCCGCTGCCACAAACGGGCCCGCACAAATACGCCCGCGAAGACGGAGCGCTTGGGCTTCAGCCCCATCATTCAGAAGCTTTCCAGGGCGTAGCCCAGCCCGCGCAGCGTGGTGATGCGTACATCGCTGCCCTCCAGCCGCTTGCGCAGGCGGTGCACAAACACTTCTACGGCTTCGGGGTGCACGTCTTCGTCGTCCGAAAAAACGCGCTCAAGAATCTGTTGCTTGGAAAAAGGCTCGCCACTGCGCTGCACGAGTACCCGCAGCACAGCCTGTTCCCGTGGTGACAGGAGCAGGGGGGCTCCGTTCAGAAAAAATTGCTTGCGCCCGGTATCGAACACCAGCGAACCGCAGGCAAGGCGGGGATGTTCTACACCGCGGGCACGCCGTACCAGTGCATGCAAGCGTGCCTCCAGTTCCGCCAGCTCGAACGGTTTTGCCAGAAAGTCGTCCGCCCCCGCATGCAGTGACCGCACCCGCTCTTCCAGCGAGTTGCGGGCAGTCAGGATGAGGGCAGGCAGGCGCTGGTCGCGTTCGCGCAGACGTTGCAGCACGGTTTGCCCGTCCATGCCGGGCAAGCCGAGGTCGAGCACCAGCGCGTCATGGTCGGCCTGCTGCAAGACGCGGTCGGCCAGCCGTCCATCGGTCACCCACTCGACCTGGATGCCTGCATGTTCCAGAGCCCGGGTGAGCCAGGTGCCCAGGCTGTGTTCGTCTTCCACCAGAAGGATGCGCATGCAGCGATGCTACTTGGAACAGGCTTTGCCCTTTGAACAGGTTCTTCGCGGCCGGGCATGCGCCTTCGTGGGGGCGATATCAGTCGGGTTTGACCTTGGCGCGCAGCAGCACCTTCTTCCAGCGCTCCTGCTCTGCTGCGATGAACTGTGCAAACTGGGCAGGTGTGCCGCCAATGGCCTCCGCTGCGTCGCCATTGAGTCGTTCCAGCGATGCGGGGGCTTTGACGGCCTTCATCGTTTCGGCCGAGAGCTTGTCGAGGTTGGCCGCGGGCATGTTGGCGGGGGCCAGCATGCCGTACCACTGTGTCATTTCAAAGCCGGGAAAGCCTTGCTCGGCCACGGTAGGGACATCGGGCAACTGGGGCAGGCGCTTGGCAGAGCCTGTGGCAATGCAGCGCACCTTGCCCGATTTGATGAAGGGCAGCATGGCTGCTGCACCCACTGCCGATGCCTCAAGTCTGCCCGAGAGCAGGTCCGTCATCATGGGGCCGGTGCCGCGGTAGGGCACATGCAGCATGAACAGGTCGGCCGTCATCTTGAGGTATTCAAAGGCCAGATGGCCTGCGCTGCCGTTGCCTGCAGAGCCGTAGCTCAGCTTGCCAGGGTTCTTTTTGGCGTAGGCGATGAATTCCTTGAGGTTCTTGGCGGGAACGTCGGGATGCACCACGTACAGGCTGGGGACTTTGGCCAGCAGGCTGACGGGCTTGAAGTCCTTGTTGGCGTCGTAGGGCAGCTTGTCAAAGATGAATGGGTTGACCGCCAGGGTGCCGATGTGACCCAGGATGATGGTGTGCTGGTCTTCCGCGCGGGCCACTTCTGACATGGCAATGTTGCCTGCCGCGCCAGGTTTGTTGTCCACATAAACGCTTTGGCCCAGGGTCTTGGTCAGCTCGGCTGCCGTGGACCGGGCCACGATTTCAGAGCTGCCGCCGGGTGCAAAGGGCACCACGAAGCGCACTGACTTGCTGGGCCACGCGGCCTGCGCCGAAGCGCCCGAAGGGATAAGCCCTGCCAAGGCAAGGCCTGCACCTGCGCCCAGCATCTGACGGCGTGTGGAATGAGAAGGAAGATGTGGCATGAATGTCTCCGCGTTGTGTTCGTAAGCCCGTTCCGGGGTGGCTCGCATCCTGCCTTGGCCCAGCTTTCGGAATGCTGTCGGTGTTGCTGTATTGCCGCAGTGAATCGAGTTCTCGGCCACAGTGAACCGCTTTTAACGATCAGACAACTCTGCCGCAGGTGGCGGTGACATCACTACCTTGTTGCGCCCGGTATTTTTGGCCTCATACAGTGCTGCATCGGCACGGGCCAGGGTGTCTGCAGAGTTCTCCATTACAGTGCTTACGCCGATGCTCATCGTCACCCGTATGACTTCGCCCGCGTCTGTCACCACCTGGCTTTGCTCCAGGGCCTGACGCAGCCGCTCACCGATGGCAAGGGCTTCCTGGGCGTTGGTGGAAGGCAGTAGCACGGCGAATTCCTCACCGCCCAGGCGCCCCGCAATGTCTTCCTTGCGAAGCAGGTTGCCACGCAGCAGCTTGGCCAGATGGACCAGAACCTTGTCGCCCGTGGCGTGCCCCCAGGTGTCGTTGACGCGCTTGAAGTGGTCTAGATCCAGCATCAGCAGCATGGCGCAGGGGGCACCGTGGGCCACATGGGTCAGCTCTGCTTCCAGCCTCGCCATGAAGGCCCTGCGATTGGCCAAGCCTGTCAGCGTGTCTGTGGCAGCCAGGCGCTCCAGCGTGCGTTCGTGGCGACGGCGCTCCGTGATGTCCTGACCCAGCCAGAGTTGGCCCAGGTCATCGCCGCGGCCTGTGCGCATCGGAATACATTCCACCCGTACCGTGCGGCCATCCTGCAGCATGACCTCGGTGTGCTCACTGGTCTGCCCTGCGACGGGTTGGTCGCAAGGGGGAAGAGCAGAGAGCACTTCCGCAGGCACCAATGCCTTCAAGGCATCGCGTTCCCATCCCACCAGCTCTTCAGGGGGCGTTGTAGTGCCTATCAGATCACACATGGTCTGGTTGATGACCACGGCCTTGCCAGACTGGTTCTGGACCAGCACTCCGCCGGGGAAGTGCTGAATGACCTCCAGCAGGTGGGCGCGGGCTGTGGCCAGGGCCTCCTCCGTTTCGCGTCGCTCTGTGGTGTCCACCAGGGTCCAGACCGTGTCTCCTTCCGGCTGGTCGGGGTCCAGCGGAGTCCCTCGCATGGAGAACCAGCGCAAAGCGCCGCTGGCGGTACGCAGCAGGTATTCCACCTGGGCATTTCCGTTCTGGCGCGCGGCATCAGCATATTGCTGAAAGTGCACAAAGGCCGCTTCGTGCCTGTGCAAGGCGCGTGTGCTCTGGCCCTGCAGGGGCATCCCATCTTCCGAGAACGCCTCCACCGCACGCTGGTTGGCCAGTGCAATGGTCCGCTCGGGGGTGGTAATGAGCAACGCGGCAGCCGCGTTGTCCAGCAGTGCCTGGCGCAGGTGGGCTTCCTGCTTGCGTTGGGTGATGTCGGTCTGGGTGCCAATCACAAGAAGTGGCATGCCGGGGGTGACAGGCGCCGCCTGGCCCCGAATCTCCACCCACTTCCAGTGGCCCTCCTGCGTGCGAAGGCGCACTTCAATATCAAAGGGCTGACCCAGAGCCACCTGCCTTTGCAGGGTGGTCAAAACGGTCTGGCTGTCGTTGGGGTGCAGAAGCCGGGTCCAGTCGGCAAAGGGCACGCCTTGGGGTTGCATTCCGTAGCCCAGGATTTCGGCGCAGCGTGCGTCCATTGTGATGGTGTCGGACTCGGTGTCCCATTCCCACACGCCGTCCTGCACCGCAGCCATCGTCAGCCGCAGGCGGGCTTCGCTGTGCTGCAAGGCCTCTACCATCGTGTGCTGCTCGGTCACGTCATGCACGTAGCCATGCCACAGGGTGCCACCGTCGGCCTCGCGTTCGGGGTTGGCCCTGCCAGCAAGCCAGCGCACTGAACCATCCTGCCTGCGCTGCCGCCATTCACATTGCCAGGGCTGCAGGCTTTGGGAGGATTGCTGCACGCTGGCCAGTACCGCTTCCCGGTCATCGGGGTGGATGCTGTCAAAAATGGGCTGAGCGTCCTGAAGGGCCGCTTCGGGGGAGAGTCCGTAGATATCGACAATCGCAGGGCTGGCGTAGGGAAAGCTGGCCGTGCCGTCACTGCTGACTCTGAATTGGTAGACCATGCCAGGCACCTGGCTGAGCAGCTTGCTCAGCCGTTGCTGGAGTTCGTTGCGGGCATCCTCCGCCGCATGGCGCGCGGTCACGTCGGCATAGGTGCCCGCCACATGGGCGGTTTGCATTGCATGGCTTCGGAAAACCCGCCCCCTCAGGTGCAACCAGATCCAGCGGCCGCTGCTGTGCTGGAAGCGGGACTCGGTCTCGAACGTTTCCGCCAGCGCCATGCGGTGATCGTGCAAGGCCTGCGCCCATGCGGGCCAGTCCTCAGGGTGAATCAGGTCCTGCAGTGCCTGCAGGCTGGGGCTGCGCGCCTGGTGTGGCAAACCCAGCAAGCGTGCCCATGCCGCGTCGAAGTGCATATATTCCAGCGTGGATGGCCAGTCCCAAGTGCCGAGCTTGCCGCCGTCCAGCGCCAGCCGGTAGCGTTGGCGGTGCCGTTCCAGTCGGGCCTGCGTGCGGCGTTGCCTTACGAAAAGGCTTGCGATCCACAACGAGGCAATCAGCACCACTGCGGTGCCCGTCGCGTTGCGCAGCTGGCTTTGGTGCACTACCTCGAGCGTGGACTGAAGCGCCTGCTCACGGCCGAGCCCGACGCTGACCACTAGCGGGTATTGCCCCACGCGCTGCCATGCATACATCCTGTCTACGCCGTCAATGGGTGCAGGGCCTTCGTAGGTACCGCTGTTCCTTTCGGGATGGTTGAGAAATTCCCGGTCGTTCGGAATGCTCTGGTCCAGCACCTCGCTTTGCACATGTGAGCGGGCAAGGTATGCGCCGTCTTCCCGCACCAGCAGTGCCACATCTTTGCCACGGGTGAACACCTCGCGGAAATGGCGGGAGAGGTATTCCGGGTTGATGGACAGAACCACTGCACCTGCAAAGCGACCGTCATGCTCCACCGGATAGGACATTTGCACGGACCATTTGCCCGAAATCAGGCCTTGCACCGGGCGGCTGATGAAAAGACGCTTTTCCGCAGCGTGTGCATGGGCCAGAAAATGCGCCCGCTCTGCGATGGAAACCTCTGGCAGGGGTTGCCCTGAGGGCACCAGTGATGAATACACGATGCGCCCTTGCGCATCGGCCACGGCTATCTGTGTGATGCTTTCCGGCGGAAAGGTGGCCAGCGCATTTGCTGTGGCAAGGGTAAACGTTCGCTCCGGGTTGTCGTCGTAGAGCACCGCGAGGCTGCGCGCCAGATACTCCAGACCAGACATTTGCGAGCCCACCTGCGCTGCCAGGGTTTGAGAGACCTGGCTTGCGCGCAGGCGGGTTTGCTCCTCTGCGAAGGTGATCTGTTCGCGGTGTTCCCCCAGCAGGTGCCACCAGTAACCTGCGCAGGCCATGATCACCAGACTGAGCGTGGCGACCACGCGCCATTGTTGCCGCAAGCTCTTCATGATGAAGCGTCCGGTAAATGGTTGCCCTGTGCGACGGATGTGTCAGGGCGGAAAACGGGACTGGGTGGGTGTGCTGGCTGCATGGACTTTCATTCAAGGGCACTGGTATCAGTTTGTTACTCCACTGAACCTTGATCAAGACCACTGGTGCCAGTTTGCGACGCCACAGCGGTTTCATTTGACGTTCGTCAAGGGTTTACGTTCGTCCCGTCGGTCGCCCGCACCGCATCGGTTGGCCTGTACCCGGCAACGTTATTGGCAGAGCAAAGTGGCCGCTTTTTGCCCGCTCATCACGGCTCCCTCCAGAGTGGCGGGGTAGGGGCCTTCGGTGTAGTCCCCTGCAGCACACAGGCCGGGTGCCAGCACATTGGGTGGGCGGTTCAGGCCAGGGGTGCAGGCAAATGTGGCCCGTTTTTCCACCACGGTTTTCAGGGGGGTGAACTGGGTGAGGCCCAACTGATCCCGGGCTTGCTGTATGACTTGCTCTTCCAGCACGGCGCGGTCCGCCTCGCTGGCACTCACCACAAATGCCAGCAAACCCCTTGGCCCGGCGAGTTGGCCCCTGTCGAACACAAACTGTGCAGGCTGGTGGAGCCCGGGGCGCAGGGCCACCATGGGCTGGGGCAACGTGTGCCCACTGGTAGAGGTGTAGGCATAGACCGTGCCGATGGCCGTGTGCTGCAGGGCCTGCGCGGTATCTGCCCAGCGCGCCAGGGCTGTGCGCTCATCTGGAAGGCTTGTGTGCTCGGCCAAGTCGTGCGCCAGTCTCGCTGCTTCAGCGCTGTGCGTTGCGAGCACTACGGCATCAAAGTGCCGTGGGCCTATCAACCAGCCGCCCTGGTCAGCGCGATCCAGGTGGTGCACCCGTTCGCCCATGACGACTTCAGCCCCTTGCAGCTGTAACCACCGGGCCGCTGCATCCGGCAGCAGGCTACCCAGGTCGGTGCGCGGAATCAGCAGGTTGGAGCCACCGCGGCCGCTGAACAGGCTGTCGCGCAGCACAGTCAAAAAAACTTGTGCGCTGGAGGCATGGGCCGGTGTGTTGAGGGCTGAAACGCACAGGGGATCGATGAACTCCTGCAGCAGCCTAGTGGGGAGGCTTGCGCACAGCTGGCCTACCGTGAGGTGGCTGGCGCACCGGAATCCTTGGAGTTGCCAGCGAGCGCAGGTGAGCAGCAGGCTGCATTTTTCAGCGGGGCTCCAGCCTTTGGCGCGCACCACGCCGACCAGTGCATCCCACGGCGGGGGCAGGTCCGGCAGCTTCAGGCCGGTGCCGTCTGCGTAGATCAGGGCCAAGGGCAGGCGCAGCAGGGCTTGGTCGGCCTGTACCCCCACAGCGTGCATCAGTGCCAAAGTCTGGCGGTAGGCCCCAATCAGGATGTGCTGGCCGTTGTCCAGGGTCCAGGGCGTACCGTCTGACCCTTCCACAGTCAAAGCCCGTGCACGGCCCCCCAATGTTCGGGCCGCTTCCAGCACGGTGACCTGATGCCCTTGCTGTTGCAGCTGCACAGCAGCAGCCATGCCTGCCCAGCCGGCACCGATCACGCCCACGCGCATTACATGCGCCCCAGTGCCTGAACCTTCCAGGCGAGCCAGAGCTTGCGCAAGGGCGTCAGGCGGATACGCTGGTGAAGCACCTGAAAGTTGTCGTGTTCGATCTCTCGCAGCAGGGTGCGGTAGATGCTGGCCATCATCAGGCCGGGCTTTTGCGCCCTGCGGTCTGCTGCGGGCAGCATGGCCAGCGCTTCGTCGTAGAGCCGGTGGGCACGCTCTGCCTGAAAGCGCATCAGCGCGGTGAAGCGGTCCGAATACTGGCGTTTGAGGATCTCATGCGCTTTCACATCAAACTGCTGCAGCTCGCTCACCGGCAGGTAAATTCGGCCCAGCATCGCGTCTTCCCCCACGTCGCGGATGATGTTGGTGAGCTGGAAGGCTAGGCCTAAAGTGTGGGCGTATGGCGTGGTAGCGGGATCGGTCTGGCCAAAGATGCGCGCAGCGACTTCTCCCACCACGCCTGCCACCAGATGGCAGTAGCCCTTGAGTCCGGCGAAGTCCAGATAGCGGGTCTGCTCCAGATCCATCTGGCAGCCGTCGATGACGGCCTGCAGGTGCCGGGGCTCGATGCCGTAGGTGGCGGTGTGCGGCATCAGTGCCTGCATGACCGGGTGGCTGGCCTGCCCGGCAAATGCTTTGTTCACTTCGGCTTGCCACCAGGCCAGCTTGGTGCGGGCCACGCCGGGGTCTGAAACCTCATCGACGACATCGTCCACTTCACGGCAGAAGGCGTAAAAGGCCGTAATGGCAGCACGCCGTGGCGCTGGCAGGAACAAGAAGGCGTAATAGAAGCTGCTGCCCGAGGCAACGGCTTTTTGTTGGACGTACTGTTCCGGAGTCATGGGGGGCGATTGTCCCATGCGCGTCCCTGCGCGCTGCCGAAAATCTGCGCTCGGGCTGAGCAGGGTTTTTGTTGTGAGGCTGCTGCACGTTCAGCGGGCGAGCACCGCAAGTGCAGCCTCCTCAGAGGCCGCTGGCTGGGGACAGCCTCTGCGGCTTAGAAAGCGATTTGCTCAACCCCGATGTCACTGGGGCGGCGCAGCGCTTCTTTCATGAACACGCTGATGGGCAGCGTGCCTTGCTCGGAACTGAACCACTTTTTATAGAGCGCGGTCATTTCTCCGTTCTGGATCATGCGACGGGTCACGCGGTCCACCAGCTCCTTGAACTTGGGGTCGTCCTTGCGCAGGCCAATGCTGTAGGGCTCCACGGACAGGCGTTTTTCCAGAAACTGGTACTCGTCCATGGCTTTGCCCAGGCGCGTGAGCGGAATCCAGATACCTGCATCGTCTGCAAAGGCTGCATCGGCGTCGCCTTTGGCCAGGGCGTTGACGGCATCCAGTGTGCTTTCCACCAGCACATAGTTGAATTTGCGGTTGTAGGTGCGTTCGTTGGCACGCAGCAGGTTTTCGTTGGTGGTCTTGCCCTGGACGGCAATGCGCTTGCCCTGCAAGTCGTCCAGTGTCTTGATGCCTGAGCTTTTGCGTACCAGGAAGGCAGACGAGGCCACAAAGATGTGGTGGCTGAAGGAAATTTCCTTCTGCCGTGCTGCGGTGTTGGCGGTGCCACCGCATTCCAGGTCCACCACGTTGTTTTTTACATCGGTGACGCGGTTCTTGCCATCGACCAGCAGGTAGTTCACGCGCAGGTCCGGGCGTTTGAGTTCTTTTTTGATCTCGTCAAAGATGTGCAGGCAGATATCCACCGTGTAACCCTGCACTTTGCCCGTGGCCGGGTCCTTGTAGGAAAAAGGCAGGGATTTTTCGCGGTGTCCCAGACGCAACTCGCCAGAGCTGGCAATGCGCGACAGCGTGTCCTGGGCCATGGCCGATGCACCTGTCAGGGCGAGGGTGGCGATGATGGCCCATGAGCGAAGTTGGCGAGAAAGTGACATCTTGAAGAGGGTGAGTGAACGGATGCAACGGGTGGGTGGAACGGGATGCCTGAGAAAGCCTCAGTCACCCCATCCGTGCATTGTCATTCGGGTGGCCCCCAATGGCACATATTCAGTTGCAGGGCGTCAGCATTCCACAACGTTTACCGCCAGTCCGCCACGCGATGTCTCTTTGTACTTGCTCTTCATGTCGGCACCGGTCTGCATCATGGTCTTGATGACCTTGTCCAGCGATACCACATGTTCCCCATTGCCGCGCAGCGCCATGCGGGCTGCGTTGATGGCCTTGATGGCCCCCATGGCATTGCGTTCGATACAGGGTATCTGTACCTGCCCGCCCACCGGGTCGCATGTCATCCCCAGGTTGTGCTCCATGCCAATTTCTGCCGCGTTTTCCACCTGCTCGGGCGTTCCACCCATCACCGCCGCCAAGGCCCCGGCGGCCATGGAGCAGGCCACGCCCACTTCGCCCTGGCAGCCCACCTCTGCGCCCGACAGGGACGCATTGATCTTGTAGATGATGCCGATGGCCCCCGCGGTGAGCAAAAAGGTGGCGATTCCCTGGTCATTCGCCCCTGGCAGAAAGCGCACGTAGTAGTGCAGCACAGCAGGTATCACGCCTGCGGCACCGTTGGTGGGAGCGGTCACCACCCGGCCCCCAGCGGCGTTTTCCTCGTTCACCGCCATGGCGTACAGGTTGACCCAATCCAGCATGGACAGCGGGTCACGCAGTGCCGCTTCGGGCTGGCTGCTGAGGCTGCGGTGCAGCTCCGCAGCGCGGCGGCGCACCCGCATCGGGCCGGGGAGCTCTCCCGTGGTGGCGCAGCCACGCCGTACCGCCCCGGCCATGGTGTCCCAGATGCGCATGAGCTGGCGGTGCACTTCTGCTTCGCAAAGCCAGTGCTGTTCGTTGGCGGCCATGACCTGGGCCATGCTGAGCCCGCTGGCGCGGCATCGGGCCAGCAATTCTGCGCCCGTGCTGAAGGGGTAGGGCAGTCCTTCTCCGTGGCCCGCGGTAGAGGGGGCGGCTCCGGCATTGCCGTCAGAACCAGCAGCCGCGTTGGTCACGCGCACGCCTTGCTCATCCACCACAAAGCCGCCACCGATGGAGTAGTACTCCCGCGCCACCAGTTCGTTGCCCTGCGTATCAAAGGCATGCAGACACAGGCCGTTGGGGTGGCGGGGCAGGCTTTTGCGGCGCATCAGCATGTGCTCTTTGTCTGCCCAGGGTACGAGGTGCGTGCCCAGCAGAGACAGTTGCCGGGTTTGCCGGATGTGCTGGATGGTGGGCGTGATCTGGTCAGGGTCGATGGTGTCTGGCTCGTGACCGGCCAGGCCGAGCATGACCGCGGTGTCCGTGCCGTGCCCGATGCCGGTGGCAGAGAGAGAGCCGAACAGCTCACAGGTGACGTGGTGAACCTCGGGCAACAAGCCACTGTCTCGCAGATGGCAGGCGAACTGCCGTGCAGCAATCATGGGCCCGACCGTGTGGGAACTGGAAGGGCCGATGCCAATTTTGAAGAGGTCAAAAACGCTGACGGACATGTGTGCAGTGAGATGTGCGCTGGCTCAGGCAGACCTGTTGGGTCGCCCTTGTGCGCAATGGGTGAAAGGGTGCAGGTCGCCACCCTAGCGGGCAGCGGGTGGCAGGCACATGCTCGCAATCCCTGTGCCCTGCGCGGCGGAGTTGCGTGGAATCTCTCTGCAGCAAAATTGATTTGCTATTGATTTGATAGCTGCTTGCGCTCGTCTATAAAGCGCCAGGGCCTGTTTTTCCTGGAGGGCTGGCTGGTTGTGCAAGCGCCACTATTCGGCGGCACTTGCTGCCCATGAATCTTTCTTACATCGCCAGTGCACGGCCCAGCATGACGCACCAGTCCCACGCATGCAGGCGCGGACGGGTGTGCAGGCTGCCACCGTGCAGGGCATCCACCTTGTCCAGGATGCGCAGGCCTCCCTGCACCACCAGGCGCAGTTCCCATCCGGCGCGGCCGGGCAGGCGGTGCACCAGAGGGGTTCCACGCAACATGGTGGTGCGGGCCCAGGCGGCGCAGTCCTGGATCAGGTCGATGTTCTGCGGCGTGTTCTCCAGCGCCAGCAAGTCGGCCTGACAAGCACCGTGGGCTGCGCAATCTGAGCGGGGCAGGTAGTGGCGGCCCCGCGGAATGTCCACACTCAGGTCTTGCCAGAAGTTGATGAGCTGCAATGCGGTGCAAATGGCATCACTCTCTTGCAGCGCCTGGGCGCTTTGCACACCGTAGAGGTGCAGCAGCAGCCGGCCCACGGGGTTGGCAGAGCGGCGGCAATAGTCCAGCAGCTCGGCGCGGTCTGCATAGCCTTCTGCATCACGTGTTTTTTCAATGTCTTGCGCAAACGCGCTGAGCAAGTCGCGCAGCAGATCCACAGGCAGGCGATGGCGCTGCATCTGAGCCTGCAGGGGAATGAATACGTTTTGCCAACGGGGCGAGGGGCGCTCCCCCTGGGCGATGGCCTGCAGATCGGCCTCAAAGGCGCTGAGTTCTGCCAAACGCTGGGCGGGTGTGGCATCTCCTTCATCGGCAATATCGTCTGCCGTGCGAGCGAAGGCATAGATGGCCTGGATGGGGGCACGCAGGTGGGGTGGACACAACAGTGATGCCACCGGAAAGTTCTCGTAGTGGGTGACAGCCTGGGGTTGCTGGCTGGGTGGGTGAGCGGTGGAATGCAAGGGCTGTGTCACGGGCTGGATGCGTGGTTCGGTTTTCGTCAGGCCATGGATTGTCGCTTGACAAGGGGTGTGGGGTTCTCATAGATTACTAACCGGTCAGTCAGTAACCGTTTGGGATACTGGCTACGCAAGCCTGTTGGGGTCTTTTCCTTGTCTTGTGCGCGCCATTTTGTCGTGCATGTTTGTCGTGCATATGCGCGGGATACGCGGGTCAAATCTGCGGTGCGGCGCTATGGAGCGGCGGCTTGGCTCTGCTGTGCTGGTGACTGCTGCGCCATGGGCATGGCCCGTGGTTTGGCGGATTGCCTTAGGCTGTGGTGCCAGTGGTTTCGCAGATGCAGGCACCGAAAGACGTAGTACCGCTTTGACGGGGACGAAGGGCAGGGCGCTGACAGGCTTCTGGTTGCGGTGTGGCGGCACGGGGTACGTGCTGTGGCCGCTGCATCGCTTGCTGCATTATTTTCACTACCGGATTTCCCATGCGCACATCCTCCGCCTTGCGGCCCGTTGACAGGTTCACCAGGTATTTGCCGCTTGTGGGCGTCGCCGCTTTGCTGGTGGCCTGTTCCCGCCCCGAGCCTGCACCCGAGCCTGTGCGCTCTGTCAAGTTGATGACGGTGGGCGTCAGCCCGCTGGAGGCGCAGGTGGAGTACGCCGGTGAGGTGCGTGCGCGCATCGAGTCCCGCCTCGGCTTCCGGGTGGCGGGCAAGATCATCAAGCGCCAGGCTGAACTGGGGCAGCGTGTGAAGGCGGGCGATGTGCTGGCCCAGCTGGACCCTAAGGACTACCAGCTGGCTACCGAGGCCGCCCGTGCCCAGGTGGCCGCCGCTGCCACGCAGCGCGATCTGGCTGCCGCGGACTTCAAGCGCTATGCAGCGCTGAAAGACCAGAACTTCATCAGCGGTGCAGAGCTGGAGCGCCGTGACACCACCCTCAAGGCTGCCCAGGCCACGCTGGATCAGGCCCGTGCGCAGTTGGCTTCGCAAGGCAACCAGGCGGAGTACACACGCCTGGTGGCGGACGCGTCGGGGGTCATCACCGGCATTGATGCAGAGCCTGGGCAGGTCGTGTCTGCCGGGACGCCCGTGGTGCGCATCGCGCAGGACGGCGCTCGCGATGTGGTGTTTGTCGTTCCCGAAGACAAGGTAGGCCTCATGGCGGTGGGCCAGGAGGTGATGGTGCGCGGCTGGTCTGGCGGCGACAGCATTGCGGGCAAAGTGCGCGAAGTGGCCGCCAGCGCCGACGCAAGCACGCGGACTTTCCAGGTCAAGGTAGCCATTGACCGCGCGGAATCACCCGCCCTGGGCGCCACCGTGTATGTTACCCCCAAGGCCTTGAGCCACGCGGGTACCCCGGCCATCAAGTTGCCCACGAGTGCCCTGCGCCAGGAAGGACAGGCCACCGCTGTGTGGGTGTATGACCCTGCGAGCAGCACCGTGAAGTCGCAAGTCATCCAGATTGCCACTGCCGACGGCAACGAGGCGGTGGTGGCCTCAGGCCTTGCGCCCGGCATGCAGGTGGTCTCCACCGGGGTGCATGTGCTCTCGCCTGGACAAAAGGTCACGGTTTATCAGCAAAAATATGCTCCAGCGCCCGCCAGTACAGCGCAGCAAGCTACTAATTCAGTAGCGCCTGCATCGTCCGCTGGTGCATCTGCGGCGGCGGCAGCTGCTTCTGCCTCGGCAAAGTGAGGCGAACCATGAGCCAGAACCAACCCAAAGAGGGGTTCAACCTCTCCAAGTGGGCGCTAGATCATCCGGCGCTGACCCGTTACCTCATGGTGGTGCTGATGCTGCTGGGCTTCGCAGCGTACTTCCAGCTCGGTCAGGACGAAGACCCTCCGTTCACCTTCCGGGTGATGGTGGTGCGTACCTATTGGCCGGGGGCCACTGCGCAGCAGATGGCCGAGCAGGTGACCGACAAGATCGAGCGCACGCTGCAGGAAGTGCCCTATGCCGACAAGATCCGCAGCTATTCCAAGCCCGGCGAGTCGCAGATCATCTTCCAGATCAAGGACTCGTCCCGTCCGGGGGACGTGGCCAATGTCTGGTACACGGTGCGTAAAAAGGTGGGCGACATGCGCTACACCTTGCCCAGCGGCATCCAGGGCCCGTTTTTCAATGACGAGTTCGGTGACGTCTATGGCGTGATCTACGCGCTGGAGTCCGAAGGCTTCTCCTATGCCGAGCTCAAGACGTTTGCTGACGATGTGCGCCAGCAACTGCTGCGGGTGCCTGATGTGGCCAAGGTCGAGCAGTTTGGCGTGCAGGATGAAAAGCTGTTTGTCGAGGTCTCGCAAAAGCGCCTGTCGCAGTTGGGGCTGGACTTCAACCAGGTGTTGTCGCAACTGGGGCAGCAGAACGCGGTGGAGTCAGCGGGTGCGGTGCAGACGCCTCTTGATCAGGTGCAGGTGCGGGTCGGTGGCCAGTTCAACGCCATCGAAGACTTGCGCGCCATGCCTGTGCGGGGCCCCAACGGTGCGCAGTTCCGCCTGGGGGATATTGCCGAGGTCAAGCGCGGTTATGTGGATCCAGCCACCGTCAAGGTGCGCCACCAAGGGCGCGAAGTGATCGCGCTGGGCATCTCCATGGCCAAGGGGGGCGACATCATTGCCCTGGGCAAGGCGCTGGAAAAAGCTGCCCAGCACATCAGCGCGACCCTGCCTGCGGGCGTCAAACTGGTGAACGTGCAGGACCAGCCCAAGGCAGTGGCCACTTCGGTGAATGAGTTCGTCAAGGTGCTCATCGAGGCGGTGGTGATTGTTCTGGCCGTGAGCTTCATCAGCCTGGGCCTGCACAAGCGTGCCGGGCAACAGCCTTTATGGAAGCGCTGGTACATCGACCCACGTCCTGGCCTGGTGGTGGCAGTGACCATCCCCATGGTGTTGGCCGTGACGTTCCTTGCCATGTGGTACTGGAACATCGGGTTGCACAAGATTTCGCTGGGCTCCCTCATCATCGCGCTGGGGCTGCTGGTGGACGACGCCATCATCGCCGTGGAAATGATGGTGCTGAAGCTGGAAGAGGGCTACGACAAGGTGCGCGCGGCCACCTTTGCCTACGAATTGACGGCCATGCCGATGCTGACGGGTACGTTGATCACTGCGGCGGGTTTCCTGCCCATTGGCATTGCCAAGTCCATGACGGGGGAGTACACGTTTGCGATCTTTGCGGTGACGGTCATTTCGCTCGTCCTGTCGTGGATCGTCTCGGTGTATTTCGTTCCCTACCTGGGTACTCTGCTGCTCAAGGTGCCGCCGCATGTGCAGGCTGCGCAGGCGCAAAAGGGTATTTCTGAAGACCCGCACGAGGTGTTCGACAGCCCGTTCTACATGACCTTCCGCCGTTTGGTGAACTGGTGTGTGCAGCACCGCTGGATCACGATTGGCCTGACGATCCTCACTTTCGTGCTGGGCATCGTGGGCATGGGGAAGGTGCAGCAGCAGTTCTTCCCCGACTCCAGTCGGCCTGAAATTCTGGTGGAGGTCTGGTTTCCCGAAGGCACTTCGTTCGAGGGGAATGAGGCAGTCACCAAACGGGTGGAGCAGCGTCTGCTGAACGAGCCTGGAGTGAACAGCGTCAGCACCTGGGTCGGCTCGGGCGTTCCGCGGTTTTATCTGCCGCTGGATCAGGTGCTGCCTCAAACCAACGTGTCGCAGATGATCGTGCTGCCCAAGGATCTGGCTGTGCGCGAGTCCTTGCGCATCAAGCTGCCGACTTTGCTGGCGGAGGAGTTTCCTGAGGTGCGTGGCCGTGTGAAGCTGCTGCCCAACGGGCCTCCGGTGGCGTACCCCGTGCAGTTCCGCGTCATGGGGCCTGATCCGCGCGTCTTGCGCGAGCGCGCCGATGAGGTGAAAGCAGTGCTGCGCAAGAACGCGGACATGCGTGGCGTGAACGACAACTGGAACGAGTCGGTCAAAGTGGTGCGCATGGAGGTGGATCAGGACAAGGCACGCGCCTTGGGTGTCACCAGCCAGTCGATCGCTCAGGCTGCCAAGATCATCCTGGCGGGCTCGCAGATCGGGCAATTCCGCGAGGGCGACAAGCTCATCGATATCGTGCTGCGCCAACCGCTGGATGAGCGGGACGCCATTACCGATATCGGCAGCGCCTATCTGCCAACGGCCTCGGGCAAGTCGATACCGCTGACGCAGATTGCCAAGCCTGTGTTCACCTGGGAACCTGGTGTGATGTGGCGCGAGAACCGCGACTACGCCATCACGGTACAGGGCGACGTGACAGAAGGCATGCAGGGGGCTACTGTCACCAGCGCGCTGCTGCCGTCCCTGCGCGAGATCGAGGCGAAGTGGCATGCCGCCGGGCAGAATGCTTACCGCATAGAAGTCGCCGGGGCTGTGGAGGAAAGCTCAAAGGGGTCTGCGTCCATTGCGGCGGGCATCCCGATCATGCTGTTCATCACCTTTACCTTGCTCATGCTGCAGCTGCACAGCTTCAGCCGCGCCATGCTGGTGTTTCTGACCGGCCCCTTGGGCTTGGCGGGTGTTGCGGGTGCGTTGCTGTTGCTCAACCGGCCCTTCGGCTTTGTGGCGCTGCTCGGGGTGATTGCCTTGATGGGCATGATCCAGCGCAACTCGGTGATCCTCATCGACCAGATTGAGCAGGACCGCCAACGCGGAGTTCCCGCTTGGGACGCCATCGTGGAATCTGCGGTGCGCCGTTTGCGGCCTATTGTGCTGACTGCGGCTGCAGCCGTGCTGGCCATGATCCCGCTGTCGCGCAGCGTGTTCTGGGGGCCCATGGCGGTCGCCATCATGGGCGGTTTGGTCGTTGCCACGGTGCTGACCCTGTTGGCTTTGCCCGCCATGTATGCGGCCTGGTTCCGCGTGCGCAAACCGGCTGCAGAAGTGCATTGAAACGTATCTTCTTTCTGCAGGTCCTCACATCAGGCTAAAATAGAAGGTTGACCGATTTCACACAGGTGGCTCGCAGTGCTCGCCACCTGTTTGTTTGTTGAACCGCGCGGGTGGCGAAATTGGTAGACGCACCAGGTTTAGGTCCTGACGCCAGCAATGGTGTGGGGGTTCGAGTCCCCCCCCGCGCACCATCCATGTGAGACTTTGCGGAACACGGCGCTGCTGCGCTGCAGCCAGCACGATCCACATTCATAAGAGGAAAAGCCATGGCCGTTACTGTTGAAACCCTTGAAAAGCTCGAGCGCAAGATCACGCTCAGCCTGCCCGTCACCCTGATCCAGTCTGAAGTGGATTCGCGTCTCAAGCGCCTGGCTCGCACAGTCAAGATGGATGGTTTCCGTCCTGGCAAGGTGCCTCTGAATGTGGTGGCTCAGCGTTATGGCTACTCCGTGCAGTACGAAGTGCTGAACGACAAGGTGGGCGAAGCCTTTGCAACAGCCGCCAACGAAGCCAATCTGCGTGTTGCTGGCCAGCCCCGCATCACCGAGAAGGAAGGCGCTCCTGAAGGTCAAGTCACTTTCGACGCGATCTTTGAAGTGTTCCCCGAAGTCAAGATTGCCGACCTGTCTGGTGCTGAAATCGAAAAGCTGTCTGCTGATGTGACCGATGCGGCCATCGACAAGACCATCGAAATCCTGCGCAAGCAACGCCGCACCTTCGCCCAGCGCGCCGCGGATGCAGCAGCCCAGGACACCGACCGCGTGACTGTGGACTTCGAAGGCAAAATTGACGGTGAGCCCTTTGACGGCGGCAAGGCTGAGAGCTTCCAGTTCCTGGTCGGCGAAGGCCAGATGCTCAAGGAATTTGAAGACGCCGTGCGCGGCATGAAGTCTGGCGAGAGCAAGACTTTCCCTCTGGCATTCCCTGCGGATTACCACGGCAAGGATGTGGCCGGCAAGACCGCCGACTTCCTGGTGACGGTCAAGAAAATCGAAGCTGCCAATCTGCCCGAAGTCAACGACGCCCTGGCCAAGTCCCTGGGTATCGCCGATGGTTCCGTGGAAGGTCTGCGTGCAGACATCAAGAAGAACCTGGAGCGCGAAGTCAAGTTCCGTCTGCTGGCCCGTAACAAGCAAGCCGTGATGGACGCCTTGGTGGCCAAGGCCGAGCTGGATCTGCCCAATGCCAGCGTGCAGGCAGAAATCGCCCGTTTGATGGAAGGTGCACGTGCCGAGCTGAAGCAACGTGGCATCAAGGACGCCGACAAGGCCGAGATTCCAGAAGATGTGTTCCGTCCCCAAGCCGAGCGCCGCGTGCGTCTGGGTCTGGTGGTTGCTGAGCTGGTGCGCGCCAATGAGCTGCAAGCCAAGCCAGAGCAACTGAAGGCCCATATCGACGAGCTGGCAGCCAGCTATGAAAAGCCAGAAGATGTCGTGCGCTGGTACTTCAGCGACCGTCAGCGTCTGGCAGAGGTGGAAGCGGTTGTGATCGAAAACAACGTGACCGAGTTCGTGCTGAGCAAGGCCAAGGTTGTGGACAAGGCCGTGTCGTTCGACGAGCTGATGGGTCAGCAGGGCTAAGCCCTTTGCCGCTGGCAGATCGGCTTGTGAAAGCCGGTGGCAACACCTGACAAGGGGCTTGTGCTTTTCTGCACAAGCCCCAATTCATTTCTGGGTACAGTATCTGCTTGACTGGAGAAAAATATGAGCGCACTGGAAACACAAGGCTTGGGCATGGTCCCAATGGTCATTGAACAGTCGGGCCGTGGTGAGCGGTCTTACGACATTTATTCGCGTCTGCTCAAAGAGCGCGTCATTTTTCTGGTAGGGCCTGTGAACGACCAGACTGCTAACCTGGTGGTGGCGCAGCTGCTGTTCCTGGAAAGTGAAAATCCTGACAAGGACATTTCCTTCTACATCAATTCGCCTGGTGGCTCGGTCAGTGCTGGCATGGCCATTTTCGATACGATGAACTTCATCAAGCCCGATGTGTCTACCCTGTGCACGGGCATGGCAGCCAGCATGGGTGCGTTCCTCCTGGCCGCTGGTGCAAAGGGCAAACGCTTTGCTCTGCCCAACTCCAAGGTCATGATTCACCAGCCTCTGGGCGGCATGCAAGGTCAGGCGACGGAGATCGAGATCCATGCCCGCGAGATTCTGAAGACCCGTGAGCAGCTCAACAAGATCCTTGCCGAGCGCACAGGTCAGCCTCTGGAGAAGATCCAGCGTGACACCGAGCGTGACTACTTCCTATCTGCAGACGAGTCCAAAGACTATGGCCTGGTGGACCAGGTGATCAGCAAGCGCGCCTGATCCCGGCAGAAGACTGGGCGGCGTTTTCCCTCAGGGAAGACGCCGTTTTTATTTGGTTATCATCCTGACAACTTTCCGTAACAAGGCATTGCTCCATGGCCGAGAAAAAAGGCTCTTCCAGCGAAAAAACCCTTTACTGCTCCTTCTGCGGTAAAAGCCAGCATGAGGTAAAGAAGCTGATCGCTGGTCCGTCGGTCTTTATCTGCGACGAGTGCATTGAGCTGTGCAATGAAATCATCCGTGACGAATTGCCTGTCGGCGAACTGTCTAAGGAAGCGCGCAGTGACCTGCCCACGCCTGTAGAGATCAAAACCAATCTCGACAACTACGTCATTGGCCAGGACTTTGCCAAGCGAACCCTCGCAGTTGCGGTCTACAACCACTACAAGCGTCTTCGCCACAAAGACAAGGCGCTCAAGGATGATGTGGAGCTGTCCAAGAGCAATATTTTGCTGATTGGCCCAACGGGCTCGGGCAAGACATTGCTGGCTCAAACCCTGGCCCGGATGTTGGACGTTCCTTTTGTCATGGCAGACGCCACCACATTGACCGAAGCAGGCTATGTGGGTGAGGACGTGGAGAACATCGTCCAAAAGCTGCTGCAAAGCTGTAACTACGATGTGGAGCGCGCACAGCGCGGCATTGTCTACATCGATGAAATCGACAAGATTTCCCGCAAGTCAGACAACCCTTCCATCACGCGCGATGTCTCTGGTGAGGGCGTGCAGCAGGCTTTGCTCAAGCTGATCGAAGGGACTATGGCGAGTGTGCCGCCCCAGGGTGGGCGCAAACATCCCAATCAAGATTTCCTCCAGATCGATACGACCAACATCCTCTTTATCTGCGGGGGCGCCTTCGCTGGTCTGGAGAAGGTGATCGAGAACCGAACAGAAGCTTCGGGAATCGGCTTTGGTGCCGCAGTACGCAGTAAGAAGCAGCGATCACTGACAGATGTCTTCCAGGAAATCGAGCCTGAGGATCTCATCAAGTTCGGCATCATCCCGGAATTGGTGGGGCGCATGCCGGTGGTCACAGCGCTGGCTGAGTTGAGCGAGGATGCCTTGGTGCAGATTCTGACTGAGCCCAAGAATGCGCTGGTCAAGCAGTACAGCAAGCTGTTGAGCATGGAAGGTGTCGAGCTGGAGGTTCGCCCTGCAGCCTTGAAAGCAATCGCACGCAAGGCCTTGGCGCGGAAGACTGGTGCTCGCGGGCTGCGCTCCATCTTGGAGCAGGCGCTGATTGGCACCATGTTTGATCTTCCCAACAGCAGCAATGTTGAAAAGGTGGTGGTGGACGAGTCCACCATCGAAGAGAACAAGCCGCCGCTTCTCGTGTATCGCGAAGCCGCCAAGAAGGCCTGAGAAGCCTTGCGTGGGTGTCATCTCTGATGCTGACACCCGCTCCCTCATCTGCCTATCCGTCAACCCTTGTGCCAGTGAGGCTGCGTGCAAGGGTTGAAAATCCCCGCTTGTGGACCCATTTCCACAGAAATCACTGAGGATTTCCATGTCCGGACATACCCCCCTACCTGCAACCCCCATCGACCTGCCACTGTTGCCTTTGCGCGATGTGGTGGTCTTTCCTCACATGGTCATTCCCTTGTTCGTCGGGCGGCCAAAGAGCATCAAGGCTCTGGAACTGGCGATGGAGTCCGAGCGACGGATCATGCTTGTGGCCCAAAAGGCTGCTGCGAAGGATGAGCCTTCTGTCTCTGACATGTTCGATGTGGGTTGCGTCTCCACGATCCTGCAGATGTTGAAGTTGCCCGATGGCACCGTGAAGGTTCTGGTGGAGGGGCAGCAGCGCGCATTGGTCACTTCCATTGAGGACGCCGAAACGCATTTCACTGCGACGGTTGCGCCTGTGGAGGCCGGTGGTGACACGGGTAAACCCAGCGAAATCGAAGCCCTGCGCCGTGCGGTCATGCAGCAGTTTGATCAGTACGTCAAACTGAACAAGAAGATTCCGCCTGAAATTCTGACCTCTATAGCCAGCATCGATGATCCAGGTCGATTGGCTGACACCATTGCTGCGCACCTTCCCCTCAAGTTGGAAAACAAGCAGGTGGTACTGGACCTCTCCGATGTGAAGGCTCGCCTTGAAAACCTTTTCGAGCAGCTGGATCGCGAGGTGGACATCCTCAATGTCGACAAGAAGATTCGTGGCCGTGTAAAGCGGCAGATGGAGAAGAACCAGCGCGACTTCTATCTCAACGAGCAGGTCAAGGCCATCCAGAAGGAACTCGGCGAGGGCGACGAGGGTGCGGATATCGAAGAGATTGAGAAAAAGATCAAGCTCGCAAAGATGCCCGCTGAAGCCCGCAAAAAGGCCGAAGCGGAGCTGAAGAAGCTCAAGCTGATGTCGCCCATGTCGGCAGAGGCTACCGTGGTCCGCAATTACATTGACGTGCTGACTGCGCTGCCTTGGTCCAAGAAGACCAAAATCAAGCACGACCTCGTGAACGCAGAAGGCGTGCTCAATGAGGATCACTTTGGTCTGGACAAGGTCAAGGACCGCATCCTTGAGTACCTTGCTGTTCAGCAGCGTGTCGACAAGGTCAAAGCCCCCATCCTGTGTCTGGTGGGCCCACCAGGTGTCGGTAAGACTTCTCTGGGGCAATCGATTGCCAAAGCCACTGGGCGTAAATATGTGCGCATGGCTTTGGGTGGTATGCGCGACGAAGCAGAAATCCGTGGCCATCGCCGCACCTACATTGGTGCTCTGCCGGGGAAAGTTTTGCAGAGTCTCTCGAAGGTTGGCACCCGTAATCCGTTGTTCTTGCTGGACGAGATTGACAAGCTGGGCACCGATTTCCGAGGTGATCCTTCCAGTGCGCTGCTGGAGGTTTTGGACCCAGAACAGAACCACACCTTTGGTGATCACTACGTGGAAGTGGATTTTGATCTGAGCGACGTGATGTTTGTCGCCACGTCGAATTCCATGAACATCCCCCCAGCTTTGCTGGACCGGATGGAGGTCATTCGCCTGTCCGGTTACACGGAAGACGAAAAAACCAACATCGCAATGCGCTATTTGCTGCCTAAGCAGCTGGAGAACAACGGTGTGAAGGACGAAGAGCTTTTGGTCACCGAAGGCGCGGTGCGTGACATGGTCCGCTACTACACCCGTGAGGCGGGAGTCCGCTCGCTGGAAAGAGAACTGTCCAAAATCTGCCGCAAGGTAGTGAAGGGGCTGCAGTTGAAAAAGCTGACTCCTCAGGTGGTGGTAACTGAGGACAACCTCCCGGACTTTCTGGGGGTTCGCAAATTCACGTATGGCCGTGCCGAGCAGCAGAACCAGGTGGGGCAGGTTGTGGGTCTTGCCTGGACAGAAGTGGGTGGCGACCTGCTGACCATTGAAGCCGCCACCATGCCGGGCAAAGGGGTGATCACACGCACCGGCTCGTTGGGTGACGTCATGAAGGAGTCCGTCGAGGCTGCGCGCACTGTGGTTCGCAGTCGTGCCAAGTTGCTGGGTATCAAAGATGAAGTCTTTGAAAAGCGTGACGTGCATATTCACGTGCCCGACGGCGCTACACCCAAGGATGGTCCAAGTGCCGGTGCCGCTATGACGACTGCGTTCGTTTCAGCCTTGACTGGTATTCCCGTGCGCGGTGATGTGGCGATGACGGGTGAAATCACTCTCCGTGGTGAGGTTACGGCCATTGGCGGGTTGAAAGAAAAGCTGCTTGCAGCCCTGCGCGGCGGAATCAAGACCGTATTGATTCCTGAGGAAAACGTGAAGGATCTCCAAGAGATTCCCGATAACGTCAAAAGTGGGCTGGAGATCGTTCCCGTCAAATGGATCGACAAGGTGCTTGAGATCGCTCTGGAGCGAAAGCCAGTGCCCCTGTCAGACGAGGAGGCTACTGCCGTGGTCTCCGCAGCGACTGACAAGGCCGTGGCAGCTTCCACTGGCGATTCTTTGAAGCATTAAGCGTTTTTTCTGAAAAGCTCCAAAAAATGCGCTACAATTCACTCCATCGCAGCAAACGTTGTACAATGTGAGGCTTCGGTAAATTGCGGGAATAGCTCAGTTGGTAGAGCGCAACCTTGCCAAGGTTGAGGTCGAGAGTTCGAGACTCTTTTCCCGCTCCAAATTTGAAAAGGGAAGCTAAGCTTCCCTTTTTCGCCAAAGCATTGGATTACGGCGCGGTAGCAAAGCGGTTATGCCCCGGATTGCAAATCCGGTTAGTCCGGTTCGACTCCGGACCGCGCCTCCAGGTTGTGGTTGACACGCAAAGCGTGTCGGGTAAGTTAAAAATTTTTTGATGGTTTGAAAATCAAAAAATTTGGTGTTATAATTTAAGTCACTGCTGATACAGTGATGTGTTGGTAAATGCGGGAATAGCTCAGTTGGTAGAGCGCAACCTTGCCAAGGTTGAGGTCGAGAGTTCGAGACTCTTTTCCCGCTCCATATTCAAAAGGGAAGCTTTGGCTTCCCTTTTTTCTTGGTTCGGTCGCTGCGAGGAATTTCGTGCATGTCTTGTGCGCGTTAACATGGGCCTTCGCATGCGCCAGGGTCAGGCGGCTGTCCTTCAGGTAGGCTGCGCCCCGATGGTGAAATTGGTAGACACTGCGGACTTAAAATCCGCCGCTTCCTGAAAAGGGGCGTGCCGGTTCGACCCCGGCTCGGGGCACCACTACGATTCAATCATGTCAAGTTACAACGCTCCCTTCGAAATTCACGTCCACGGACAGGTGCAACTCCGTGCCGATGCAGACTTCGATCAGCTTCAAGAGGCTCTGAAGCCTTTGTGGAAGTATGCAGGAGCCCGTTCTTTGGCGGATGGCGCTGCCAGCGCCTATGAAGAAGAGCCTGGCATCAAGTTTGATCCCAAAGAGCACCTTCTGCAGATGTGTTGGACCGTGCGGGGGGATGATGACTTTCGCCAGTCGCTGGACGAGATGTGCATGAGCCTGAACGAGCTTTGCGAGGTAGGGGCTGCCCTCGAAGTGACCTTCTACGATGCTGAGTTCGAAGAGGAAGATGGTCGTGAAGGTGCAGAATCTCGCGACGACTTCTTGATGCTTTTCGTGGGGCCCACCCCTGCTGCCATCATGCAGATCCAGCGTGATTTGCTCGTTCAGGATGTCGTCAACATGATGGAGCGTCATTTTGATGGTGCCGAGCTTGGGGGCGTTGTTGCTGAGATCGACAAGCTTTTCACTCAGCGTTTCGATGCCCTTGTGAACTCGCTGGAAATCGGCAAGCCCCCTCGCGGGCCTGGTGGCGCGGCAGGCGGCCATGGTGGCGGGCGTCGTCCGCGCCATCTGCATTAACCAACCCGGATAACGGGGTCGCCTGCTGAACCGGGCGACATCCCTTTGGGTGTCTGATGCCATCGCAGCTCAACCTCTCTTACCTCGGGGCTTACCCTCAGACCTTGAGAGATCAAGCGCGCGATCTCCTGACCCAAGGAAAAATGGCGCAGGTGCTTTTGCGCCGATATCCCGAGCCGCACGCGATCCGCAGTGATAAAGGCTTGTTCGAGTTCGTCGCAGACATCAAAAGCCAGTATCTACGCCAAGCGGGCACGCTCAACAAGGTCTTGTTTGATAACAAGATCCATGTGGTGCGCAATGCCTTGGGCTTGCACACCGCGGTTTCTCGTGTCCAGGGTGGTCGGCTGACAGCCAAGCACGAGATTCGCATAGCAGCGCTTTTCAAGCAGGTGCCCGAGGCTTTTTTGCGCATGATCGTGGTCCACGAACTTGCCCATCTCCGCGAGAAGGAGCATGACAAGGCTTTCTACAAGCTCTGCGAATACATGGAGCCTCAATACCATCAACTGGAACTGGATGTCCGTCTGTACCTCACGCACTTGGAGTACACCGGAGAGAGGCTCTGGGAGAGTGCGTGATATGAGTTTGCTATTTAATTGATAGCTGCTCGCGCTTTACCTGTAAGCGCAAGAACTATTTATACCGCTACGTGCTGGCACTGGTCCGAAGAGATGCCCATCCAACGCAAGGCCGCTGCCTCCAGCATCTCTACAGCACCGGTAGTCAAAAGGCGCAATTCGGCAGATTGGGTCGTCTGCTGATTTTCTGGACTTAAAAGTCCTGCACTTTCCAGCAGCCGGCGGGTTTGCCTGGCGACGGGTTGTCCTGTTTCAATCAGTTGGACATGCGGTCCGGCAAGCGCCCTTAATTCGTGGGCGACAAAAATGTAGTGCGTGCATCCCAGCACCAGGGTGTCGATCTGGCCAGGGGACTTGCCAAACTTCCCCATGGCCTGGAGGTACTTTGTGCAAAGCGCTCCAGTTTCAGTGGCTCCCACATCTGGCCCTTCTGCGTCAGAGGGGGGAGGCGCCACGCTGCGCTCAATCGCGTGCGCCAGACCATCACAAGGTTGAACCACCCATGACGCTTGGGACCGCACGGAATCCAGCAGCTTGTTGAATTTGGTGCTGCCCAGGGTGCCGCGTGTGCCGATGACGCCAATTCGGCCTGTTCGGGTGGCAGCTACCGCCGGTTTCAGTGCGGGCTCGACACCCACCAGCGGCAACGTCGGGTGAGCGCTACGCACTTCATGAATGGCCGCCGCTGTCGCCGTATTGCAGGCGACGACCAAGGCTTTGATGCCGTGGGTTCTGAGCAGGTAGTCGCTGATGGCATGGGTTCTGGCGGCCACATACGAATCCCCACGCTCCCCATAAGGTGCGTTGGCGCTGTCGGCAAGGTATACAAAGCGCTCATGCGGCAGCTCCGCTTGCAGTGCTTTCAATACGCTGAGGCCACCGACCCCGCTGTCAAAGACGCCAATGGGTTTTTGATGGCCTGCTTGGGGGCTGCCAGGCCCTGTCTGATCTGATGCCATGACTTGGCAGTTTTGGTGGGGTGAAGATTTGCTTGAGAAGCGGCAGAGAGTCCTGCCCTTGAAACTGCGGTAACGGCAAAACCCGGAACGCCGGCCCCGGGTTTTGCCATCAGATCATCAGGCAGCGGCTACGCTGATGCCTTTGAACTCGCCAGAAGCAATGCGCTTTTGCCATTCAGCAGGACCTGTGATGTGCGCGCTGGTGCCGCCAGCGTCCACCGCCACGGTCACGGGCATGTCCACCACGTCGAACTCGTAGATGGCTTCCATGCCCAAGTCCTCAAAGCCCACCACTTTGGCGTTTTTGATGGCCTTGGAAACGAGGTAAGCGGCACCGCCCACCGCCATCAGATAGGCGGATTTATGGTTCTTGATGGCTTCGATGGCGACTGGGCCGCGCTCCGACTTGCCGATCATGGCGATCAGTCCGGTCTGGGCCAGCATCATGTCCGTGAACTTGTCCATGCGTGTGGCGGTCGTGGGGCCAGCAGGGCCCACCACTTCATCGCGCACGGGGTCCACGGGGCCCACGTAGTAGATCACCCGGTTGGTGAAGTCCACGGGCAGCTTCTCGCCCTTGGCCAGCATGTCCTGAATGCGCTTGTGGGCGGCATCACGGCCCGTGAGCATCTTGCCGTTGAGCAGCAGGGTCTGGCCTGGCTTCCAGTTGGCCACCTGCTCCTTGGTGAGGGTGTTGAGGTCCACGCGTGTGGACTTGTTGTAGTCAGGGGCCCAGTCAATTTTGGGCCACAAGTCCAGAGAGGGGGCTTCCAGGTATACGGGGCCAGAGCCGTCCATCACGAAATGGGCGTGGCGTGTGGCCGCGCAGTTGGGGATCATGGCCACGGGCTTGGAGGCTGCGTGCGTGGGGTACATGTTGATCTTGATGTCCAGCACGGTGGTCAGCCCACCCAGGCCCTGTGCGCCAATGCCCAAGGCGTTGACCTTTTCGAACAGCTCCAGGCGCAGTTCTTCCACCTGATCCAGCTTTTCACCACGGGCCGCCTTCTGTTGCAGCTCGTACATGTTCAGGTCTTCCATCAGGCTTTCCTTTGCCAGCAGCACGGCTTTTTCCGCAGTACCGCCAATGCCGATGCCCAACATGCCCGGAGGGCACCATCCCGCACCCATGGTGGGCACTGTCTTCAGCACCCAGTCCACCAGGTTGTCGCTGGGGTTCATCATGATCATCTTGGACTTGTTCTCCGAGCCGCCGCCTTTGGCTGCCACGGTCACGTCCAGCTTGTTGCCAGGCACGATCTGCACGCTGATCACTGCCGGAGTGTTGTCCTTGGTGTTCTTGCGGGCGAACTGGGGGTCTGCCACTACGGATGCACGCAGAGTGTTGTCGGGGTGGTTGTAGCCACGACGCACGCCTTCGTTGATGGCGTCTTCCAGGCCCATCGTGAAGCCTTCCCACTTCACATCCATGCCGACCTTCAGGAACACATTGACGATGCCGGTGTCCTGGCAGATGGGGCGCTGGCCTGTGGCACTCATCTTGGAGTTGGTGAGGATCTGCGCCATGGCATCTTTGGCTGCCGGGCTTTGTTCACGCTCATAAGCACGAGCCAAGTGCTGGATGAAGTCAGGGGTGTGGTAGTAGCTGATGTACTGCAAGGCACCAGCGATGGATTCGATCAGGTCTTCTTGGCGAATGGATGTCGTGGTCATGGCGGGAATGGTTATGGGAGAAATCGACAGCCCTCGATTATCCCTCTGCGGGCTTGCGTGGTTCTGTCAGGGGCCTTGTCCCTGCCTTGATGGAGTCCTGCACGAGGTCTTTGAACAGGTTCTTACACGCAGCGTCTGGCTTGACCTGCTTGTGCAAAGCGCTGCTCGGTCGTTATGCTGGGCGTAATGCACCTGTGCGCTGCCAACCTGGGCGCTGCCAGTTGGGTTTGCCTCATGGTGTGGCTCGTTGGCGTGTTCACGCTTGTTTTCTTCACACCCAGGACTTCGATATGACACTTCAGAATGGCAAAGCGGCTGCACACAGAACCGAGCGCGATACCTTTGGTCCCATTGAAGTCCCCGCCCGACGCCTGTGGGGCGCGCAGACACAGCGGTCTTTGCACCACTTTGCCATTTCAGGTGAGCGCATGCCTACCGAGTTAATACGCGCGCTCGCGCAGGTTAAACGGGCCAGCGCCTACGTCAACCACGATCTGGGTTTGCTGGATGCCACCCGCACCACGGCCATTGTGGCTGCGTGCGATGAAGTGATTGCGGGAGCCCACGAAGAGGAGTTTCCGCTAGTGGTATGGCAGACCGGCTCGGGCACCCAGACCAACATGAACATGAACGAGGTGCTGGCAAACCGTGCCAGCGAGTTGCTCAGTGGCCCGCGCGGGGAGGGGCGGCTGGTGCATCCCAACGATGATGTCAACAAGAGCCAGTCCAGCAACGACGTGTTTCCCACGGCAATGCATCTCGCAGCTGTTGATGCGTTGACCCACAGGCTTTTGCCTGCTTTGCATGGGCTGCGTGCAACTCTTGCCGCCAAGGCCCAGGCCTATGCCGACATTGTGAAGATAGGACGTACCCATCTGCAGGACGCTACCCCCCTGACCTTGGGGCAGGAGATTTCTGGCTGGGTTGCACAGCTGGAGCATGCGGAGCGGCATCTTCGTGCAGCAATGCCGCATCTGTGCGAGCTGGCCTTGGGGGGCACGGCCGTGGGGACGGGGCTGAATGCCCCCGCAGGCTACGCAGCGGCAGTTGCCAAAGAACTGGCTGAGCTGACGGGGCTGAATCTGGTCAGTGCGCCGAACAAATTCGAGGCGTTGGCAACCTGTGATGCCCTGGTCCATGCCCATGGTGCGCTGAAGGGGCTTGCAGCAAGCCTGATGAAAATTGCCAATGATGTGCGTTGGCTGGCCAGTGGCCCCCGCAGTGGCCTGGGTGAAATTTCCATTCCAGAGAACGAGCCTGGCTCGTCCATCATGCCTGGCAAGGTCAACCCCACGCAGTGCGAGGCGCTGACCATGGCCTGTGCACAGGTCATGGGCAATGACGTGGCGATTGGAGTGGGCGGCGCGTCAGGCAATTTCGAGCTGAATGTGTTTCGCCCGATGGTGATACACAACTTCTTGCAGAGTGTGCGGCTGATGGCGGACGGCATGCGCAGCTTTGATCAGCACTGTGCCGTAGGGATTGAGCCCAACCATGAGCGTATTGACGAACTGGTGGAGAGGTCCCTCATGCTGGTGACAGCCCTGAATCCTCATATTGGCTATGACAAGGCGGCCTTTATCGCCAAGAAAGCACACAAGGAAGGGCTCAGCCTGCGGGAGGCCGCCCTTGCCTCTGGATTTGTCAGCGCCGAAGAGTTTGATGCTTGGGTGGTGCCCAGCCTCATGGTGTGAGGCTGGGGCCAGGACCCGTGGTGTGCAGCTGATTGATCAGTGGCTTTCGGAGTGCGACATGAGGCGGTCCGTCAGCGCAATGGCCAAAGCGCTCAGCAGGAACGCGATATGGATGATGGTCTGCCACATCAGCACCTTGAGATCGTAGTTTGCGGCGTTGATGAAGGTTTTGAGCAGGTGGATGGAGCTGATTCCGATGATGGCCGTTGCCAGCTTCACCTTCAGAACGGATGCGTTCACGTGGCTGAGCCATTCAGGCTGATCGGGGTGGTCTTCCAGGTGCAGGCGCGAGACAAAGGTCTCGTAACCTCCCACGATCACCATGATGAGCAGGTTGGAGATCATCACCACGTCGATCAGTGCAAGCACGACCAGCATGATGATCGTTTCATTGAGCGCGGTGGGCTCGAAATCGCTCTTGTAACCAATACTGGCGACCAGTTTCTGGAGTGCGGCGGTGTTCCCGAAAGCGGCCTCCACCAGATGCACCAGTTCCACCCAGAAGTGGAAAACGTACACGGCCTGCGCCAGTATCAGTCCCAGATACAGCGGCAGCTGCAACCAGCGGCTGGCAAAAATCAGTGAGGGCAGGGGGCGCAGGGGCGCTGGTGGTTTCTGTGGATTGGACATGCGAGCCTGTCTTGGATGGTTATCTGGAGGTGCGCGATTTTAGGAGGCCCGCATGACACCACAACTGCCAAGGGCTAACCCTAGGTCTGGCAGGCTCTTATAGGCCTGTTCCAGTCAGTAGCATGTAAGTGCTGCAGAAGAAAGTACCCTGCAATTCTTATTTCAATCACCCAGGAGACAACACCATGAGTGCGACCACATCTGCCATCGAGTCCGTGCTGGTAGAGAACCGCGTATTTCCGCCATCTGACGCTACCGTCAAGGCTGCGCGTGTTTCGGGCATGGCAGGGTACGAGGCATTGTGCAAGGAGGCTGAAGCAGACTTCGAAGGCTTCTGGGCCAAGCAAGCCAGGGCCCATGTGCGGTGGACCAAGCCCTTCACCCGCACGCTGGACGAATCCAACGCACCGTTCTTTCGCTGGTTTGACGATGGCGAGTTGAACGCCAGCGCCAATTGCCTGGACAAGCACATTGGCACCCCCACGGAAAACAAGACGGCTATCGTCTTCGAAGCCGATGACGGCACGGTCACCAAGATCACCTACAAGGAGTTACTGGCGCGGGTGAGCCAGTTTGCCAATGCACTCAAGGCCCACGGTGTCGCCAAGGGCGACCGTGTTTTGATTTACATGCCCATGACCATCGAGGGCGTGATTGCCATGCAGGCTTGCGCCCGCATTGGCGCTACGCACAGTGTGGTTTTTGGCGGCTTCAGCGCCAAGGCAGTGCACGAACGCATCATTGACGCGGGTGCGGTGGCCGTCATCACCGCCAACTTCCAGATGCGTGGTGGCAAGGAGTTGCCGCTCAAGTCCATCATCGACGAAGCCCTCGCCATGGGGGGCTGCGACACCATCCGTAACGTGTTTGTGTACCAGCGCACGGCCACGGCCTGCAACATGGTGCAAGGGCGGGACAAGACCTTTGCCGAAGCGCTGGAAGGGCAAAGCACTGAATGCGCCCCCGTGGCTGTGGGGGCAGAGCACCCGCTGTTCATCCTCTACACGAGCGGATCCACCGGAAAGCCCAAGGGCGTGCAGCACAGCACCGGCGGCTATCTGCTGTGGGCGAAGATGACCATGGACTGGACATTTGATCTGCGCCCTGACGATGTGTTCTGGTGTACGGCAGACATTGGCTGGATTACCGGCCATACCTATGTGGCATACGGGCCTCTGGCGGCAGGTGCAACGCAGATCATTTTTGAAGGCATCCCCACCTTCCCGAACGCGGGCCGCTTCTGGCAGATGATTGAGCGCCACAAGTGCACCATTTTCTACACCGCGCCGACGGCCATTCGCTCTCTCATCAAGGCTGCTGAAGGAGATGCGGCCGTGCATCCCGCGCGTTCGGATCTGTCCAGTCTGCGCATCCTCGGCAGCGTGGGCGAGCCTATCAACCCCGAAGCCTGGATGTGGTACTACAAGAACGTGGGTGGCGAGCGCTGCCCCATTGTGGACACCTTCTGGCAGACCGAAACGGGTGGCCACGTCATCACCCCCTTGCCAGGTGCTACGCCACTGGTTCCCGGCAGTTGCACGCTGCCTCTGCCAGGCATCACCGCAGCCATCGTGGATGAAATGGGCAATGATGTGCCCAACGGCTCGGGTGGCATTCTGGTCATCAAAAAGCCATGGCCGTCGATGATTCGCACCATCTGGAACGACCCGGAGCGTTTCAAGAAGAGCTACTTCCCTGAAGAGCTCAAAGGTTATTACCTGGCTGGCGACGGGGCTGTTCGCAGTGCCGACCGGGGCTATTTCCGCATCACTGGCCGTATTGACGACGTGCTGAACGTATCAGGCCACCGCATGGGCACGATGGAGATTGAGTCGGCCCTGGTTGCCAAGACAGATCTGGTGGCTGAGGCTGCCGTGGTGGGCCGCCCCGACGATGTGACGGGCGAGGCCATCTGTGCCTTTGTGGTGCTCAAGCGAGCCCGACCCACCGGCGAAGAAGCCAAGCAGATCGCCAACGAGTTGCGCAACTGGGTTGCCAAGGAAATCGGCCCCATTGCCAAGCCCAAAGACATCCGGTTCGGTGACAACCTGCCCAAAACCCGCAGTGGCAAGATCATGCGCCGCCTTTTGCGCAGTATTGCCAAGGGGGAGTCCATCACCCAGGACACCAGTACCTTGGAAAATCCCGCCATCCTCGACCAGCTGGCGCAAACCAACTGATGCATTGATGGCGAGAGGGGCACGCCCCGTATCCACCCAAAGCGCCCGCTCTGCCGGGCGCTTTTTTCATGGCGGCTCGCTCTTTGACCGGGGGAGTTATGTGGAACAGCCCTTGGGTATTCGCCTGTTCTGTAGGATGGCGCCGCGATTTGCATCGCAGCCCGTGTGGTGTAACCCGGATGCGTTACAACAGGCGCTGATGCGGAACCCGTCCCGATCTCCTGTGGCGGGCGCGATTCAAATACCTCCGCGGGAAACCACTGAAAAGGACCATTCCATGAAAATGCTCTCGACACTTCTGTTGTTGATCATTGCCGCCATTGCTACGGTGGCAGCCCTGAACTGGGAAGCACTGTCCGTTGTCACAGCCGTTTCTGTAGGACTCGCCACCTTTGATGCCCCACTGGGCTTGCTCATGCTAGGTCTTACGGCCTTGCTTGGCGTCCTGCTGGTGGCTTATGTGCTTTCGCTCCAGGGCACGGTTCTGTTGGAAACGCGCCGCCACACGAAAGAAATGCAGGCGCAGCGTGAGCTGGCAGACAAAGCGGAAGCATCTCGGTTTACCGAACTGCGCGCATTTCTGGAAAACCAGCACACCATGGGGCACACCACCCTCATGAACCGGCTCGACAGCCTGGAGACCCGGCTCACCGCGCGCGCCCAGGAAACGGACAACACCACTGCTGCCTATGTGGGGCAGCTTGAGCAGAGGCTGGTCAGCGGCCCTGCCTCTACGCCTTGAGAAGCCCAGGGCCATGGCGAGGAGTTCACTCCCGCAGGCTCTCTAACCCGATTCAAAGAAAAAAAGCCGCAGGCGATAAGGCCTTCGGCTTTTTTACGCAGCTGCAGATCACTGCAGCTTGAGCGGCGAAGTTACTTGATGGACAGAACCCAGGCAGCCAGCTTCTTCGCTTCTGCTTCATTCACCTGAGCGTTGGCGGGCATGGGAACGGGGCCCCAAACGCCAGAGCCGCCCTTGATGATCTTGGTGGCCAGCTTGTCCACAGCGTCCTTCTGGCCTGCGTACTTGGCGGCCACATCTTTGTAAGCAGGGCCCACCAGCTTCTTGTCCACTGCGTGGCAGGCCATGCAGTTCTTGGACGTAGCCAGTGCTTGGTCAGCCATGGCGGGGGCTGCAACGGCAAGCGTCATGGCGATGGTGATCAGGGCACGTTTCATGGTGGGTTTTCCTGTGGTTAGGTTACAGTTCTTTTAACGCGATTGTAGTGAAGCGGGTTGACCAGTGGTTGTCTTTGGTCAACGAATGCGACACACGTTACCTGGGGGAACCTGCTATGTATCTGTTAGGCGTTTCGTTGCTGCTGCTTTTGCTCAAGTACATGGAAATCGGCCCGGTAGCCAACTGGTCCTGGTGGGTGATTGTGGGCTCGTTTGGTGCCACGGCTGCTTGGTGGTGGTGGGCTGACGCCACCGGCTACACCAAGCGCAAGGCTGTAGAGCGCATGGAGCAGCGCAAGCAGGACCGCATCAACAAAAACAAGGAAGCCCTGGGCATGCGCCCACGCAAGCCGCGCTGACCTGCCGTCAGCCGGTTTCAGCGCCTTGGCAGGGGGGCTATTCCCCCTGTGCGTCGGGGCTGCTCCCGTTCAGTCCCGAAAACCGCTGGGGGATAATTCCCCCGCACTTTTCGATCTCCGATAAACCCATCTCCCAACTCACGATGCCCGTCTACCGTTCCAAAACATCCACTGCTGGTCGCAACATGGCTGGTGCCCGCTCGCTGTGGCGTGCCACCGGCATGAAGGATGACGATTTCAGCAAGCCCATCATCGCGGTGGTGAACTCGTTCACGCAGTTTGTGCCCGGGCATGTGCACCTCAAGGACCTGGGTCAACTGGTGGCGCGAGAGATTGAGGCGGCGGGCGGTGTGGCCAAAGAGTTCAACACCATCGCCGTGGACGACGGCATTGCCATGGGCCACGACGGCATGTTGTATTCGCTGCCCAGCCGCGACATCATTGCCGACTCGGTGGAGTACATGGTCAACGCGCACTGCGCAGATGCCATGGTGTGCATCTCCAACTGCGACAAGATCACCCCCGGCATGCTTATGGCCGCCATGCGGTTGAACATTCCGGTGGTGTTCGTCTCGGGCGGCCCCATGGAGGCTGGCAAGGTCAAGTTGGCCAACCCACAGACCCAAAAGATCGAATTCAAGAAGCTCGACCTGATCGACGCCATGGTGATGGCCGCCGACGATAAGGTCAGCGATGCCGAAGTGGCTGAGGTGGAGCGCTCTGCCTGCCCCACCTGCGGCTCCTGCTCTGGCATGTTCACGGCCAACTCCATGAACTGCCTGACCGAAGCCCTGGGCCTGTCGCTGCCCGGCAACGGCACGGTGGTGGCTACCCACGCAGACCGTGAACAGCTCTTCAAGCGCGCAGGCCGCCTGGCGGTGGAACTGTGCAAGCGCTACTACGAAGAAGAGGACGCCACTGTGCTGCCGCGCTCCATGGGCTTCAAGGCCTTTGAGAACGCCATGACGCTGGACATCGCCATGGGCGGCTCCACCAACACCATCCTGCACATCCTGGCCATTGCGCAAGAGGCCGAGATCAACTTCACCATGGCGGACATCGACCGCCTGTCGCGTTCGGTGCCCCAGCTGTGCAAGGTGGCACCCAACACCAACAAGTACCACATCGAAGACGTGCACCGTGCAGGCGGCATCTACGGCATCCTGGGCGAGCTGGACCGTGCGGGCAAGCTGCACACCGATGTGCCCACCGTGCACAGCAAGAGCCTGAAGGAAGCGCTGGACGCGTGGGACATCAAGCGCAACCCGTCTGATGCGGTGAAGACCTTCTACATGGCGGGCCCCGCAGGCATCCCCACCCAGGTGGCGTTCAGCCAGAGCACCCGCTGGCCCAGCCTGGATACCGACCGTGCCGAAGGCTGCATCCGCGCCTACGAACACGCTTTCTCGAAGGAAGGCGGCTTGGCCGTGCTGACTGGCAACATCGCCAAGGACGGCTGTGTGGTCAAAACAGCGGGCGTGGACGAATCCATCCTGGTGTTTGAAGGCCCCGCCCACGTTGTCGAGTCGCAGGACGAAGCCGTGGCCAACATCCTGGCTGACAAGGTCAAGGCAGGCGATGTGGTGATCGTGCGCTATGAAGGCCCCAAGGGCGGCCCCGGCATGCAAGAGATGCTGTACCCCACCAGCTACATCAAGTCCAAAGGCCTGGGCAAAGCCTGCGCGCTGCTGACAGATGGCCGCTTCTCTGGCGGCACATCGGGCCTGTCCATCGGCCACTGCTCGCCTGAGGCGGCTGCCGGTGGTGCCATCGGCCTGGTGAAGAACGGTGACCGCATCCGCATCGACATCCCTAACCGCAGCATCAACGTGCTGGTGTCTGACGAAGAACTGGCCAAGCGCCGCGCCGAGCAGGACGCCAAGGGCTGGAAGCCCGCACAGCCACGTTCACGCAAGGTGTCCGCCGCACTCAAGGCCTACGCCAAGCTGGTCATGTCGGCCGACAAGGGCGCTGTGCGCGATCTGTCGTTGCTGGACGACTGAGAGGCTCGCTCTCGGCAGTCATAGGCTCCAGCCATCGCCACCAGCGCAGCGGCGCACTTGTGGTGGCTTGGCTGGATGCACTGACCCAATGCAAAAGGCCGCCAGGCATCACTGCCTGGCGGCCTTTTTTTATGGTTTTGCTATGGATTCAATAGCTGCTTGCGCTTGATTGGAGGGTGCCAGAGCACGATTTGACCAAAACCTGCGAAGAGGTCGGGTGTGCCTGGGCTCAGGCCCTTCAGGCCGCAGTTCGCGACTGGCTCTGCAGGTAGTTGGGCAAGCCCATCTTCTCAATCAGTCCCAGTTGCTTTTCCAGCCAGTAGGCGTGGTCTTCCTCGGTATCGCGCAACTGGGCCAGCAGCAGGTCGCGGCTCACGTAGTCGCGCACGCTCTCGCACAGCTCCATGCCTTTTTGCAGGGCATCGCGCACTTCGTATTCCACAGCCAGGTCTTTTTGCAGCATCTCCACCACCGTGGTACCGGGGGTAAAGGGGTGGGGGCGCATATCAGGCATGCCACCCAAAAACAGGATGCGGCGCAGCAGGGCGTCAGCGTGCTGGGTTTCCTCCTGCATTTCGTGGTCCAGGCGCTCGTACATCTTCACCAGGCCCTGGTCTTCGTAGATGCGGGAATGGATGAAATACTGGTCGCGCGCTGCCAGTTCGCCGCGCAGCAGGTTCTTGAAATATTCGATGACTTGTGGGTTTCCCTGCATGGTGATTCCGTTCTTGTAAGGGGGCGAGTATCGCGCCTGCCGCTGGGGTTATGGACCATAACCCCGCATCTCACTCTGCATGCGAACCGGCATCATTAGCGCTTGCGTTGCTATCACTTTGATGGCATTGCGACCGGCGTATGCGCAATCCCAGTGCGAGAACAGAAGTTTCATGCGTTGCGGGCACAATACCGCCCACCATGCTGACTTACCCCCACATTGATCCCGTTGCCCTGCAGTTGGGCCCTGTCGCCATCCACTGGTATGGCATTACCTACCTGGTGGCCTTCGGGCTGTTCATGTTTCTGGGAACACGGCGGCTGCGGCATGAGCCGTTTGCCTCGATGTCTGGCGCGCAGGCGTGGAGCCGCCGCGATGTGGAAGACATCCTTTTTCTGGGGGTGGCGGGCGTCGTCATCGGGGGCCGCTTGGGCTACTGCCTGTTTTACAAGCCCGGCTACTACCTTACCCACCCGCTGGAGATTTTTGCGGTGTGGCAGGGCGGCATGGCGTTCCACGGCGGCCTGCTGGGGGTGATTGCCGCCATGCTGTGGTTTGCCCATTCGCGCAAACGCCCCTGGCTGCAAGTGGCTGACTTTGTAGCGCCTTGCGTGCCCACCGGGCTGGCTGCAGGGCGGGTCGGCAACTTCATCAACGGCGAACTGTGGGGCCGCTTTGCCAGCCCCGATCTGCCCTGGGGCATGGTGTTTGCGCACAGTGGTTCCCTGCAGCCGCGCCACCCTTCGCAGGTGTACCAGTTCTTGATGGAGGGGCTGCTGCTCTTCGTGCTGCTGTGGCTGTATGCGCGACGTGAACGCAAGCAGGGCCAAGTCGCTGCCGCCTTCCTGGTTGGCTACGGAGTGTTTCGCTTCATTGCCGAATACTTCCGCGAGCCTGACAGTTTCCTGGGCCTGCTCTCGCTGGGCATGAGCATGGGCCAGTGGCTGTGCGTGCCCATGGTGGCCGCAGGCATCGCACTGTGGGTGTGGGCGCAACGCCAGCCCGCCACCAAGACCGCCTGAGCTTTTGCTCCTGAAAATATAGCTGCCAGCGCTTGCTGTTCAAGCGCTGGCAGCTTTTTTTATGGGTGAATGAAACGAGGATGCCAAGCCTGTGGGGGAATGCACGCGCCCCGTGCCCGTTGCGCTCAGGCCGCAAATCCCCGTGGAGAAGGTGCGGTCTAGGGGTTTCCACCTTGTGATTTCCCATAATTATGAGAAATTACGGCTCATGCGGTGCCCGGTTCGCCCGTGCCTCAGGTGCAAAGCAGCCCGGTGCAGTCCAGCGTTTTCACACTTCAGGAGCAGCCCTTTCCATGCGTTCGGTTCCTAACTCCCTGCACGATGAAGTCGCCTCGCGGCTGCGCGAGCAGATTTTTGGTGGCGTGTTGCCGCCCGGGAGTTTTGTGGACGAAGTGGCCTTGTGCGAGCGGCTGGAAATCTCGCGCACCCCGCTGCGTGAGGCGCTGAAGGTGTTGGTGGCCGAAGGCCTGCTGCGCCACGAGCCGCGCCGGGGCTGCTTTGTGGCCGAGGTCACCGAGCGCGATCTGGACGAGATTTTTCCTGTCATCGCCTTGCTGGAAGGGCGCGCCGCGCACGAGGCCACCCTCAAGGCGGGCAGTGCCGATGTGGCTGCGCTGGAGGCCCTGCACCTGCGCCTGCAGCAGTGCGCGCAGGAAGGGCGCATTACCGATTACTACGAAACCAATCACACCATCCACGAGGCCTTCATCACCCTGGCCGACAACCGCTGGCTGGCCCAGGTGATTGGTGACTTGCGCAAGATCCTGCGCCTGGCCCGCCTGCAGCAACTGCATGCCCCTGGTCGCCTGCAGCACAGCCTGCAAGAGCATCTGGCCGTGTTTGCCGCACTCAAGGCAGGCAACGGCAGTGCGGCTGAAGAGGCCATGCGCAACCACCTTCTGCGCCAGCGCGATGCGCTGCGCGATGTTGCCCGTAACCACCAATCGAGGTTGACCCCATGAACAGCACCGCCGAATGGATCTCACGCAGTGTGTCCCGCCTGCGCGCTGCAGCACCTGCAGCCCAGAAAGAGGGCGGCAAGGGCCCTGACAAGCTGGCGCGCGTCAGCGCCGACAAATCGGGTGTGACCGATGTGGTCGCCAAAGTGGCCGCGCCCCGGCCCACCCACGAGCGGCTGCAGGCCACCCTCCGGCGCGGGCAAGAGGCCTTGTCGCCCCGCGCGCTGCGCAAGCTGCTGGCCGACCTTCAGGCCGTGGTGGCCCCCCAGGTGAGCGAGGTGGAAGGTGGCAGGCGCGCGCAGGCCGTGGCCCAGTGGTACGCCGAGGCAGGCGCAGAAGAGCGGCGCGACATGTGGCTGCTGCTGTGCGAACAGTTCACGCCCGATGCCGACAAGGTCAAAACCGCCCGCCAGCGCTACGAAGCCGCTGCAGGCACGGCAGACGAAGGGCAGGCCGAAATCTCGCTGCGCCGTGCGCTGGTTTCGCCACGCACCCGGCTGCTGCAGCGCTTTGCCGTGTTCCCGGACGGCATGCGTTTTCTGGTGGACCTGCGTGCCGAACTGCTGCCCCTGCTCAAAAGCGACAAGCGCCTGCTGGCGCTGGACGCCGAGCTGGAGCACCTGTTTTCCACCTGGTTTGACGTGGCTTTTCTGGAGCTGCGCCGCCTGTCGTGGGATTCGCCCGCGTCGCTGCTCGAAAAGCTCATCAAGTACGAGGCCGTGCACGACATCCGCAGCTGGGCCGACCTGAAAAACCGGCTGGACAGCGACCGCCGCTGCTACGGCTTCTTCCACCCCCGTCTGCCCAACGAGCCGCTGATTTTTGTGGAGGTGGCGTTGCTCGACAAAATCTCCTCCAGCATCACCCCCTTGCTGGACGAGGCCGCCGCGCCCGCAGACATTGCCCGCGCTACCACTGCCATCTTCTACTCCATCAGCAACACCCAGACGGGCCTGCGCGGCGTGAGCTTTGGCGACTCGCTCATCAAGCATGTAGTGGAAACGCTGACGCAGGAGTTTCCGCGCCTGCGCACCTTTGCCACGCTCTCGCCCATCCCGGGCTTCCGCGCGTGGCTGTCCAAGCATGCCGGTGCCATGCTGGAGCGGCTGGACGAAAAACGCCTGGCCGAACTGGGCCGGGCGGTGGGGTTTGAGCCGCCCCAGGCCACGCATTTTCTGGGCGCGCTGGAAAAGCCTCTGGAGCTGGACGCCAAATCGCCCGTGCGGCAGATGCTGCTCGAATGCGCCGCCCATTACCTGGGCCGCGAGTTGCAGGAAGGCAAGCCGGTGGACGCCGTGGCGCGCTTTCACCTGGGTAACGGTGCCAGGGTAGAGCGGTTGAACTGGGCGGGTGATCCCTCTACCAAAGGTTTGAAACAATCGTATGGTCTGATGGTGAACTATCTGTACGACCTGAAGCGCATCGACAAGCACCGCAGCCTGCTTGCGCAGGGCAAGGTGCCCGTGTCGGGAGACATCGACAGCCTTTGCCGCAGTTAACATTTTGTGCAGGCAACCCCTCTGCCATGGCTGGGTTGCCATTGATGATTTCAGTGTTTTTCAGCATCGGTCGGCGCTATCCAGCGCTTCTCAGGGACGGACTTTCCTACTTTTCATAACGACGACAGGAGACAAGGAATGACGAGAGACAACGATTTGCAGCGCCGCAGCCTGCTGCGCATGGCCGCAGGCTCCAGCCTCGGTTTGCTGGGTGCTGGCACGGCCTGGGCACAGGCCTCAGCCTGGCCCACCAAGCCGGTCACGCTGGTGGTGCCATTCCCGGCAGGTGGGGGCACCGATGCGTTTGCACGGCCGCTGTCTGCCCAGTTCTCCAAGTCCACCGGCAAGATGCTGGTCATTGACAACCGCGGTGGCGCGGGCGGCACCGTCGGGGCCAGCTTTGCAGCCAAGGCCGCGCCAGACGGCTACACCCTCTTCATGGGCGGTGTGCACCACTCCATCGCCCCGGCCATGTACCCCAAGCTCGATTACGACATCGAGAAAGACTTCATCCCCTTGGCCCTGCTGGCCCGCGTGCCCCAGGTGCTGGTGGTCAACCCCAAGATTCCGTCTGCCAACTTCAAGCAGTTTCTCGACCACGTCAAAAAGAACCCCGCCAAGCTCAACTACGGCTCTGCGGGCGCAGGCACATCGCACCACCTGGCGGGCGAGCTGTTCAAGCTGCAAACGGGCACCTTCATCACCCACATTCCGTACCGCGGCGCGGGCCCCGCGCTGCAAGACCTGATTGCCGGCAACGTGGACATGATGTTCGACGGTCTGGGCTCCTCAGCCACCCACATCAAGGGCGGGCGCATCAAGGCGCTGCTGGTGTCGGGCACCAAGCGCAACCCCGCCTTCCCCGATGTGCCCTGCGCCGCCGAAGTGGGCCTGCCCGACTACACCGTCAGCACCTGGTACGGCCTGTGGGCCCCCAAGGGCACACCCGCCGATGTGCAGACCCGCATCGTGGATGAAATCAAGCGCCTGGGCACGGCCGAGGAACTCAAGACCATCTGGGCCAGCAACGGTGCCGACTACGGCGGCATGACGCAGCCGCAGTTTGCCGCCTTCGTCAGCAGCGAGGTCAAGCGCTGGTCTGAGGTGGTCAAGGCCTCGGGCGCAAAACTTGACTGACCCCCTGAGACGCTTCGCGCCTTCCCCCTGAAGGGGGACGCCACCCGTGGCCTGGCAGAGCCAGTTCCACAGTGGCCATGGCGATGGTGCTGCGCCGGTTTTTGCTGCCAATGGACTTTGCAAACGTGATGGGCTTCGAATATGACAGGTGAGGTGGTAACGCATGTCGGTGAGGGCGGTGTGGTGCATGTCACCCTGCGCCACACCGGGCGGCTCAATGCCATGTCCCGGCCCATGTGGCGGCAACTGCGTGCGGTGTTTGAAGACCTGCAGCGCCGCCCCGATGCGCGCTGCGTGGTGATCGCAGGCGAGGGCAGTGCTTTTTGCGCCGGGGGCGATATCTCCGAATACCCCGGCTTTCGCTTTGACGCCGCTGCCCTGCGCGACTTTCACGAAAACGATGTGTGGGGCGGGTTGAATGCCATGCTCCAGTGCGACGTGCCCATCGTGGCCGCCATCAGCGGTGCGTGCATGGGCGCGGGGGTTGAGATTGCCAGTTGCTGCGATGTGCGCGTGGCCGGGCAATCGGCCCGCTTTGGGGCTCCCATCGCCAAGCTCGGCTTTCCCATGGCCCCGCGGGAGGCCCAACTGGTGGCAGGCGCGGTAGGCGAAACCGTGGCCCGCCAGATGCTGCTGGAAGCCGCCACCTTCAGCGCGGCAGACCTGCTGGCCCGGGGCTTCCTCAGCCGCGTGGTGGGCGATGAAGCCGTGGCGGCAGAGGCCCTGGCCAGCGCCACCCGCATCGCCGCCCTGGCACCCCAGGCCGCCCGCCTCAACAAGCAGACGCTGCGGGCATTAAAAACACATGTAGCGCCCGTCGATAAAGCGCAGGCAGCTATCGAAACGATAGTGCATGCTGCTGCCGACCCCTATGCCTACGCAGCCAGCGCCGAGCACCGCGAAGGCATTACCGCCTTTCTGGAAAAGCGGCCGCCCCGGTTTTAAGGCGCTTCATGCAAGCCTCTCTGATTTCTTCACCGTTCACCTCTCAACCGCTCACCTTCGTTACTCCTGAATAGCCATGAGCCAACACAACCTCTTCAGCGCCCTGCGCGCAGCCTTCCCGTCTGACCTGGACAGCACCGCCGTAGAAACCACCGCCGCAGACGGCACGCCGCTGTACTACACCTGGCGTGACCTGGACCGCGCCAGCGCCCGCATCGCCAACCTGCTCGCATCGCTCAAGCTGCCCGAAGGCAGCCGCATTGCCGTGCAGGTGGAAAAGTCTGTCGAAGCCATGGCGCTGTATCTGGCCACGCTGCGCGCGGGCTACGTGTTCTTGCCCCTCAACACCGCCTACCAAAGCGCCGAGATCGAGTACTTCATCGGCAACGCCGAGCCCGCCGTGGTGGTGTGCAGCCCCGGCAACTTTGGCTGGGTCAGCAAAATCGCCTTCACCCTGGGCACGCAGCATGTGTTCACCCTGGGTGACGACCGCACCGGCAGCCTGCTCGAGCGTGCCACCCACCACAGCGATGAGCACACCCCTGCTGTGAAGGCCTCCGACGACCTGGCCGCCATCCTCTACACCAGCGGCACCACCGGCCGCAGCAAGGGCGCCATGCTCACGCACGGCAACATGCTGAGCAACGCTGTGATGCTCAAAGAATACTGGGGCTGGAAGAAGGGGGACGTGCTCATCCACGCGCTGCCCATCTTCCACGTCCACGGCCTGTTTGTCGCCATCCACGGCGCGCTCATCAACGGCAGCAAGATGATCTGGATGGCCAAGTTCGACTCCAAGGCCGTCATCGCCGCCATGCCCCGCGCCACAGTGTTCATGGGCGTGCCCACGCTGTATGTGCGCATGCTGGCCGAGGCAGGCTTGAACAAACAGGCCGTGAAGAACATGCGCCTGTTCATCGCAGGCTCTGCGCCGCTGCTCATCGAAACCTTCAAGGAATGGCAGCAACGCACCGGCCACACCATTCTGGAACGCTACGGCATGAGCGAAACCATCATGCTCACCAGCAACCCCTACAGCGCTGACAAGCGCTACAAGGGCCAGGACGAACGCCGTGGCGGCACCGTCGGCTTCCCCCTGCCGGGTGTCAGCCTGCGCGTGCAGGGCGACGACGGCAAAGACCTGCCCGTGGGCGAGATCGGCGGCATCCAGGTCAAGGGCCCCAACGTGTTCAAGGGCTACTGGCGCATGCCTGAGAAGACGGCGGAAGAGTTCACCAAAGACGGCTACTTCAAGACCGGCGACGTGGGCAAGGTCGATGAACGCGGCTACGTCCACATCGTGGGCCGCAGCAAAGACCTGATCATCAGCGGCGGCTACAACGTCTACCCCGCAGAGATCGAGGGCTACATCAACGAAATGCCCGGCGTGGCCGAAAGCGCGCTGGTCGGCGTGCCGCACCCAGACTTTGGCGAAGTGGGCGTGGCCGTAGTCATTGCCAAGCCCGGCGCCCAGCTGGATGCCGATGCCATCGTGGCCCAGCTCAAGTCACAGCTGGCCAACTTCAAGATTCCGAAGAAGTGTTTCGTCGTGGCTGAATTGCCGCGCAACACGATGGGGAAGGTGCAGAAGAATTTGCTGCGGGATCAGTACAAGGGGTTGTTTGCTTGAATGTAAGGCCGGCATCCGGTCCCGCTTTGGCGGGGCTTGATCAGCGCAAACACCGGAATGCATCCATCCGCGAAATTTTAGGTTTGCCTAAAAATGGGGAGGTGCATAATGTCAGGAAAGTATTCGTGTCGAAATACGTTATCAGGCCTCTGTTGATTTGACTGTCGTCGTCTAAATCTAGTTAGCGTTAAAAATTATTTGAGGAACATATGTCTCATATGTGCTGATTCAATCATCCGCGTTGCTCAAGCGGCTGGAGGTCCAATCGTTATTGGCGAAAGTTTGAGTGCAGATTCAGTTATTCGCGTTATTCAAAGCACCGCTGCTCCAGTTACTGTCAAGGCTGGCGGGAGATCCGCAGATTCACTCATTCGTATTGTCCAAGCAGGTGGCAAACGCGTAACCATCGACTTCAGCTAAAGCATTAAATCTTTGGTACTGCTGCTAAACCGTCGCTCAAGCCGAACCGCATACTGCAGGCGGCTTACTTTGTTAGTTATACGTCATGAAAATACTCGATATAGTCCATAGCTTCCACGATGGAAAAAACCGCGTCAGTCGCGGATTGTGCAGAGTACGTTCATTTGTTGGCCAATCTGGCACTACGGTCTTGCTAACCGATCTTGGTGATAAGAACGACGGTCAGTCAGTGACGAATGCTGTTGAGACAGTCATAGATTCGCTTCTCCGCCAAGGTCTTGTTCTGGAGCCCGCGATCTTCATTGAACACTACGAGCGCGACACTCCTCTATCCGACACTTTCGACAGGATCACACTGCATCCCAAAACGGATTGGTCGAAGCTGTCGCGCGATGAAGCGCTAGCAATGTTGGGGTGCGATCCAACTGAACTGGATGACAGAAGTGTCTTGAACAGAAGAATAGTTGAGCAGGCGGACAGCCTAAGATTTCAGAGAAATCCATTCGTAGATTCAAGATTCACAGACAGCAATGAGGTCATTGCCCGTAAGTTAAAAATTAACGCGGGCATGATATCGAAAAGCAGCATTGAAACATTGATTCAGTCGGGTGCCGGAGAGCAAGAAATTCAGCGGCTCTTAAAAACTGATCTCTCAATTTTTGGAGAAGCCTATGCGAAGCCGGACGATGAATACATTTGCTTCTCAGAATACCCCGTTGCTGACGGATCAGTTGACTTTGTCGTATTTACTGGTCGGTCAAGGATGGACATTGTCCTGATAGAGGTGAAGGGATCGGAGTTCAACCTTATTAACTCGAATCACTACAAAGAGTTTAATCACAAAGTTCTTGAGGCAGCCGGCCAAATTCGTACTCGTCTTGGTGTTATCTATCGCTCCCTTGATTCATTTCGAAAGGAAGCGCATCAAATTCGCGCTCGCGCAGAGAAAGGCGAGAAGATTCATAACGCGTTGCTTGGCCCCTACTTCAAACTTCATGTTGATCCAGATAAGGACATAAATATTAGAACCGTGGTGATCGGTGGTCGCACACAGAACGATCTCGAAGAAAGTGCGAAACGGCAGGACTACGAGAGTAGGTTTACTCCGCCAATAAGGATTGAGTCTTGGGACACTTGGTTAAGGCGGTTGCAGAGAGCGTGACGTATAACTCGACAGTCAACCGGACCTGAAGTATGGCTGGGGTTCGGTCTTGCCTTTTGTCACACGTTCTAAGAGCGAACAATCCCAAGGCCTGTGGTCCGGCCCCAAGGCTGTCCGGTTGGCCGATTTTCCGTTTTAGCTCTGATCAAAGATGACAGCAAAACATTGTCCGTAGCGTCAGATGCGGTACACCAAATGTCGTCGGTGGTAATGTGAAATTGGTCTATTCCAGCCTCGTCAGACCTCTCCAATGAATCGCCGCATCCTCGCCATCCCCCTCGCAATCGCCTTGGCCGTGATCATTGGTGCATCCCTTGCCCCTGTCTTTCTGACTCCTCCAACCACCCCATGTGCCTACCTCAGCACACCGGTGCGGTTCCTCAAAATTGACAGCCGCCCCGTGCAAGTAGGCCGAGGCATTCGCCAGTTCACTGGTCAGTTTCCGGTTGTGGAGTACAGCTACGTTGTCTCCGGCAAGAGCTACACCAGCACCCGAATGTTTTGCAGAGACAGCGAGAGCTTCAAGGTGGAATGGTCCAAGGTCGACCGCTTCTTTCACGATGCTGAAAACGGCGCGGAGGTGGTGGCGTGGTTTGCACCCTCATCGCCAGAGTCGGCGTGCATTTCCATCAATGCGGAGTTTGATTACTCCGTGGTGTCCGGCACCTCGTCTCAATGCAGGGCCCAGTGAGGCCTGTCTTGGCTGCTGGATGCAAAAGTCAGTTGCTATTTAATTGATAGCTGCTTGCGCTTTATCTATAAGCGCTAGAGCCATATTTTATAAAAGCTGTTTGCTCAACGCCCGGCGCTACCATCGCGCTGGCTCAGTCAACCCGCCATGGCTGCAGCCGTGGTGGTGGCGTTGGCACTGCTTGCCCCTTGCTGCGGCGCGCAAAAAATGCAGCCCGACCCAGCCTCTGCAGTCGCAGGCGCAGCAGCCCCTTCCGCATGGTTGCAGCAATGCTCCAGCCACCCGGCCACCAGCCGGTACACCGACAAATTGGTGCGGGCCGTGGGCGCGCACAGGTAGTAGCCCAGCGGGCTGTCAAAGCGGTCTTTCAGGGGCTCGACCAGCGTGCCTGCCTGCAGTTCGTCTTCCACCAGGCAGGTGGGCACGATGCCCACGCCAAAGCCTGAAACGGCGGCGCGGATGATGAGCGAGTAGAGGTTGAAGCCTGGCCCGAAGCGGCTGGCGCTGGTGTCCAGGCCGTTCGCTTCCATCCAGTCTTGCCAGGCCAGGGGCACTTCGATGTGTTGCAGCAGCGTGGCGCGCAGCAGGTCTTGCGGGGTGCGCAGGGGCAGGGCGTCGCGCAGTTGGGGGCTGCAGACGATGCTGGTTTCTTTGCCAATCAGGTAGCGCGCATTGGCGCTGGGCCAGTTGCCGTAGCCGTACTGGATGGCGGCGTCGAACTCGTGCGGCGTCGCAAAGTCGTGCGCGTGCTGGTAGCGCACAAAGTTCAGCGACACCTGCGGCAGCGTGCGCTTGAAGTGCCCCAGGCGCGGAAACAGCCACTGCGCAGCAAACGTGGGCGGCACCGACAGGTTGAGCGAGCCGCCATCGCCCCCGTACGACATGAGCTGTGCCGTGGCCGATTCCAGCGCGGCCATGGCGGGGCGGGTGGCGTTGAGGTAGGTGGCGCCCGCCTCGGTCAGCTCCAGCCCGGTGGCCTTGCGGATGAACAGCTTCTGGCCCAGGTAGTCCTCCAGCGCGGCAATGTGGCGGCTGATGGCGCTTTGCGTCACGCACAGCTCGCGCGCGGCCATGGTGAAAGCGAGGTGCTTGGCGGCAGAGTGAAAGGCGTTCAGCTCTGAAATCGTGGGGCAGAGGCGGCGCATAGGGTTATCCCTCGGTATGAGTAGTACTCATGGGTGGGTGAGATTTTAGGCGTTGCGGCCAAGGGCGATTGGCCTGATAAATGCATCTTGTGACATATCGATGTCATGGATTTGCCTCTGAGGGATGGTGCGTTGCACCAGTTTGAGGCCATGACATTCGCGCCCTGAAACCCGTGGCTTGCATTTTGTGGGCCATGAGTATTCCGGAAGTCCTTCGACACCTTCTTGACCTTGCTCATGACCACTTTGTTGATTGAAAACAGCCGCGTTCTGGATGTGCATGCCCTGACATTGCGCGCGGGCCTGTCCGTTCTGGTGCAGGACGGGCGCATTGCTGCGGTGGGTGCCAACCTGCAGGTGCCCGAGGGCACCACCACGCTCGACGCCAAGGGCATGACGCTGATGCCCGGCCTGATCGATTGCCATGTGCATGTGGTGGCCTCGTCGTTCAACCTGGGCACCGTGGCCAAGATGCCCAATGTGTTCACCATGCTGCGCTCGCTGCCCATCATGAAGGGCATGCTCGACCGTGGCTTCACCACCGTGCGCGATGCGGGCGGTGCCGATTGGTCTCTGGCCGAGGCGGTGCGCACAGGGCTGGTGCAGGGGCCGCGCATCTTCCCTTCGGGCAAGGCGCTGTCGCAAACCGGTGGGCATGCGGACTTTCGCCAGCGCAACGATGACCTGGATGTGTGCTCGTGCGCGTACAAGCTGGGCAACATTGGCCGCGTGGTGGACGGGGTGGACGCCTGCCGCCTGGCGGTGCGCGAAGAAATCCTGAAGGGCGCCACGCAGATCAAGGTGATGGCATCGGGCGGCGTGGCCTCGCCCAACGACCCGATTGGCAACCTGGGCTACTCCGAAGCCGAGCTGCGCGCCATTGTGGAAGAGGCCTCCAACGCCAACACCTACGTGATGGCGCACGCCTACACGCCCCGCGCCATTGCCCGCGCCGTGCGCTGCGGCGTGCGCACCATTGAGCACGGCAATCTGGTAGATGCGCCCACGGCCGAACTCATGGCCGAGCTGGGTGCCTTCATGGTGCCCACGCTCATCACCTATGAAGGCCTGGCCAACGAGGGCGAGCGCTATGGCCTGCCTGCTGCGTCCGTCGCCAAGATCGACAGCGTGCGCGGGCAGGGCAAAGAGGCGATCAAGATTTTGGCCAAGGCGGGCGTGAAGATGGGCCTGGGCAGCGACCTGCTGGCCGAAACGCATTACCTGCAGTCTGACGAGTTGCGCCTGCGCGCCGAGATTCTGGGCAACGGCCCGGTGCTGCAGCAGGCCACGCTGATTGGCGCGGAGATTCTGGGCCAGCAAGGCCAGCTGGGCGAGATCACTGCGGGTGCCATTGCCGACCTGCTGCTGGTCGATGGCGACCCGCTCGCCGACATCGCCTGCCTGCTGGGCCAGGGCGAGCACATCCGCGCCATCGTCAAGGACGGCGCTTTCGTCAAGAACACCCTCTGAATTCCAACCCTGACCTGACCGGAGATCACCATGCAACGTAGAAATTTCGTCAAGCTCGGCGGTGCCGCAGCGGCTCTGCAGCTCCTTCCCTCCATCGGCTTCAGCCAGCAGGGCGATGTGTTCCGCATCGGCTCGCTCACGCCCATCACCGGCGCAGGCAGCCCTTACGGCCCGGGCATGCAGCAGGCCATTCGCATGGCGGTGGACGAGGTCAACGCCGCTGGCGGTGCCGGTGGCCGCAAGCTGGAGCTGTACACCGAAGACGACCAGACCAAGCCCGACGCCGCCGTGCTGGCAGCCAAGAAGCTGATCGAGGTGAACAAGGTGCAGGCGGTGCTGGGCACCTGGGCATCGGGCGTGACGCTGGCGGTGATGCCGCTGACGGATGCCGCAGGCATCATCCAGATGAACGTGTCGGGCGCGCCCACCATCTCTACGCTGGACACGAAGGACCTGGTGTGGCGCTTTCAGGCCACCAACGACCGCTTTGGCGCGGCCTTTGCCGAGATCTGCACCAAGCGCGGCTTCAAGCGCCCTGCCACCATGGCGTTCAACAACGCATCGGGCCTGGGCAATGTGGAAGGCTTTACCAAAGCCTGGGAAAAGCGCGGCGGCAAGGTGGCGGCACACGTTACGTACGAACCCAACCGCCCCAGCTACCGCAGCGAGCTGCAGAAAATTCTGGCCGCCAAGCCTGATGTGATCGTGATGGGCTCGTACCTGCCCGACACCACCATCATCCTGCGCGAGTGGTTCCAGTCGGGCGCGGATACCAAGTGGATCATTCCCGGTTGGGCTGCCAACCCCGATCTGGTCAAGGCCCTGGGTGCAGAGGTGTGCGAAGGCATTATTTCGGTGGACACCGTGTCCAACGAAAAGAGCGCTTCGTATGCGCAGTTTGACGCAGCTTTCACCAAGGCCACCGGCAAGGCGGCATCCACCAACATCTACGCCGCCATGGCGTACGACATGGTGATCTCGCTGGCCCTGGCCATGGAGGCTGCGGGCCCCAAGGCCACGGTGGAGCAGATCAACGCAAAGATGCGCGATGTCTCCAACGCGCCCGGCACGGCCGTGTTCACCTTTGCCGAAGGCAAGGCGCAACTGGCCAAGAAGGCCAAGGTGAACTACGAAGGCGCATCGAGCAAGCTGGACTTTGACAAGGCGGGCGATGTGACGCCGGACTTTGGCGTGTTCGTCATCGAAAAGGGCCAGCTGGTGCGGCGCGACGTGGTGTCCATCACGATGTAATCAACGTGCCCGGCGTGCCGCAGGGGCGGGTGCCGGGCTTTGTATTTTTTTGACGGCGCAGGGCAACCACATGCGAGATGTGCACGGAATGACGCAATGACCTGGATCGATTTTGTAAACCTGCTGATCAATGGATTGATCGAAGGCCTGGTGGTGGCATTGCCCGCGCTGGCCATGACCCTGGTGATGGGCGTCAACCGTTTTCCGAACGCCGCTGCGGGCGACATGATGACCACGGGGGCCTATGCCGCCGTGGCCGTGCAGTTGCTGACGGGCTGGCCGCTGTGGGTGGCTGCGCTGGGCAGCATGGTGATCACAGCCATGGTGTCGGCGGGCTCGTACCAGCTGATTTTTCGCAAGCTGGCCGGGCGGCCCATGGTGTCGTCCATGCTGGCGGCCATTGGCCTCGGGTTTTTGCTGCGCAGCCTGATTGGCTTTTTTGCCGGGCACGACCAGCGCACGTTTGACTTGCCCCTGGTGCGCGCCTGGAACTTTGGCGGCATCCGTGTTTTGCCTACCGATCTGGCGATTGCCGCCGTGGCGGCAGCGTGTCTGCTGGTGGTGTTTGTGCTGATCTACCGCACCAGCTTTGGCCGCCAGTTGCGCGCCGTGGCCGACAGTGCGGATCTGGCACGCGCCAGCGGCATCCGCGCTGGCGGGCTCATGCTGAGCCTGTGGCTGCTGGTGGGGGCGTTGTCATCACTGGGCGGCGTGCTGCTGGGCATGAAGGCCGTGGTCAGCCCCGAGATGGGATGGGAGAGTTTGATTCCCGCCTTTGCGGCCATGGTGCTGGGCGGCATTGGCAGCCCGGTGGGCGCAGTGCTGGGCGCGCTGCTGCTGTGTGTGGCGCAAGAGCTGGCGGTGCCGCTGATGGGGCCGTCGTACAAGCTGGTGCTGTCGTTTGTGGTGCTGGCGCTGGTGCTGCTGGTGCGCCCGGCAGGCATCATGGGCCGCGTGCAACTGGTGCGGTAAGGAGTCCGATTCATGATTGCTTACCTCTGTGCCATTGGCATCGTTGCCCTCATTTACTGCCTGTTGGCGCTGGGGCTGAACCTGCAGTTCGGCCTGACCCGGCTGGTCAACTTTGGCGTGGTGGCGTTCTTTGCCGTGGGCGCCTACACCTCGGGCCTGTTGGCGCTGCAAGGCGTGCCGCTGGTGCTGTGCTTTGTGGCGGCGGGCGTGCTGGCTGGTGTGCTGGCGCTGCCCATCGGCTTGCTGTCGCTGCGCCTGCGGGATGACTACCTGGCTATCGTCACGCTGGGTTTTTCGGAAGCGGTGCGCATTTCCATCCAGCAAGAAAGCTGGCTCACCAAGGGGGTGCAGGGCCTGCCGGGCCTGCCCAAGCTGTTTGCATCGTGGGGCAGTGGTGTGTCAGACGTGGCGATTTTTGCCACGCTGCTGGCGCTGGTCGCCCTGGTGGCCTGGGGCACGGTGCGCCTGGCGGCCAGCCCGTTTGGCCGCTTGCTCAAAGCCATTGGCGATGACGAAGCCGCCTTGTCTGCGCTGGGCAAAGACCCGGCCTGGTTCAAGGTGCAGGTGTTCATGCTGGGGGCTGCGTTGGCCGGGCTGGCGGGGGCGTTTTATGCGCACTTCATCACCTTCATCACGCCAGAGCAGTTCATTCCGCTCATCACCTTTTATGTGTGGATGGGGCTGGTGATGGGCGGCTCGGGCACCGTGCGCGGCGCGGTGTTTGGTTCGCTGCTGCTCATGGTGTTTCTGGAAGGCTCGCGCTTTGCCAAAGACTGGGTGCCGGGTGTGTCTGAAGTCGGCATGGCCAGCCTGCGTTTGGCGGCGGTGGGCCTGGCGCTGATTCTGGTCACGCTGTACAAGCCCAACGGCCTGTTCGGTGGCTCGGCAGGGAGTGCCAAATGACAACGATGCTGAAAGTCGATGCCGTCACGCGGCAATTCGGGGGCTTCAAGGCGGTGGACGGTGTGTCGCTGCAACTGGGGGCGGGCGAGATTCTGGGCATTGCAGGCACCAACGGTGCGGGCAAGAGCACGCTGTTTGCGGCCATTGCCGGGCAGCAGCCCGCGGATGCAGGGCAGATCCAGTTTGATGGGCAGGACATCACGCGCATCCCGCCGTACCGCCGCGCGCGGCTGGGGCTGGTGCGCACGTTCCAGATCCCGCGTGAGTTCAAGAGCCTTACGGTGCACGAAAACCTGATGGCCGCAGCTGCCAACCCGCAGGGGGAGCGGCTGCTGAACGCCTTCTTCCAAACCCGCGCCCGCCGCGAGCATGAGGCACAGCTCTCCATCAAGGCCGACCGCATCCTGCAGTTTTTGAACCTGGCGCGGGTGCGCGATGTGAAGGCGGGTGGCCTCTCGGGCGGGCAGAAGAAGCTGGTGGAGCTGGGCCGGGTGCTGATGCTGGACCCGCGCTGCATCTTGCTGGACGAGCCGTTTGCCGGGGTCAACCCGGTGTTGATCGAAGAGATTTGCGACCGCGTGCGCGAGCTGAACGGGCAGGGCATTGCCTTCATCGTGATTGAGCACCACCTGCAGGCGCTCAAGTCGCTGTCGCACCGCATGATCGTGATGGACCGGGGTGCGATTCTGGCCGAGGGCGACCCGCACACCGTGCTGGACGACCCGCGCGTGCAGGAAGCCTACATGGGAGGGGTGGTATGAGCGGCGCAGACAACTTGCTGCAGATCGCGCAGTTGCGTGGCGGGTATTCCGAGGTGGACATCATCCACGGCATTGACCTGGCCGTGGCACCGGGCGAGATCGTGACGATTGCGGGCACCAACGGCGCGGGCAAATCCACGCTGGTGAAGGCGTTGCTGGGCTTGCTGCCACGGGTGGCGGGCACCATCCACCTGGGCGGGCGCGACATCACGGCCTTGTCGGCCGAAGACCGCTTTGACGCCGGGCTGGCCTATGTGCCGCAGGTGGCGAACGTGTTCCCGTCGCTCACCGTGCGCGAGAACCTGCAGGTGGTGCGGGGCGTGAAGCACCTCAAGCAGCGCATGGACGAGGTGCTGGCGGACTTTCCCGCGCTGGTGGAGCGCCTGCCGCAGCCCGCCAGCAACCTCTCCGGCGGCGAGCGCCAGCAACTGGCCTTTGCCCGCGCCCTCATGCCGTCGCCGCGCATCATGGTGCTGGACGAACCCACGGCAGCGCTGGCGCCTTCGCTGGTGGGCAAGGTGTTTGACATGGTGCAGAAGCTGCCTGCTGCAGGCGTGGCGGTGCTGATGGTGGAGCAGCGCGCACGCCAGGCGCTGCAGATCAGCCAGCAGGGCTACATCCTGGACCAGGGGCGCTGCGTGCTGCAGGGCCCGGCGCAGGGGCTGCTGGCCGATGAGCGCATGGCGCAGTTGTATCTGGGCAACCATTGACTGCGCCAAGAACCTGCTCAAAGGCCCGCGTAGCGTGCTGCCACTGCGCGCGTGTGGCGAGACCGCGACGTCCATAAAAAAACCGAGCAGACAATCGTCTGCTCGGTTTTTGCTATGTATTTGATAGCTGCTTGCGCTTTATTGATAAGCGCTACAAGGCTTTTGAGGCCTTAACGCAGCACCAGCACAGGAATGTGCGAATGCGTCAGCACATGCTGGGTTTCGCTGCCCAGCAGCAGGCGCTTGAGGCCCTTGCGGCCGTGCGATGCCATCACGATCAAGTCGCACTTGTGCTTTTTGGCTGCGGCAATCACGGCCTCGGCCACCATGTCGGACTTGGCCGTCACGGCTTTCACCGTCACGCCATGTTCAGTGCCCTTGGCCTTCACCGCATCTACCAGGGCCTGGGCTGCATCGCCCCACTGGCCTTCGATGCGCTTGATATCGCCCGCGTCCACGGGCAGGCCACCTTCAAAGTAGCTGCGGGGGTAGCGGGGCACCACCTTGAGTGCGACGACCGAGGCGCCAGTCAGTGCGGCCAGGGAAAGGCCACTGTCCACGGCTTTGTCCGAGAGGGGAGAGCCGTCGGTTGCGATCAGGATGCGTTTGTACATGAAGTGCTCCTCAAAGTGATGGAACAAGCTTAGGATGCATCATCTTTTCGGACTTGATCCAGGTCAATAAGCATGTCACGTTGCACGGATAGGCTTGAACCATGTCAATGTTTCGCTCCGGTGCGCCGGAACCTCTGGTGACGGTTGCTGCCGACACGCATTCCGCCGACACCCTGTCTGAGCCGTCGGAGCAGGTGTCTGCGGCTGCCACGCTGCTGGATGATCCGCAGGAGTGGCTGGGGTTTGGCAGGCCCTGCACGCCAGCGGGCCAGGCCATAGAGCTGCCCGCGGGCACAGACCCCGCCAGCTCAACCTGGGATTCGCATGTGGTGCTGGACGGCATGCATTGCGCAGCGTGCGCGCTGACCATTGAGGATGCCCTCAAAGCCGTACCCGGTGTGCTGGAGGCAGACGTGAGTGCCGCCACCCGCCGTGCCCGCGTGGTGTGGCAGCCGGGGCGCGTGTTGCCCTCGCAGTGGATGGCCGCTGTGGCCCAAGCCGGGTACCGCGCCATGCCCGCCATGGACGCCTTTGTGCGCAACCAGCGGCAGACCGAAAGCCGGCGCGCCCTGTGGCGCTGGCTGGTAGCCGGGTTCTGCATGATGCAGGTGATGATGTACGCATGGCCCGCCTACGTGGCGCAGCCCGGCGACTTGTCGCAAGAGATGGAGACCCTGCTGCGCTGGGCGTCGTGGGTCATCTCTCTGCCCGTCATCTTTTTTGCCTGCGGGCCTTTCTTCAGCAGTGCGCTGCGCGACGTGCGCCTGCGGCGCGTGAGTATGGACCTGCCCGTGGCACTGGGCATGGGCATCACCTTTGTGGTGAGTACCGCGGGCACGTTTGACCCCAACGGCATTTTTGGGCGCGAGGTGTATTTCGACTCGCTCACCATGTTTGTCTTCTTTTTGCTGACGGGCCGCTGGCTGGAATTGCGGCTGCGCGACCGGACTGCCGGAGCGCTGGAGGCCGTGCTCAACCGCTTGCCCGATAGCGTGGAGCGCTTGCAGCCGGACGGCAGCTTTGCCCGCGTGGCGGTGCGGCGGGTGGCGGTGGGCGACACGGTGCGCGTGCTGCCCGGCGAGGCCTTCCCCGCAGACGGCCACATCACCCGTGGCAACACCCAGGTGGACGAAGCGCTGCTCACCGGCGAATCCACCCCCGTGCAACGCGGCGAGGGCAGTGGGGTGACGGCAGGCAGCTACAACCTGCAGGCCCCTGTGGAAGTGCGGGTGGACGGCGTGGGGGCGCAGACGCGGTTCGCTCAGATCGTGGCCCTGATGGAAAGCGCCGCGCTGCAAAAGCCCCGGCTGGCCCAACTGGCTGACCGCATTGCCCGGCCGTTTCTGGTCGCTGTGTTGCTGGCGGCCATCGCTGCAGCCGCCTGGTGGTGGCCCAAGGATCCTGGTCATGCGCTGATGGTGGCGGTGGCTGTGCTGATCGTGACCTGCCCCTGTGCGCTCTCGCTCGCCACCCCGGTGGCCATGCTTACGGCTGCGGGCACCCTGGCCCGCAGTGGTGTGCTGGTGCGCAACCTGCAAGGCCTGGAGGCGCTGGCGCAAGTGGATACGGTGGTGTTCGACAAAACGGGCACCCTGACCCGTGATGCCATGGCCCTGCAAACCGTGCAGGTGGCGCCTGGGGTGGATGGTGGTTGGGACCAGCAGACCGCACTGGCAGTGGCGGCGGCGCTGGGACAGCATTCGCTGCACCCCGCCTCGCGTGCTTTGGCTACGGCGGCCCAGGCTTGCGCTGCAGATGTGGGGCGCTGGGTGGTGGAGGATGTGAAAGAGGAGGCGGGCCTGGGCCTGTGTGCCCGTGTGCTGGACCGCTCGGGGTCAATGCAGCCCCGCCTGCTGCGCCTGGGGTCTGCCTTGCACACGGGTGCTGTGCCTCAACAGCGTGCCTCGGATTCAGCCGCTACCGGGGCTGACGCAGCCCTGTGGGTCATGCTGGCAGAGCAGGGCAGTGACGGGCGCATGGGCGAGCTGGCTCGCTTTGGCCTAGTGGAGGATTTGCGCGCAGAGGCGGCAGAGGTCGTCCGCTCTCTGGCCCATGCTGGCATTGCAGTGCAAATGCTGTCGGGCGACCGGCCCGAGGCGGTGCAGCGTGTCGCGGCGCAGGCGGGCATTGCCCAGGCGCGTGGTGCATGCACGCCGCAGGACAAACTGGTCGCGCTGCAGGGCCTGCAGTCGGCAGGCCGCCATGTGGCCATGGTGGGCGATGGGCTGAACGACGGCCCCGTCATGGCAGGTGCCCATGTGTCTTTTGCTTTTGGCCGCGCAGTGCCTCTTGCGCGTGCCCGGGCTGATTTTGTGGTGCTGGGCGACAGCCTGGCGCTGGTGCCACAGGCCGTGCTGCTGGCACGCAAGACGCTTGCTATCGTGCGGCAGAACCTGTGGTGGGCCGCTGGCTACAACGCGCTTTGCGTGCCCTTGGCTGTGGTGGGCTGGATGCCTGCGTGGCTGGCCGGGCTGGGCATGGCGCTGAGCTCTTTGCTCGTGGTGCTGAATGCGGCTCGGCTTTCCGTGGGGCTGCCCCCAGCAATACCGGGTGCACAGGGCACTCCGTCTTCCTCGTCAGCAACTGGCGTGTCTGCGCTGGCAACTGCTGCCCCTTCTCTCAACACCGTGGAGCCTGCCTGATGGACATCCTTTACCTACTCATTCCGTTGTCTGTGGTGCTGGTGCTTTTGATCCTGGCGGGCCTGTGGTGGGCGGTGTACCGCGGGCAGTTCGAAAGCGTGGAGCAAGAGGGGGAGCGGATTCTCCGGGACGGTTGACTTTCGTCAATAACCGCAAGGCTGGTCTGGTTAAAACTTGTATCGCAATACAAAGAGGTGCCCGATGGATTTTCCAAAAACAAATACTGCGCACTACAACGACACTGTTGTGCGGCAGTTTTCTATCATGGCCGTGGTGTGGGGGGTAGTGGGCATGCTGGTGGGCGTCATCATCGCCGCCCAGCTGGCCTGGCCTGAACTCAACCTCGGCATTCCGTGGCTCAGCTATGGCCGCTTGCGTCCTCTGCATACCAATGCAGTGATCTTCGCGTTTGGCGGCTGTGCGCTGTTTGCCACCAGCTACTACGTGGTGCAACGCACCAGCCAGGTCCGGTTGTTTGCGCCCGCGCTGGCCTCCTTTACTTTCTGGGGCTGGCAGCTGGTCATTCTTGCTGCGGTCATCAGCTTGCCGCTGGGCTATACATCGGGCAAGGAATACGCTGAGCTTGAGTGGCCTATCGACATCCTGATCACTCTGGTGTGGGTGTCCTACGCCATCGTGTTCTTCGGCACGGTGGGTACGCGCAAGGTCAAGCACATTTACGTAGCCAACTGGTTCTTCGGCGCGTTCATCCTGGCCGTGGCCATCCTGCACCTGGTCAACAGTGCTGCAGTGCCTGCTGGCTTCATGAAGAGCTACTCTGCCTACGCCGGTGTGCAAGACGCCATGGTGCAATGGTGGTACGGCCACAATGCCGTGGGCTTCTTCTTGACCGCTGGTTTCCTGGGCATGATGTACTACTTCATCCCCAAGCAGGCTGGCCGCCCCGTGTACTCGTATCGCCTGTCGATCGTGCACTTCTGGGCCCTGATCTTCACTTACATGTGGGCAGGTCCTCACCATCTGCACTACACCGCGCTGCCTGACTGGACCCAGTCCGTCGGCATGGTGTTCTCTCTGATCCTGCTGGCCCCCAGCTGGGGCGGCATGATCAACGGGATCATGACCCTGTCGGGCGCATGGCACAAGCTGCGCGACGATCCTATCCTGCGCTTCCTGATCGTGTCGCTGTCGTTCTACGGCATGTCCACGTTCGAAGGTCCGATGATGTCCATCAAGACCGTGAACGCACTGAGCCACTACACCGACTGGACTGTGGGCCACGTGCACTCTGGTGCCCTGGGCTGGGTGGGGCTGATCTCCATGGGCTCGCTGTACTACCTGGTGCCCCGTCTGTTTGGCCGCGAAAAGATGCACTCCATCAAGGCGATTGAGCTGCACTTCTGGATGGCCACGATCGGCATCGTGCTGTACATCGCTGCGATGTGGATTGCCGGTGTGATGCAAGGCCTGATGTGGCGCGCTGTGAACCCTGACGGCACGCTCACCTACACCTTTGTCGAGAGCGTGAAGGCTACTTACCCCTTCTACGTGATCCGTGTGGCTGGCGGTCTGCTCTACCTGGGCGGCATGCTGGTGATGGCATGGAACGTGTGGGCCACTGCAATCTCTGGCCGTTCGGTCAAGGTGGCGATTCCCGCTGTGAACGCAGCCCACGCCTGAGCCTCAAGGAGCGAACATGTCTCAAAACAACAACCAAGCTGCGGCCGGTTTCTCCCACGAGAAGATTGAAACCAACAACTTCCTGATGATCGTGCTGATTCTGCTGGTGATCGCCATTGGTGGTCTGGTGGAAATCGTGCCCCTGTTCTTCCAGAAGTCCACCACTGAGGCTGTAAAGGGCGTGGAGCCCTACACCGCAGTGCAGCTGATGGGCCGCGATGTGTACATCCGCGAGGGTTGCTACAACTGCCACTCGCAGATGATCCGCCCCTTCCGCGCTGAAACCCTGCGCTATGGGCACTACTCGGTAGCTGGTGAATTCGTGTACGACCACCCCTTCCAGTGGGGCTCCAAGCGTACTGGTCCCGATCTGCACCGTGTGGGCGGCAAGTACAGCGATGAATGGCATCGCATCCACTTGACCAACCCCCGCGATGTGGTGCCAGAGTCCAACATGCCCGCCTACCCATGGCTGGAGAAGACTGCGGTCAACCCATCCGATGTGGCGCCTCGCATGAAGGCTCTGCGTGTTGTGGGCGTGCCTTACACCGACGAGCAGATTGCTGCCGCCGCTGAAGAGGTCAAGGGCAAGACGGAGCTGGATGCACTGATTGCCTACCTGCAGGTCATGGGCCGCGCGCTCAAGTAAAGGAGAGCAGCAATGGACATCACCACCATGCGCATTGTGGCCACGTTGGCCTCCATGGCCTGCTTCATTGGCATCTGGGTGTGGGCCTACATGGGCCGCAACCGTGCCAAGTTTGATGAAGCTGCTCGCTTGCCGTTTGAGCAAGAATGAACTCCACCAGAATGAGAGAAACCCATGAGTGACTTCACCAGCAATTTCTGGTCGGTCTTTGTGACCGCGCTGACCTTGGTCGGCATCATTGGTTGTGCCTTGCTGCTTTGGATGGCAGGGCGCAAGAAGGTTGTGGCAACCGCCGACAACACTACAGGCCATGTCTGGGACGAAGACCTGGTTGAGATGAACAACCCCCTGCCACGCTGGTGGGTGTGGCTGTTCGTCATCACCATCATCTTTGGCCTGGGTTACCTGGCGGCATATCCTGGTCTGGGCAGCTCTGCTGGCAAGCTGGGCTGGAGCCAGAAGGGTGAGTACGAGGCTGAAGTGGCAAAGGCCAACAAGGAGCTGGAGCCTCTGTACGCACGCTTTGCTGCCATGACGCCCGAAAGCATCGCTGCAGACCCACAAGCCAAGGCGATTGGCGAGCGCCTGTTCATGAACAACTGCGCGCAGTGCCACGGATCTGACGCTCGCGGCAGCAAGGGTTTTCCTAACCTGACAGACAACGACTGGCTCCACGGTGGCACACCCGACAAGATCTTGGAAACCCTGCAAAAGGGCCGTATCGGCAACATGCCTCCCATGGCTGCAGCTGTGGGTTCGCCTGAAGACGTCCGCAACCTTGCGCACTATGTGCTGAGCTTGTCTGGCAGCCCCCACGACTCTCTGCGGGCCTCGCTGGGCAAGTCCAAGTTCACTGCCTGTGCTGCCTGCCACGGCATGGACGGCAAGGGTAACCAGGCACTGGGTGCACCCAACCTCACCGACGATATCTGGCTGCATGGCTGGGGTGAGGGTGCCATCACCGCCATGATCAACAACGGCAAGGTCAACCAGATGCCCGCACAGGCAGAGAAGCTGACCGAGTCGCAGATCAAGGTACTGGCCTCGTATGTCTGGGGTTTATCCAACAACAAGGCGCCTTGATATGACAGGCAGGGCGGTTCCCTCGGGCACCGCCCTTTTGCCTTTTGTGCTGTGCAATCTGTAATTCGTTCTCGTTTGAAGTTTCCATCCGTTAGAAGAGCGCGCTTATGAATCCCCCCAGCGAGTCCCCTCGCAAGGTAATTCCCATCGCTCCCGCCCCGGCCGACAGTGCTGAGGGCAGCAGCCAGGTTGAGATCATCTCCCTGTACGAGGCGCAAAAGAAGATCTACCCGCGCTCTATCAGCGGCATGTTTTCACGGTGGCGCTGGGCCATGGTGCTTCTCACCCAGCTGGTCTTTTACGGCTTGCCCTGGCTGGAGTGGGGGCAGCGCCAGATGGTGCTGTTCGACCTGGGCGCCAGGCGCTTCTATATTTTTGGATTGGTGCTGTACCCGCAGGACTTTATCTACCTGACGGGCTTGCTCATCATCTCGGCCCTGTCGCTGTTTCTGTTCACGGCGGTAGCGGGGCGCTTGTGGTGCGGTTTCGCATGCCCACAGACGGTGTATACCGAGATATTCATGTGGATTGAGCACAAGATCGAAGGGGATCGCAGTGCACGGCTGCGTCTGGATGGCGGGCCATGGAATTTTGAAAAAATCCGCAAGAAGTTCTTCAAGCAGACCGTGTGGATTGCTGTGGCCTTGTGGACTGGGTTCACGTTTGTGGGCTACTTTGTGCCGATCCGTGAACTGGGTGCAGAGCTGCTCGCCTTTCAGGGCAGCTGGCAGATTTTTTGGGTTTTCTTCTACAGCTTTGCCACCTACGGGAACGCAGGCTTCATGCGGGAGCAGGTCTGCAAGTACATGTGTCCTTATGCCCGCTTTCAGAGCGCGATGTTTGACAAGGACACCCTCATCGTCAGCTATGACGTGGAGCGTGGTGAACCGCGTGGTCCTCGCGGCAAGAATGTGGACCACAAGGCCAAGGGTTTGGGCGATTGCATTGACTGCACGCTGTGCGTGCAAGTGTGCCCGACCGGCATTGATATCCGCAAGGGGCTGCAGTACGAATGCATAGGCTGCGGCCTGTGTGTGGATGCCTGCAACACCGTGATGGACAAGGTGAAGTACCCCCGCGGGCTGATCCGTTTCACGACCCAGAACGGGGTGGTCAAGCGTTGGACTCAATCCCAGATCCTGCGCCGTGTTCTGCGTCCTCGGGTATTGATTTACAGCGCTGTGCTGGTGGCTTTGTGTGTGGCGATGCTGGCCAGCTTGGTAATGCGCACCCCGCTGAAGGTGGACGTGGTGCGCGACCGTGCGGCCTTGTCGCGCATCGTGGCAGGGGGTAAGCTGGAAAACGTCTACCGTATCCAGATCATGAATGCCACTGAGGCGCCACAGCGCTATCGCATTGGCGCCAAGGGGCTGGAAGGCTTGGAAGTGGCCTCTGAGACAGAGGTGGAGATCGAGCCCGCCCAGTCGCGCTGGGTGGCTGTGCGGCTCCAGGTGCCTTATGGCTCTGCCTCGCCCGGCTCCCATCCGATCACGGTAGAGATTGGTGCTGAAAGTGGTGCCCACGTGGCAGAGAAAACAGTATTTTTGGTTCCCAGGTAAGCAGCGGAGCTTAGGCTTGCAAGCCTGAATGTGAAGGAGATGAATATGTCAGCAGTTTCTTCGGCAGCCCCTTCGGGTTCGGCACCTTGGTGGAAGTTTGGCCACGTCTGGCTCGTGCTGGCAGGGCCAGCATTGGTGGTCGTTGCCGGGTTTGTTACGCTGTGGATTGCCATGTCCAGGCCCGATCCGGTGGTGGCAGAGGACTACTACCAGCAAGGCATCGATATCAACAAGACGCTGGAGAAGGCAGACCCCAGCATGTTGCCTGCCGTGAAGGGCCGAAACCACGCGCTAACCCCCTTGAAGGACCAGCCGCGCTGAGTTAAGTTGGTCCCGATGCTCTTTGTGAAGAGCTCAGCCTGAAGCCAAGCAGCAAGGAGACAGAACGATGTGGACGCAACGCCTGATGTGGATTGCATGGCCCGCCTTCCTGGTGGCGGGCGGCCTGGAGATGCTGGTATTTGCCTTGGTGGACCCGGAGGATCTGCACTGGTTTGGTCACCCTCTGGGGCTGTCGCGCAGTGGTGTTTACACGGTCGTTTTTTTTGCGTTCTGGATACTCACCATGGTTTCCAGTGCGTTGACGACACTGCTGGCCATGTCGCCGTTTGAATTGAATCGCTGCCCTGTACCTGAGCACGATCGCCCGGACGACTGCCGCAAGACGCCTTCCTGCTCTTGATAACAAAAATCCCTTCCGCGTTGCGATAACGGGGAAGGGATTGTGTGTTGAACGCAGCTGGTTACTGCTCCGTCAGTGGGCCTAGTGGCAGGCCTGCTGGTTGTTGACAATGCGTCGCAAGGCGTCGGTGTCGAGAATCCTGACGTGACGCTGTCGCACTTCCACAGTGCCTTCTTCCACAAATTTGGAGAAAGTGCGGCTGACAGTTTCAAGCTTCAAACCCAGATAGCTGCCAATCTCTTCACGCGTCATGCGCAGCACCAGTTCAGACTGGGAAAACCCGCGCGCATGCAGGCGCTGCACCAGATTCAGCAAAAAGGCCGCAAGGCGCTCTTCAGCACGCATGCTGCCCAGCAGCAGCATTACCCCGTGTTCGCGAACGATTTCGCGGCTCATGATCTTGTGGACGTGGTGCTGCAGGGCAGTCACTTCGCGCGACAGCTCTTCAATGCGGTCAAACGGCATGACGCACACTTCAGCGTCTTCCAGTGCCACGGCATCGCAGGTGTGGTGTTCATTCACGATGCCATCGAGACCAATGATTTCACCAGCCATCTGGAACCCGGTCACCTGATCGCGGCCATCTTCCGTCGCCACGCAGGTTTTGAAAAAGCCCGTGCGAATGGCATACAGCGATGTGAACGCCTCACCATTGCGAAAAAGGGTGCCGCCACGCTTGACCTTGCGGCGCACTGCGACCACCTCGTCGATGCGCTGGAGCTGTTCTTCGTTCAGGCCGACAGGCATACAAAGTTCTCGCAGATTGCAGTTTGAGCAAGCGACTTTGATGGTGAGCGGATTCATGGCACAGATACCTGGATGTAGTTCGGACATATCGTGCCCGACGAGGGAGGCCGGCATGCCTCGGTCTGCGAGTAGTAGCAGATGATATGCATCAAATTGTCGCTCCAGTGGAGATCGTTTCACTTGATGCAGGTCAAGGACGCAAAAAGAAGGCTGCGGCACAGTAAGCCAGTACGCAAGGATATCCCCATGACCGCAGTAACCCCAGAACTACTCACCCGGTTTGATGTGCCGGGCCCCCGATACACCTCCTACCCCACGGCGGACCGTTTCGTGGAGGCTTTCGGGCAGGAGGACTACACGCTGGCCCTCGCACAGCGGGGGCTGGGTACCGGTGCCAAGGCGATGCCACTGTCTTTGTATGTGCACATTCCTTTTTGCGAGTCGCTATGCTACTACTGCGCCTGCAACAAGATCATTACCAAACACCATGATCGCGCCGATGTTTATCTGCGGTACCTGAGCCGGGAAATTGACCTGCACACGGCCCAGTGTGGTGTAGGGCAGGTGGTCAGCCAGCTGCATCTGGGGGGCGGCACTCCAACGTTCCTTTCCGACGTTGGGCTGCGTGAGTTGATGTCCATGCTCAAGCGCAGCTTTACCCTTGCGCCAGGCGGTGAGTATTCGATTGAGGTGGACCCCCGCACTGTCAACGCCGACAGGTTGGCTTTGCTGGCTGAACTGGGCTTCAATCGGCTGAGTTTCGGTGTGCAGGATTTCGATGCAGAAGTGCAGAAGGCTGTGCACCGGGTGCAGCCTGCCGAGCAGGTGTTTGCCTTGGTCGAGTCTGCACGATCCATCGGCTTCGACTCCATCAACGTCGATCTGATTTACGGCTTGCCGCGGCAAACTCCTGAGTCATTTGATCGCACGCTGAAGCAGATTGCACAGCTGCGCCCTGACCGCATCGCGTTGTACGCCTACGCCCATTTGCCCGAGCGCTTCAAACCCCAACGGCGCATCATCTCAGCGGAACTGCCAACAGCAGGCGCCAAGGTGTCCATGCTGGCCCGCTCGCTGGACGCGTTTCTGGAGGCCGGTTACGTCTATGTGGGGATGGATCACTTTGCCCTGCCTACAGATGCCCTTGCAATTGCCAAGCGCCAGGGGCGCCTGCATCGCAACTTTCAGGGTTACAGCACGCAGCCAGACTGCGACCTGATTGGCCTGGGGGTATCGGCGATTGGCCGGGTGGGGGCCACCTACAGCCAGAACGCCAAGACTCTGGAAGAGTATTACGACTACCTCGATCAAGGGCGCTTGCCCGTGGTGCGTGGTCTTGCGCTGAACCGTGATGACTTGGTGCGGCGCGCCGCCATCATGGCCTTGATGTGCCAGGGCGAGCTGTTGATTGAGCCCATGGAGCAGGCATGGCTGATCGATTTCCGTCGCTATTTCGCTGCGGAACTTGAGCGCCTAGAGGAGATGCAGGACCAGGGACTGGTGGAGCTGGGTGATGAGGGGGTGCGGGTCACCTCCATGGGATGGTTTTTCGTTCGTGGCATTGCCATGGTTTTTGACCGCTATCTGCAGGCCGATCGCACACGTGCACGGTTTTCGCGCATCATCTGATTCATGCTGACTACCGTTGCCTGGACTGCACTGATCATGGGCCTTGCTGGGGGCGGGCATTGTGTTGCGATGTGCTCAGCTCCCTGTGCGGCAGTCACGGGTGCGGGGCAGGGAGTAAAGCCGGTTGCCGGGGCAGAGCAGTCTGTGGTCTGGCAAATGCACCGCACGCGCCAGGTGTGGGTTCGCCCCCTCACTTTTCATGTGGGGCGGCTGGCCGGATATGCCTCGATGGGGGCGCTGGCCGCTTGGGCGATGGAAAGCCTCGCCTGGGTCTCCCAGCAATCCATGGCGCTGCGGCCCGTGTGGACCTTGATGCATGTGGCAGTGCTGGGCTGGGGACTGATGATGATGGTGCAATCTCGTCAGCCTGTGTGGGTGGAACAGGCCGGTCGTGCCGTGTGGAGCAAGGTGGGCCCTTGGGTCGGAAGCCCTGGCGGGGCAGCCACTGCAGGGGCCCTTTGGGCTCTCATGCCTTGTGGCCTGCTTTATTCGGCATTGCTGGTAGCTGCACTCAGTGGAGGTTCTGCACAGGGTGCCTTGACCATGGCTTTTTTTGCTCTGGGCAGCGGGGTGTGGTTGGCGGGCGGGCCGCTGGTTTGGAAGTGGGCCCAGGGACATCTGCGTGCTTTGCGAGGTCAGTGGGGCACCCGTATCAGCGGCGGGCTTTTGTGTGGCGTAGCCGTGTGGGCTTTGTGGATGGATCTGGTCTACAAGCCCTCCCTCTGGTGCCGTTGATCCGGCTTTGACCACGCTGCTTTGGGGCTGGCCCGGACAGTGCAAAGCTGTTGATCCGGCACGTTGTTTTTTTGCACGCTTACAAAGTGCTCGGCCCGGGCTGGTGCGTAGCTAAATGTTGTGTTTTGAGTGCAGTTGTTGCATTCGCTGCTTGGCGCTACCGTGTAGTTCTGATCAACAACGGGTGCGCGGGGCACACCTGAATAAGTGCAGCAGTCGCTCACATCATCGGTGAGCAGGGGAGAACTGGTGATAATGGTCTCTCACAAATGTCGCTCTATTGTTACTCCCCCCTCCTGCTCGTCGTGTCGTGAACACCGCTGTTCTTATCGATATCAGCCAGCTGCGCATTGGCATGTACATCCAGCTCGATTTGGGCTGGATGCATCATCCTTTTCCGGTCAGCAGCTTCAGAGTCGGGTCCGCGGAACAGATCGCGACTTTGCGTGAGCTGGGTCTTAGTCAGATCAAGTACATACCTAAAAAAAGCGACCCCGAGTTCAGGGATGGCATCCCTGCATCAGCAATCTCTGCAGCTCCCTCTCCTCAAGACGCCATCAGCGAAGCGAATGCTGGCGCTGTAACTGCGCAGGAAAAGCCCCAGCCAGACAACGCTGCGCTTCGTCGTCGGGCTTTGTTGGCCGCCCAGAATGTATCCCTTGAGGCATGTGACCGAAGATTCCGGCTCGCAACCCGCCAATATGTGGCTTTGGAAAAGCTGGTTGGTGACCAGCCCCAGGTAGCCTATGCGGAAGGCGAGGCTCTGGTATCGGAATGCGTGGCGGACCTGCTGGAAAACGGTGATTCAGCCATCCGCTTGTTGTCTGAGGGCGTCGGAGAGCCTGGGGCCTTGCATCAGATCAATGTGATGGTGCTCAGCCTGCTGCTCGGCAAGGCACTCGGCATGAAAAGCGAGGAGTTGCATGACCTGGGGGCCGCTGCTTTGCTGCACGACATCGGCAAGGTAGGAATGCCTCTGCAGCTGGCTTATGCATCACCTACGATGACTTTGGCCGAGCGTTCGCGTTATGAAAGTCATGTGGCGGCCTCTGTAGCGCTGGCGACGCGAATGGGGTGGAGCAAGCAGGTGCTGGCCACCATTGCGCAACACCATGAAATGGTGGATGGCTCAGGCTTTCCGCTGCGCCGTGGTGCCAAAGAGCTGGACCGTGCGAGTCAGGTTGTGGCGCTGGTGAACCATTACGATCGCATGTGCAGCCCCGCCGGAGGTGGTGGCAGCACGCCCCACGAAACCCTCTCCATCATTTTTGCGCAGCACAAGGCGCGGTTTGACTCCGTGGTGCTGGGGGCTTTCATCCGCATGATGGGCGTATATCCCCCCGGTTCTGTGGTGCAGCTGGTCAATGACCGCTATGCGATTGTTGTATCGGTGAACTCCTCGCGCCCGTTGCGGCCCCGTGTCATCGTGCACGATTCCCGCGTTCCCAAAGACGAAGCCCCTATCCTGGATCTGGAGACGGTTCCGGAGTTGGGCATCCGTCGCAGTCTCAAGCCTTCGCAGCTACCCCGCGATGCGCTGGACTATCTGTCTCCGCGCAAGCGTATCTGCTACTTTTTTGAGCGAGCTGTCGGCACTGAAACAGTTGAGGCAGAGGTTCGTCCGTCGTGAACTACCCGCTGCCCCAGCCTTGGCTGGATGCAATGCTGGAGGCCGTCTGCCTCGTCGATGAGAAATCCCTGTGCGTCATTGCTGCAAACCGGGCGGCCCAGGCGCTGCTTGCGATGCCTGAGTGTGAGCTTGTAGGGGCAGGTGTTCAGCAGTTGTTTGCGACGCCCCAGGACCTTGCATTTTGGGCGCAGCCGGTCGATGTGATTGCCGAGGGGATTCATTCAGATACCCGTATCTTGCGTGCTGACGGTACGTTGCTACATGTGGAGCGCAGGGTATCGCGTATCCAGTTGCCAGAGGGGGGCACTGCATTTCTGTTGGCCATGCTGGACCGATCTTCGCAGCACGCCACGGAACGTGAGCTGGAAACCTTGCTGTCTGAGCTGCGTGCAACCCTGGACTCTGCAGCTGACGGCATGCTGGTTTGTGCCATGGATGGGAGCATCCGCGCTTTCAACCAGCGGCTGGTGAAGCTATGGCGTATTCCTGCAAACTTGCTGACCCATCGCGATGACCCCGCCGTGTTCGCCCACATGGCGGATCAGGTTCGCGATCTTTCTGCCTACGCGGACAGACTGGCGCAGATCATGGCGGATCCCGTGAATGAAAGCGTCGATGTTCTGGAGTTGTCCACTGGGGTCGTACTTGAGCGGCGATCTGTACCGCAATTCATCCGTGGCCTGCCATTAGGGCGCGTCTACTCGTTTCGCGACATCACGCGGCAGACAGAGGCGCAGGCAAGCCTCAAGCTGGCAGCCAGGGTGTTCGAATCCAGCCTGGATGCGATCTTTATTGCGGACAGCCAGCACAACGTCCTGCGCATGAATCCTGGTTGCGCAAAACTCATGGGCGTCGAAATGGGGGCCTACGACGGGGCTCCCACAGAATCCTTGTTCCTTGCAGATACCCGAGGGAATCTGATGGACCGGGTGTTGCCTACGTGGAAAGAGACTGGCTTCTGGGAAGGGGAGCTGTGGCTGCCTCGTTTGAATGCAGAGCCGTGTGCAGTTCAGCTGTCATGGGTGGCCTTGCACGATGAGGCTGGGCGTGTCATGCAGAGCATCGGATTCATGCGCGACTTGACTGCGCAACATGCGGCGCAGAAACGCATTGAAGAACTGGCCTACAGCGATGCTCTCACCGGTCTTCCCAACCGCCTGATGCTCAGCAAAAGGGTGGAAGAGGCGATTGCCTCGACTCAGGGCCGTGAAGTGGAGTTTTCCATTCTGTTCCTGGATCTGGACCGCTTCAAAATCATCAATGACTCTCTGGGGCATCCCTTCGGGGATCGGGTGCTGCGCCTGGTGGCCGAAAGGCTGCAGACTTGTTTGCGCCAGACGGATCTGCTGTGCAGGCTGGGCGGCGATGAGTTCGTCATCTACCTGCATGAAGGCTCCGCCAGTGTTGCCGAAGCCGTGTGCCGTCGCATCCTTGATGAAATGCTCAGGCCGTTTCGCTTGGACGAAATGGGATTCTCCATCCAGTGCAGCATTGGTATTGCCCTGTTCCCGGCTGATGGTGCAGGGCTGGATGACCTCATCCAGCAGGCAGACACGGCGATGTACCGGGTCAAAGATCGGGGACGGGGAAGCTATGGTTTCTACCAGCCTGCGATGAACGCCGATTTGCTCTCCCGCATGCGGCTGGAGCATTCCATGCGGCAGGCGCTGGGGTTGGGGCAGATGTCCCTGCACTACCAGCCACAGGTAGAGATCACCACAGGCCGCATTACGGGAGCGGAAGCTTTGATCCGCTGGCACGACCCCGAAGCTGGCTATGTATCGCCAGCTACGTTCATTCCGCTCGCGGAGGAGTCCGGCTATATCGTCACGCTAGGGGCCTGGGTGATGGAGCAGGCCATCCAGGAGGCGTCACGCTGGCAGCGCTCGGGGTCTCCTGTCGTGGTTTCTGTCAACGTTTCTGCCCTGGAGTTTCGTCAGCCTGATTTTGTTGACCGGCTGGTCAACCTCTTGTCGGCATATGCATTGCCCGCCACCTTGCTCGAACTGGAACTGACCGAGAGCATCCTGTTGCAGGATGCCCTGGAGACCGAGCAACGCTTGCATAGCCTTGCCAGGTTGGGGGTCAGCATGGCGATTGATGACTTTGGGACAGGCTATTCCAGCCTGGGGTATCTCAAGAAGCTGCCTATTCACAAACTCAAGGTAGACCAGTCTTTCGTCAAGGGTCTGCCGGGCGACAGTGGTGACCGTGCCATCGTGAGTGCGGTGGTCAGCATGGGGCATGCACTGGGCATTCAAGTGGTGGCTGAAGGCGTGGAAACCACAGAGCAGAAAGCCATGTTGCAGCAACTGGGCTGCGATCATTTCCAGGGCTTTCTGTGCTCCGCCGCGTTACCTGCAGAGGCGTTCAGTGCCCTGCTCAAAGATGCCCTTGTAAGGACGTAGCGCGGACGGATTGAACATTCGGCGGGAGATGCCCGTATGTGCCGGTGGAGACATAAGTCGGGGACATAAGCCCATCAGGCCGTCATGACCCCTTTCCAGAACATGTAGGCCGCCAAGGCAAAAAGCAGGCTGGCGAACACGCGTTTGAGCTTTTTGACAGGAAGGTTGTGAGCCGCTTTCGCTCCCAAAGGCGCGGTGAGCACACTGCAAGTGGCAATCACACCCAACGCCGGCAACCACAGATAACCCAGCGAACCGGCGGGCAGATCGGCAACCGACTGCCCGCCCACCACATAGCCCACCACATTGGCCAGTGCGATGGGAAAACCCAGTGCTGCACTGGTTGCCACCGCGTTATGAATGGGGACGTTGCACCATGTCATGAAGGGCACGCTGACAAAGCCCCCTCCTGCACCCACCAGCCCTGAAAGAAAACCAATCACGCCCCCGGCGCCCAACTGGCCTGCTGTGCCTGGCATCTGGCGGCTGGGCGCGGGCTTCTTGTCCAGAAACATTTGCGTGGCAGAGAAGCTGACGAACAGGCCAAAGAAGACTGCCAGGAAAGAGCCTTTGAGCAGTGCGAACACGCCCAGACTTGCTGCAAACCCGCCGAGCACAATGCCCGGTGCAAGCTTGGTCACGATGTCCCAGCGAACCGCTCCGCGCTTGTGGTGTGCGCGGACGCTGGATACCGAGGTGAACACGATGGTGGCCATGGATGTGGCAATCGCCATCTTCACTGCCAGGTCTGGGGCAACCTGTCTGGCACCGAGGATGTATGTGAGGAAAGGCACCAGCAGCATGCCTCCGCCAATACCCAGCAACCCTGCCAGAAAACCCGTGCACAGGCCCAGTGCGCCCAGTTCAATGATCAAGAGGGGATCGAGCATGGCAGACCTGCAGAGGCTGAGGGAACTGCTGCCGCAGAACTGACGGATGCAGGGGCAGCAATGGATGAAATAAGGTGTCTGCGGACGCCACCGGACCGGCATCCTGAACCGGGGGTTCAGGTGGGCGAGGGCAGTCTGACGTTGGGTTCATCTGACGCGAGACGATCACGCTCATCAGGCGATGTACCAAGCCCGTGCTCAGTGAGCATTGGTTCAAGGAAATATAAAGCCCGGCAACGCCGCAGACGTTGCCATTGTAGGTCTTTCACAGGGCGGGTGGCGGCAAAATCTGCGTTGACCGTGCAGGCTTTGTGAACGCCGTGTCTTGCGCCAGCACCCGCCTTTGCGGGAGCCGGTTCAGAGCAACTGGCCGTCTTGCTCCAGCGCTTGGTCCAGGCGCGCCAACAAGGAGTCGAGCCGCGCCTGTTCCTCTGCACTTGGCGTGGACGTCACGGCACCGGGGTTGAACTGCGCTGCTGCCGCAGGCGAAGGCGCTGCCGCCAGGGCCGCAGCGTCCCGGTCCGCAATTTCGAAGGCCAGATTCAAGGCCGCCAGCACGGCGATGCGTTCACGGGCCCGCACCTTGCCTGCGTCGCGGATGCGGGTCATGGCCGTGTCCACCCTTTCCACGGCGTCGAGAAGGCGAGACTCTTGTCCCTCCGGACAGGCCAGCAGGTAGCTTTGCTGGAGGATCTGCACCTCGATCTGCTTCATTCAGGGTCCTTGGGTGTGAGGGGGGCTGGCGCTGTGGACGAGGGCAGGCGCTCCAGCAGCGCATCCACGCGCGCACGCGCGGCATTCAGGCGCGACTTGAGCGAGTCCCGTTCCTGGGTGAGGGTGCGCACCTGATCGGACAGCAACGCATTGGTGCGCTGCAATTCAGCGTGTCGCAACAGCAGGCGCTCAACACGCTCTGCGATCTGATCGGTGGTGGAGGGTTCTGCCATACAACCCTCGATTGTAGAGTCGTCCGTTTCCAGCCGTACCCATCGAGGCCCTAAGAACCTGTTCAAAATCTTTTTGGGGATCGCATTGGAGTGCAATCGGGATGAGTGGATGCAACGGATGCGCCGCATGGGCTCGTGCCCATGCAAGCAGCCGGGGCGTCCAATCGCCCAATTTCACTCCAACCCTTCGGGCAAGTGGCTTGCCGGGCGGTCTGCGTTGTTGCACCGCTTGCCAATAGCACGGGCTATTGGCGGCGCGCTGCGCCTAGCAGCCCATCCCCTAGCCGGGCGCCCGGCAAGACACTTGTGCGACCCCAAAAAGATCTTGAACAGGTTCTAGAATCGGCGAGTTGGTGCTCGCAGACTGGTTCACAGGCTGCAGTTCAACGGGAAGCAGGAAGGTTTGCCCGCACCATGGGATGCCCGGCCTGCGCTGCCCCCGCAACGGTCAGCGGACGGATCGATTGATCCTCTCTTCACACATCACGCCACTGGGTGCCTTGAACAAGCGTCTGGGAAGGCGGTGGAGGGTGTTTCCGCCAGCCCGGATACCGGCCAACACGGTGGCTGCGTCGATGCAATGCATCACAGCGCAGCCGTATCACCCACATGCTGGCGGGGAGGCCGGCACGGGTTGTTTGTCGTTTGTGTTTCCCATGATGAAGTTCTCTACACCTTGCGTTCGCACCCAGGTGCTTCCGTCCCTGCGTCCCTTGTGGTTCGCCCTGGCATCTGCGGGGCTGTGCGCAGCGTCCCTGACTGTCCACGCCCAGAACGTTTCCGAAACAGTCCAACTGGCTCAAAACCTGCGTTCGCCATCGATGTCTGAAATGGTGGTGGCTGCTACACGCACCGAGCAGCCATTGTCTGACCTGGTGGCGGATGTCTCCATCGTGGACCGTGACAGCATCGAGCGCAGCGGTGCCACTGGTCTTGGCGATTTGCTGGCCCGTCTGCCTGGGGTAGAGATGTCCCGCAATGGTGGCCCAGGCACGACCACCAGCCTGTTCCTGCGTGGCGCTGAAACCCGCTTTACTGCTGTCTACATCGATGGCGTGCGCATGGATTCGCAATCCACCGGCGGCGCCGCCTGGGAGACGATTCCACTCGGGTTGATTGACCGCATCGAAGTGCTGCGGGGGCCTGCTGGCGCGGTTTACGGGTCTGACGCCATGGGTGGGGTGATCCAGATTTTTACCAAGCGTGGCGAAAAGGGCGTCGCGCCTTTCGTTTCCGTGGGTGTGGGTAACCGTGCCACCACCAAGCTGGAAGCCGGTGTGAGTGGCGCCAGCGGCACGGTGGACTACTCGCTGGGGCTCATGCGCGACGAAAGCGATGGCTTCAATGCCCGACCCGTTGCAGGCCAGAACCCCGACAAGGACGGTTACCGCAACACGGCCGGCAATGCACGCCTCGGTCTGCAATTGAACTCGGCCCACAGGCTTGAAGGCTCGCTTATGGTGGGCGACACCAACAGCGGATACGACAGCGGCCTGGGCAAGGATGACCGCAACCTGCACACCATGCACGCACTGGGTCTGAACTGGCTCGCGCAGTGGAGCACTGCTTACAAGACCCGCCTGAGCATCACCGACTCGCGCGACAAGTACGAAACAACACCCACGGTCTACCTGTCGGATACCCGCCTGCGCGGCTATCTGTTCCAGAACGAATGGCGCCAGGGCGCGCACCTGATCACCGCGGCTTTGGAGCGCCGTGAAGACCACCTGGAGAACAAGCCCATCGACCGCGATCGTTCGCAAAACGCACTGGCTTTGGGTTATGGCTTCAATGCGGGGGGGCACACCATCCACGTCAATGCCCGGCATGACGATGACAGCGAGTTTGGTGGCAAGAACACCGGCAGCGTAGCCTATGGCTACGCCATCACGCCCCAGTGGCGTGCTACGGCCTCGGTGGGCACGGCCTTCCGTGCGCCCACGTTGTACCAGCGCTTCAGCCAGTACGGCGTTGCCTCGCTGCGGCCAGAGTCTGCGCGCAATGCGGAACTGGGCTTGCGTTACGCGCAGGGGGACAGCAGCTTGTCGGCCGTGGCCTATCGCAACCGCGTTACCAACCTGATCAGCTTTGTGGGCGCATCGGCATGCTCGCCGCTGCAAACTCAGGGCTGCTACGCCAACACCGCCCGTGCCGAATACAAGGGCGTGACGCTGGCAGCGTCGCACCGTATCGGCACCGTGCAACTGCACGGCTCGCTTGACCTGCAGCGCCCGCGTGATCTGGACACAGGCAAGCAACTGGCCCGCCGTGCCAAGCACCACGGCACCTTCGGGGCAGACACGGTGATCGCTGGCTGGACGCTGGGGGCCGAAGTGCAGGCGTCGGGCCGCCGCTATGACACGGTGGCCAATACCAACGTGCTGGGTGGCTACACCCTGATCAACCTGTATGCCAGCACCCGCATTGCGCGCGACTACACCTTGCTGGCCCGCGTGGACAACCTGACCGACAAGGACTACCAGCTGGCCCGCACTTACGCCACCCCCGGCCGCACGCTGTTTGTGGGCCTGAAGTGGGCACCGCAGTGACATCCTCCGCTCCTTTGCAGGCCGCTGCCCGCTGCCCCGCCTTGTTGATTGCCGCCCCGGCCTCGGGGCAGGGCAAGACCACGGTGACGGCCGCGCTGGCGCGCTTGCATACGCGCCGGGGCCTGCGCGTGCAGGTCTTCAAGTGCGGGCCGGATTTTCTGGACCCGCACTGGCATCAGCTCGCGAGCGGCCAGCCAGTGCACCAGCTCGATCTGTGGATGAACGGCGAGGCCGACTGTCGCCAGCGTCTGTATGCCGCAGCGCAGAGCAACGACCTCATCCTCATCGAAGGTGTGATGGGGCTGTTCGACGGCACCCCCAGCGCGGCTGACCTGGCCCAGCACTTTGGCGTGCCGGTGCTGGCGGTGGTGGACGCATCGGCCATGGCGGGCACCTTTGGCGCGCTGGCCTTTGGCCTGCAGCATTACCGCCCTGGCATGCCCTGGGCGGGCGTGTTGGCCAACCGCGTGGGCAGCGAGCGCCATGCGCAGATGCTGCGCGACGGCCTGCGCGACAGCGCCGATTGGATGGGCGCACTGATGCGCGTGAGCCACGGCGATGCCGCCCCTGCCAGCAAAAAAGGCGCAGCCCTGCTGCCCGAACGCCACCTGGGCCTGGTGGCTGCGCATGAATTGGCCGACAGCGCCCAGCGGCTGGACGCCGCCGCCGATGCACTCGCTGCCACCCCGCTGGGCCAGATGAGCCCGCAAGACCTGCAGCGCTGGGCGGTGGATTTCCCTGCACCAGAAGACATTCAGCATGTGTCGCCCTTGCTGCAGGGCCGCACCGTGGCGGTGGGGCGCGATGCCGCGTTCTGCTTTACCTACGCCGCCAACCTGCAGACGCTGGAGCAACTGGGCGCGCGCGTGGTGTTCTTCTCTCCGCTGGATGACGCTGCCTTGCCCGACTGCGACGCCGTATGGCTGCCCGGCGGCTATCCCGAACTGCACGCCGACCGCATTGCCGCCAACACCGGCATGAAGGCCAGCCTGATGGCCCATGTGCTGCAGCGCAAGCCACTATGGGCCGAGTGCGGCGGCATGATGGCGCTGTTCGAATCCATCACCCATACCGATGGCACCCAGCATCCTGTCTGGGGCCTGCTGCCCGGCCACGTCACCGTACACCCACGGCTGGCAGCGCTGGGCCCTCAACAACTGGTGGTAGACGGGCACACCCTGCGCGGGCACACCTTCCACTACTCCACTGCGCAAAGCGATGCCCCGGTGGTGGCGCGCACCTCGCGGCCTGATGAGCCCGTGGCAGCCGATGCGGGTGAGGCGCTGTACCGCCTGGGCAGCATCCACGCCAGCTACTTCCACGCATGGTTCCCGTCCAGCCCCGTCGCTGTGGCGCGCCTGCTGGGTGGAGTGGCTGCGTGAGCCCTGCCATGCCAAACAGCGAATCAGAGCTGATCCTGGGCGGCCAGAAAAGCGGCAAGTCCCGCCGTGCCGAGCTGCTGGCGCGTGACTGGCTGGCCCAATCACCCGCGCACGGCGCTGTGCTGATCGCCACCGCCCAACCGTGGGACGACGAGATGCGCGAGCGCATTGCCCGCCACCAGCGCGACCGGGCCGAGCGCGTGCCCGGCCTGCAAACACTGGAAGAACCCCGCGACCTGGCCGCCGCCCTGGCCCGGCACAGCACCGCACATACGCTGGTGGTGGTGGACTGCCTTACGCTGTGGCTGACCAACTGGCTCATGCCTGCGGGCGACGACGCGCTGGATTCAACACAAAAAAAGGCTCTAGCGCTGGATTGGAAAGCGCAGGCAGCTCACTTTTTGATAGCAATCGAAAGGGCTCCTGGCCCCGTGGTGCTAGTGGGCAACGAGATTGGCCTGGGCGTCATCCCCATGGGCCGCGAAGTGCGCGCCTTTGTCGATGCGCTTGGCGTGCTCAACCAGCAGGTGGCGCAGGTGTGTGACCGCGTCACGCTCATGGCGGCCGGCCTGCCCCTGACTTTGAAAGAACCTTTGCCATGAAACCCACCCCCGTGCGCCGCATCCTGATGGTGCTGGCCATTGTGCTGTTGCTGCTGGTGCTCATGGTGTCGTTGGCCCGTGCGCAAGGGTCATCTCAGGGGGCGTCGTCTGCGGTCAGCACCGCTGTGCGCGTGACGGACGACCGGGGCCGCACCATCACCTTGCCCCGGCCGCCCCAGCGCATCGTGAGCCTGCTGCCCTCGCTCACCGAAACCATTTGCGCGCTCGATCAATGCCACCGTCTGGTGGGCACTGACCGCTACTCCAACCACCCCGCCAGCGTGCAAAAGCTGCCCAAGGTGGGTGGCGGGCTGGACCCGAGCATCGAATCTGTGGTGGCGCTGCGTCCCGATGTGGTGGTGATGTCTGTCTCGTCCCGCGCGGGCGAGCGGCTGGAGGCACTGGGCATTCCCGTCGTCACGCTGGAGCCCAAAACCCACGCGGATGTGCAGCGCGTGCTGGTCAAAATGGCCCAGCTGCTGGGGCAACCCGACGATGCGGCGCACAAGGTGTGGCGCGTGATTGATGCTGCCGTGTCGGCCGCCGCCCAAAGCCTGTTGCCGGAGGCCCGCAACGCGCGGGTCTACTTTGAAGTGAGCCGGGGGCCGTATGGCGCGGGTGAGTCCTCGTTCATCGGCGAGACGCTCACGCGCCTGGGTGTCAAGAACGTCATTCCCGCATCGCTGGGGCCGTTTCCGCGCCTGAACCCCGAGTTTGTGGTGCGCGCCAACCCCGACCTCATCATGATGGGCAACCGCAGCATGCAGGCCGCTGCGTCCTACCCCGGCTGGAACACCCTGCAGGCCGTGCGCCTGCAGCGCCTGTGTGTGTACGGGCCTGAAGAATCTGACGCCGTGGTGCGCCCCGGCCCGCGCATGGCCGAGGCTGCGCGCATCATGGCCCAGTGCATCAACGACAAGATGGCCCGCAAGGCGCCCGCTGCGCCATCGACCCTGCCTCAGGCTTCCAGCCCCAAGCCTTGAATATTCGCCCATGAGCCCGCTTCCCGATCCCGCCATGGCCGACATGCCCACGCGCAGCGCCACCGCCCACACACGTCTCACCACCCCGCGCCAGCGCGCAGCGTGGCTGCTGCTGGCGCTGGCCGTGCTCACGGTGCTGCTCACCGCCCTGGGGGCCAGCGTGGGCAGCACGGGTTTTGACAGCGTGCTGCGCCTGGCTGACGACCCCATGGCCGCCCGCATCGTGTGGGACATTCGCCTGCCGCGCAGCCTGGGGGCCTGGCTGGCAGGCGCACTGCTAGGCTTGTCGGGCGCGGTGGCGCAAGGCCTGTTCCGCAACCCGCTGGCCGAGCCGTTTTTGCTGGGCAGCGCCTCGGGCGCATCGCTGGGCGTAGCTTCCGCCCTGGCTCTGTTTGGTGTGGCCCCCGCCACCGCGTGGCTGGCCAAGCTGGGGCTGACGGGGGCTGCTTTTGTGGGCGCCGTCGTGGCGGTGCTGCTCACGCTGCAACTGGCGCGTGGGGTGCAGCACACGCTGCGCCTGCTGCTGGCCGGGGTCATCGTAGGCGTGGTGCTGGGCGCTATCAAAGACCTCATCACCCTGGCATCCCCCGACATCATTGCCGCCATGCAGGGCTTCAACCTGGGCAGCGCAGGCTTTATCGGCTGGGCGTCCTGCGTGCTGATGCTGCTGGCGTGGTGCGTGTGCATGGCCGGGGCCTGGGTGTTCAGCCGTGCGCTGGATGGCCTGAGCCTGGGCGAATCCACCGCTGCCAGCCTGGGCTTGCCGCTGGTGCCCATGCGCGTGGCGCTGGTGGCCGTGCTGGCTCTGTCTACCGGCACGGCGGTGGCGCAGACGGGGCTTATTGCCTTTGTGGGCCTGGCCGCGCCGCATCTGGTGCGATCCATGGTCAAGGTCACCCACGCGTGGCTGGTGCTGCTGGCCAGCCTGATGGGCGGCGTGCTGCTGCTGGGGGCTGATGTGCTGGCACGCTGGGTGATTGCGCCGCAAGAGCTGCCTGTGGGTGTGCTCACCGCCGTGCTGGGTGGCGGCTACCTGCTGTGGCTGATGCACCGGCGCACGGGGCAGGGGGGCGTGCTGTGAGTTCGGTACATGCTCCTGAGTTGATAGCTATCTATGCCCATCAGATGGGCGCTAGCGTAGGGCCATGCCCTGTGCTGCAAGACATCCATCTGCCCCTGCTGGCCGGATGCTGGACGAGCATCGTCGGCCCCAACGGCGCGGGCAAATCCACCTTGCTGCGCGCGCTGGCGGGGCTGATGCCGCACACCGGCACCGTGCGCCTGCTCGGGCGCGACCTGGCCGACTGGCCCCGGCGCGACAAGGCGCGGGCCCTGTCGTGGCTGGGGCAGAACGAGGCTGCGGCGGATGACCTCACGGTGTACGACGTGGCCATGCTGGGCCGCCTGCCGCACCAGCCCTGGCTGGCCCCGCCCAGCGCGGCCGACCATGCCGCCGTAGAGCAAGCCCTGCGCGCCACCCACGCGTGGGACTGGCGCCAGCGCACGCTGGGGGGCTTGTCGGGTGGCGAGCGCCAGCGCGTGCTGCTGGCCCGTGCCCTGGCCGTGCAGGCCCAGGTGCTGCTGATGGACGAACCCCTGGCCAACCTGGACCCTCCGCACCAGGCCGACTGGCTGCTGCTGGTGCGCGCCCTGGTGGCCGAGGGCAAGACGGTGGTGAGCGTGCTGCACGAGGTATCGATGGCGCTGCAGGCCGACCATGTGACCGTGCTGGCGCGTGGCCGCGTGGTGCACCACGGCGCAGCGGCCGACCCTGCCACCCACCGCGCTGTCGAACGCGTGTTTGACCGCCGCATTGCCATCCACAGCGTGGCCGGGCAATGGATGGCGCTGCCGCAGTTGCACGCCACGCCCGCACGGCCTCCTAACGATCTGAACGAGAACCCAACCGATGCAAATTGAAGCCGCACCTACCGAAAAACGCTACGAAAAGCCCGAAGGCGAACGCCGTGGTCTCATCATCGTCAACACCGGCGACGGCAAGGGCAAAAGCACGGCCGCCTTTGGTCTGGCCCTGCGCGCCCATGGCCGGGGCAAGGCCGTCAAGATCTACCAGTTCATGAAAGTGCCCACCGCCCGCTTTGGCGAGCACCGCATGTTCGAGAAGATCGGCATCCCCATCGAAGGTCTGGGCGATGGCTTCAGCTGGAAGAGCCAGGACCTGGAACATTCCGCCCAACTGGCTCGCGACGGCTGGGAGAAGGCCCGCGCCACCATCATGGGCGGCGAGCACTTCTTGGTGGTGCTGGACGAGATCACCTACCCGCTGATTTACGGCTGGCTGCCCCTGGAAGGTGTGCTGCAAACCCTGCGCGACCGGCCCAAGGACGTGCACGTGGTGCTCACCGGCCGCCGCTGCCCCGAAGAGATCATCGAGCTGGCCGACACGGTGACCGAGATGAAACTCATCAAGCACGCCTTCCAGGCCGGGGTGCCAGCGCAGCGCGGTATTGAAGACTGAACCTGCGGACGGCGTGCATGCCCGCGACTGAACCCTCCACCACCACCGTGGCCGCCCAGCCCTACACCGAGGCCGAGCGCCGTGCGGTGTACCGCGCCATTGACGAGCGGCGCGACATGCGCCACTTTGCGGGCGGGGTTGTCGCGCCCGAGGTGCTGCAACGGCTGCTGCGGGCGGCACACCATGCACCCAGCGTGGGCTTCATGCAGCCGTGGCGCTTTGTCCGCATTACGCGGCCTGTACTGCGCCAGCAATTGCATGAGGTGGTAGAGGCTGAACGCCTGCTCACCGCCGATGCCCTGGGCATGCGGCGCGAGGAGTTCATGCGGCTCAAGGTACAAGGCGTGCTCGACGCGGCCGAGCTGCTGGTGGTGGCCCTGGCCGATGGGCGCGAGGCCCACATCTTTGGCCGCCGCACCTTGCCGCGCATGGATCTGGCGTCTGCCGCCTGCGCCATCCAGAACCTGTGGCTGGCTGCCCGCGCCGAAGGGCTGGGCATGGGCTGGGTGTCGATTTTTGACCCGGCTGCCGTGGCCGCCCTGGTGGGCATGCCTGCAGGGGCCGAGCCCATCGCTTTGCTGTGCCTGGGGCCGGTACACGGCTTTTACGAAGAGCCCATGCTCCAGCAAGAGCGCTGGGCCCAGCGTGCGCCCCTGGGCGATGTGGTGTTTGACGACGCTTGGGGCGTTGCGTCGTCCGTAATTGCAGCAGCGCAGGGCTAGACCCTGGGCTGAGTCCGGCCCATGTGCCGCACAGCGGCGGCGCTCAGAGCTGGTAGAACGCCTTGATGTAGTCCCAGGCTTCCTGCGGGTCGTCCGTGTAGTGGAAGAGCTTGAGGTCTTGCGCCGAGATGGTGCCTTCTTCGACCAGCGCTTCGAAGTTGATGAGCTTCTTCCAGAACGCGGTGCCGCACAGCACGATGGGCACGGGCTTGGCCTTGCCGGTTTGCACCAGGGTCAGCACTTCAAACAGCTCGTCCAGCGTGCCAAAGCCACCGGGGAAGGCGACCAGCGCCTTGGCGCGCATCATGAAGTGCATCTTGCGCAGCGCGAAGTAGTGGAACTTGAAGCACAGCGAGGGCGTGATGTAGGGGTTACCGCTCTGCTCGTGGGGCAGGGCAATGTTCAGGCCCACGTTCAGCGCGCCTTCATCGTGTGCGCCGCGATTGGCGGCTTCCATGATGCCGGGGCCGCCGCCGGTGCAGATGTACAGGCGCTCGGACTCGGGCTTGCCATTGCTGTATTGCGCCACCAAGCGTGAGAACTGGCGGGCCAGGTCGTAGTGCTGTGCGTTGCGTACGGCCTGCTTGGCGCGGGCAATCAGCGCGGTGTCGCCACTGGCTTCGGCATCAGCCAGTTGCTTTTGCGCGGCCTCGGGGTCGACAAATCGGGCGCTGCCAAACACGACCACGGTGTTTTCAATGCCCTGGTCGGCCTGACCCAGGTCGGGCTTGAGCATTTCCAGCTGAAAGCGGATGCCCCGCGTCTCGCGGCGAAAGAGGAACTCGGGGTCGGCAAACGCCATGCGGTAGGCGTCAGAGTGCAGCGGGTTGCCGTTGGTAGCGTGGGTGTGCAGTTCGGCCCAGGCATCGGCCAGGCGGCGTTCGTTGAGTTGGGTGTTGGCTTCCATGGTTTTTCTTCCGGGTGATCGGTTTTGCAGGCTGCGCCGCAAATGCAAAGGAAAGTGTGGTGTGAGTCAAATCATGCTCTGGCGCTTATTCATCAAGCGCGAGAAGCTATTAAAAATGTAGCGTTATGCATGCCGATGACGGTGAGCAGCAGCGAGCCCAACAGATGCACAGCGGTGGTGCCCAAGGCCAGCAGGTAGCGCTGCTGCTGCAGCATGCCTACGACTTCTGCGGAGAAGCTGGAGAACGTGGTGAGTGCGCCCAGAAAGCCTGTGACCAGCGCCAGACGCCAGGCCGGATCCAGCTGTGGCAGGGCCTGGAACACCGCAACACACACACCGATGAGGTAGCCGCCAATGAGGTTGGCCGCGAGGGTACCCCAGGGAATCAGCCCACCAGGGTTGAGCCACAGGCCCAGTTGCCAGCGGGCCAGCGCGCCCACACATGCCCCGGCGCAGATCGAAATAACTTGCCACATGCCGTCACTGTAGCAGTGCGGCATGGGGCATTGGTGACAGCCTGACGGTATCGCGCAATATCTGTCAGCGCGCAGCCATTTGCTGTGGCAGCCACGTCACGATGCCAGGAAAAACGTAGATCAAGGCCACAGCACCGCACATGAGCAGGAACATGGGCATGGCAACTTTCGCAATCCAGGGCAGCTGGCGTCCGGTCATGCCCTGCAGCACGAACAGGTTGAAGCCGACCGGGGGGGTGATCTGCGCCATCTCGACCACCAGCACGATGAAGATGCCGAACCAGATGGTGTCGATGTCAGCGGCCTGCACCGTGGGCATGAGCACGCCCATGGTCAGCACGACCATGGAGATGCCATCCAGAAAACAACCCAGCACGATGTAGAAAATGGCCAGCGCAATGATGAGTTGCGCCTGGTTCAGCCCCAGCGATGCAATCCACTCGGCCAGATGGCGGGGCAGGCCGATGTAGCCCATGGCCAGGGTCAGGAAGGCGGCCCCGGCCAGGATGAGCGCAATCATGCAGTACAGGCGCGTGGCACCCATCAGCGATTCCTTGAAGGCGCTCCAGCTCATGGATCCCTGCACAGCCGACAGCACCAGCGAGCCCACCACGCCCACGGCGGCGGCTTCCGTTGCGGTTGCAAAGCCGGTGTAGATGCTGCCCAGCACCGCTGCGATGAGCAGCACCACGGGGATCAGGCTGCGCGATTCCGAGAGCTTTTGCATGAAGCTCATGCGCACATCCGCAGCGGGCACCTGCTCAGGATGGCGCAGCGCCCAGACCATGATGTAGCCCGAGAACAGGGCTGCCAGCAGAATGCCGGGCAGCACGCCTGCAATGAACAGCTGCGAGATGGAAACCTCTGCCGAGACGCCATACACGATCATGATGATGGACGGCGGAATCAGCAGCCCCAGCGTGCTGGCCCCGGCCAGCGTGCCCACCACCATGTGCTCGGGGTAGCCACGCCGCGTCAGCTCTGGCAGGGTCATCTTGCCAATGGTGGCGCAGGTGGCGGCGCTGGAGCCCGACACGGCGGCAAAGATGGTGCAGCCCACCACATTGGTATGGAGCAAGCGCCCAGGCAGGCTTTGCACCCAGGGGGCCAGACCCTTGAACATGTCTTGCGACAGCCGGGTGCGAAAAAGGATTTCACCCATCCAGATGAACAGGGGCAGGGCCGTAAGAGTCCAGCTGGAGGCACTGCCCCAGATGGTGACGGCCATGGCATCGCCTGCAGGGCGCGCAGAAAAGAGCTGCATGCCTATCCAGGCAACGCCTGAGAGCGTGAGCCCGATCCAGACGCCGCTGCCCAGGATCAGGAACAGCGAGAGCACCAGCAGGCCGGTAATGGCGATATCACTCATGGTGTGCAATCCGTGTCATTCGTTGCGCAAGGCTTCGCTGCTCTGGCTGGCCTCGCGCCGTCCCAGAATTTCCAGCACCAGTTCGTCGAGAAATGCGATGGCGAGAACCACGGTGCCCAGGCCCATGGCGATCTGCGGAATCCACAGCGGAGTCGCGTCGGAGCTGGTGGAGATGTCATTGAACTCGTAGGACTGCCAGGCCAGCTTGCAGCTGTAGATGGCAAACAGCAGGGACAGCAATGTCGCAATGGCCAATGCCCAGATTTCAAAGGCCCGCTTCAGGCCACCCTTCAGTGCATTGAGCAGCAGCGTGACGCGGATGTGCTCGCCGCGCTTGAGCGTGTGCGCCAGGGCGAGAAAGCCTGATGCAGCCATCAGGTAGCCCGCATAGGCGTCGGTGCCGGGCACATGAAAGTGCAGCTGGCGGCTGACGATGGACAGCAGCACCATGCCCAGCAAGCCCACCATGAAAAGCGCCGCCAGGGCGGCGGCGCTGTTGTAAATGAAGTCCAGCAGACGGCGCATGGCGTCGTTCTTACTTGCGGTAGGCGTCGACCAGTGCCTTGCCTTCAGGACCGGCTTTTTCCAGCCATTCCTTGAGCATTGCATCACCCACCTTGGCCATATCGGCCTTGAGGGCTGCAGGAGGCGTCTCAATGCTCATGCCATTGGCCTTGAGCTTGGCGATGGTGTCTGTGTTGACCTTGGCGCTTTGGGCCCAGCCACGGGCCTCTGCATCTGCCGCTGCCTTGAGCAACGCCTCTTGCGATGCCTTGTCCAGCGCGTCGAAGGCCTTCTTGTTCACCATCACGGCGTTCTTGGGCAGCCAGGCCTGTGTGTCGTAGTAGTACTTGAGGCTTTCGTACAGCTTGCTGTCTACGCCGGTGGCCCCTGATGTCATGGTGGCTTCAATCACGCCGGTGGCCAGGGCTTGCGACAGCTCTGCCTGCTGCACGGTGACTGGCTGCGCGCCCACCAGCTCGGCAATGCGTGCCGTGGCCGGGCTGTATGCGCGCCATTTGATGCCTTTGAGGTCAGCCGCGTTGGCCAGCGGCTTCTTGGTGAAGATGCCTTGCGGAGGCCATGGCACCGAGTACAGCAGCTTCATGCCCTGGTCGGCCAGCTTCTTTTCCAGAAAAGGCTTCTGGGCGTTGTAGAGCTTGCGGGAGGCGTCGTAGCTGTCGGCCAGAAAGGGCAGGCCATCGGCACCGAAAAGCTGCCATTCGTTCTGGAAGTTGGCCAGCAGGATTTCACCCATCTGGGCCTGGCCCCCTTGCACGGCACGCTTGATTTCAGGGGCCTTGAACAGTGCAGCGTTGGCATGCAGCGTGATCTTGAATTTGCCGCCGGTAGCCTTATCCACGTCACTGACCAGCTGCGCGAGGTTTTCGGTATGGAAGTTGGTAGCTGGGTAGGCGGTGGCCAGATCCCACTTGGTCTGTGCCGATACCGAGCTGAACGACAGACCGCAAGCGAGAGCCACCCCGAAGGTGGTGACGGAAAAGGTGCGACGCTTCATGGAAGATCTCCGTGAGGTTGGGTCAATGAAAAGTGACGAGTGACTGTATCGGATGCACCCATGGTCGGGCTAGGTGTTTTGCCTGAACGTTGACAAATTGACGTCAATTTATTGCCAACGTGCCTACAATGAAACGGCATGCACATCTTGTGCCAGAACGATGACGAGGGGGTCTCATGCCAGCCAAGCCAGCCGCCACAGCCAAACTCCAGCCTCGCGCGCAGCCCAAGCCCATCGTCTCTTCGGCCCACCTGGTATCTGATCGCAGTGCCGAGATGAGCGAGTTCGAGTTTGGTCTCATCGTGGCGGGCAACGCCTTTCACCGCTGGGTGGTGCACTGCATGTCTGCCGCGGGACTCAAAGATCTGACGCCCCTGGATGTGTTGGTGCTGCACCACGTTACGCACCGTGCGCGGGACAAGCGGCTGGCCGATATCTGCTTCATCATGAATGTGGAAGACACCCACCTGGTGAACTACTCGCTCAAAAAGCTTCAGGGGCTGGCCGTGGTGGCATCACGCAAGAACGGCAAGGAAGTGACTTATGCAGCGACGGACCTGGGGCGCGCCTACGTGCAGCGCTACAGGGATATCCGTGAGTCGTGCCTGATTGACGCATTGAACGCAGACGATGCACTGAACAAGGACATTGGTGAGCTGGCCCGATTGCTGCGTGTGCTCTCGGGCATGTATGACCAGGCCGCTCGTTCAGCTGCATCGCTGTGAGAGAACGGTTTCTTTTTTTATTGATCCGGGAGTTGAAGAATGCAAAGACGTGATTGGATGGGGGCTCTGGGAGGAGCTGCTGCACTGGGTGCCGTGGGCGGATTGGCTGCGGGGGATGCTCGCGCTGCCACCCAGTGGAAGCTGGCCACCGGCTACAAGCCCGAAACCCTGCATACGCAGAACATCGAGCAGTTTGCGCGCGAGGTGGAGAAGGCTTCCTCGGGTGATTTGAAGATCACCGTGCACCCGAACAACAGCCTGGTCAAACTGCCAGAGATTCTGGGCGCGGTGCAGGCCGGGAAGGCCGAGGCAGGCGAGATGCTGATGTCTGCGATGGTGAAAGATGTGCCTTTGGCAGGGGCTGATTCGGTTCCCTTCATCGTGTCCACCTACAAGGATGCACGCCGCCTGTGGCATTACCAAGCCCCATTGCTGGAAAAGGCCCTGCTGGACAAGGGCTTGGTGCCGTTGTATGCCGTGCCCTGGCCGCCGCAAGGCTTGTTCACGGTCAAGCCCGTGCGCAACAAGTCGGACTTTCAGGGCCTCAAGATGCGGACCTACAACGCCACCACCGTGCGCATCGCAGAGATGCTGGGCGCGCAGCCCGTGGATGTGGCTACCGCAGACATCCCCAAGGCGCTGGCATCGGGTCAGATCGATTCCATGATCACCTCCTCGCTCACAGGGGTGGAGAGCCAGATCTGGACACACACCAAGTACTACTACGAGCTCAATGCCTGGATTCCCAAGAACCTGGTCTTTGTGCAGAAGAAGGCGTTGGACGCGTTGTCGCCCGCCACACGCAAGGCCGTACTGGATGCCGCCAAGGCGGCGGATGAAAGAGGGTGGTCCCTCAGCGAGGCTGCGCTGAAAGCTTCCGTCAACGAGCTGAAAAGCCACGGCATGACCATTGACCGCATCACGCCAGAGCTGGCCAAGGACATCAACCGTTTTGGCGAGCGATTCTCGCGGGAGTGGGTGCAGACCGTGGGGAATGATGCGACCCGGCTCTTTGTTCCTTTCTACACCCAGTCGCAATAAGAGCGGCGATCACAACCCGTTTGGCTTCTTCGTTCTGTACGGTGGCACGTGCCGTACTGCCTGTGACGGAATACCTGGGCGGGGCCGTCTGGCTGGGTTGTGTGAGCTGCTCTCCTATCGACCTGGCCACCGCACTTCACCGCACTCACTAGCGCATCATGAGCATGACCCGTTCCTCAGAGACTGCTTCTTCATCCTCCACGCCATCACATCGCGATCAACGTTGGCAGTTCTGGATCGACCGGGGCGGCACCTTCACCGATGTGGTGGGCAAGCGGCCTGACGGTACGCTGGTCACGCACAAGCTGCTGTCCGAGAACCCTGAGCAGTACAAGGACGCGGCCGTGGCCGGCATTCGCCACCTGCTGGGCCTGAAGCCCGGCGAGCCCGTGACGCCTGACTTGGTGGAGTGCGTGAAGATGGGCACCACGGTGGCCACCAACGCGCTGCTGGAGCGCAAGGGCGAACCCACGCTGCTCATCACCACGCAGGGCTTCAAGGACGCGCTGCGCATTGCGTACCAAAACCGTCCGCGTTTGTTTGACCGCCACATCGTGCTGCCCGAGCTGCTGTACGAGCGCGTGGTCGAGGCGCAGGAACGCATGGGTGCGCACGGTGAAGTGATCGAGCCGCTGGACGAAGCGCACCTCAAGGAGCGCCTGTGGGCCGCGTACGACGCAGGCCTGCGCAGCGCAGCCATTGTGTTCATGCACGGCTACCGCTATACCGCGCACGAAGAGGCGGCGGCCCGCATCGCGCGGCAGATTGGCTTCACGCAGGTGAGCGCATCGCACGCCACCAGCCCCATGATGAAGCTGGTGAGCCGCGGCGACACCACGGTGGTCGATGCCTACCTGTCACCCATCCTGCGCCGTTATGTGGACCAGGTGGCGAGCGAAATGCCGGGCGTGAAGTTGTTCTTTATGCAGTCGTCGGGTGGGCTGACCGATGCCCAGGTGTTCCAGGGCAAGGACGCGATTTTGAGCGGCCCGGCGGGCGGCATCGTCGGCATGGCGCGCACCGCCGGGTTGGCGGGGCACGACAAGGTCATAGGCTTTGACATGGGCGGCACTAGCACCGATGTGAGCCACTACGCCGGCGAGTTTGAGCGCGAGTTCGAGACTCAGGTGGCGGGCGTGCGCATGCGCGCCCCCATGATGAGCATCCACACCGTGGCGGCGGGTGGGGGCTCCATCCTCGGGTTTGACGGCGCACGCTTTCGCGTCGGCCCCGAAAGCGCGGGCGCCAACCCCGGCCCCGCCAGCTACCGCCGGGGCGGCCCGCTGGCCGTGACCGATGCGAACGTGATGGTGGGCAAGATCCAGCCCGCGCATTTCCCCAAGGTGTTTGGCCACGCGGCCAACGAGGCGCTGGATGGTGATGCGGTGGCGCAGAAATTTGGCGACCTGGCCTCGCAAACGGGCCGCAGCGCCGAGGACGTGGCCCACGGCTTTATCCAGATCGCCGTGCAGCAGATGGCCAACGCCATCAAAAAAATCAGCGTCGCGCGCGGCTATGACGTGACGCGCTACACGCTGCAGTGTTTTGGCGGCGCGGGCGGCCAGCACGCGTGTTTGGTGGCTGATGCGCTGGGCATGACGCGCGTGTTTGTGCATCCGCTGGCGGGCGTGCTCAGTGCCTACGGCATGGGGCTGGCCGACCAGAACGTGATCCGCGAACAGGCCGTGGAAACGAAGCTGGTGCCTGAGGCACTCGCGGGCATCGAGGCCACGCTGGATCAACTTGCCACCACCGCCCGCACCGAGCTGGAGCGCCAGCAGGTGGGCGCAGGCACAGCCGTGGTGCACCGCCGCGTGCATGTGCGCTACGAGGGCAGCGACTCGGCGCTCATCGTGCCGTTCGGCTCGTTGGCCGAGATCACCGCTGGCTTTGAAGCGGCCTACCGCCAGCGCTTTGCCTTCCTCATGCAAGGCAAAGGCCTGATGGTGGAAGCGGTCTCCGTCGAAGCCGTGGTGCCCGGCGATGCTCCCGAGGAGTCACGTCATACCCTGCAGCCCGCGCGCGAGGTGCCGCGCCGCAGCACCGTGCGCATGTACACCGGTGGTGTGGACGGCGTGCCCGCCTGGCACGACGCGGCGCTGGTGGTGCGCGAGGACCTGCGCCCCGGCGATGTGATCCTCGGCCCGGCCATCATTGCCGAGAAGAACGCCACAACAATAGTCGAGCCCGGCTGGGAGGCCGCGCTGACCGACCTGGACCACCTGCTGCTCAACCGCCGCGTGGCCCGCGCCGTGCAGCATGCCGTGGGCACCACGGTGGACCCGGTGCTGCTGGAGGTGTTCAACAACCTGTTCATGAACATTGCCGAGCAGATGGGCCTGCAGCTGCAGAACACGGCGTACTCGGTGAACATCAAAGAGCGGCTGGACTTCAGCTGCGCGTTGTTCGATGCCGAGGGCAACCTGATCGCTAACGCGCCCCATATGCCGGTGCACCTGGGATCCATGGGCGAGAGCATCAAGACCGTGATCCGCGAGAACGCAGGCCGCATGCAGCCCGGCGACGTGTTCGTGCTCAACGACCCGTACCACGGTGGCACGCACCTGCCGGACATCACCGTCATCACGCCGGTCTACATCGCCGATGAAGCGACACCCACGTTCTATGTGGGCAGCCGGGGCCACCACGCGGATGTGGGCGGCACCACGCCGGGGTCGATGCCGCCGTTCTCCACGCGCATCGAAGAAGAGGGCGTGCAGATCAACAACGTGAAGCTGGTGGAGCGCGGCGTGCTGCGCGAGGCGGAGATGGTTGCGCTGCTGGAGAGCGGCGAATACCCATCACGCAACCCGCAGCAGAACATGGCGGACTTGCGTGCGCAGATCGCAGCGAACGAGAAGGGCCAGCAGGAGCTGCGCCGTATGGTGGGCGAGTTTGGCCTTGACGTGGTGCAGGCCTACATGCGCCATGTGCAGGACAACGCCGAGGAATCCGTGCGCCGCGTCATCACGCGGTTGAAGGATGGCAGCTTCACGCTGCCGCTGGACAACGGCGCGCAGATCAGCGTGGCCGTGAAGGTGGATGCCACCAGCCGCAGTGCCACCATCGACTTCACCGGCACCAGCCCGCAGCAGACCAACAACTTCAACGCGCCCACGGCGGTGTGCATGGCGGCGGTGCTGTACGTGTTCCGCACTCTGGTAGATGACGACATTCCGCTGAATGCCGGGTGCCTCAAGCCGCTCAACGTCATCATCCCCCCCGGCAGCATGCTCAACCCGAATCCGCAGGCCTCGGTGGTGGCGGGCAATGTGGAGACCTCCACCTGCATCACCAACGCGCTGTACGGCGCGCTAGGTCTGATGGCGGCGGGGCAGTGCACCATGAACAACTTCACCTTTGGCAGCACGCGCTACCAGTACTACGAGACCATTTCGGGCGGCAGCGGCGCGGGCGGCGTGTGGGATGCGAACGGGCAACTGGCGGGCGGTTTTGACGGCACCAGCGTCGTGCAGTGCCACATGACCAACTCACGCCTCACGGACCCCGAGGTGCTGGAGTTCCGCTTTCCGGTGCGGCTGGAGGGCTATGCCATCCGCAAGGGCTCGGGCGGGGCGGGGCGGTGGAGAGGCGGCGACGGCGGCGTGCGCCGCGTGCGCTTTCTGGAGCCGATGACGGCCAGCATTCTCTCCAACGGACGGCAGCAGCCAGCTTTTGGCATGGCCGGGGGGCTCCCTGGCGCGGTGGGGGTGAACAAGGTGGTACGCAGCGATGGGCGCACGGAGCTGCTGGGCCACATCGGGCAGGTCGAGATGCAGCCCGGCGACGTGTTTGAGATCCATACGCCGGGTGGCGGCGGGTTTGGTTCTCTTGGATAAATGCCAATAGAAATGGCTGCTAGCGCTTATGAATAAAGAGCAAGCAGCTATGGAAAATGTAGCATTAGGAGTGTGAGGATTTGCGTGAAGGCAGCCCGCGCTGTCGCCGCGTCAGATGCTCTTTTGGGGGCTGTCCTGTGGCGTGCTCAGGCTCGGGGGCACGTTGCGCCCCGCTTGCCGGGCTCTGAACAGCGCAGCGCGCATGAGGAAGATGGTGGATACGGGCACCGTCATGGCGACGAACAGGGCAATGAGGATGGCGTGCAACGCCACCTCGCCGCTGGCTACCGAGAAGTACAGCACGGTGGCGTGCATGATGCACCAGCACCCCATGGTGGCGATGATGGAAGGGGTGTGTACCCGTTCAAAAAAGGTGCGCAGGCGCAGCAAGCCCAAGGACCCCAGCAGCGCCAATGCAGCGCCCAGCAGCACCAGGGCGGCTACCACCACCTCCAGCCACAGGGGCAGCGCCGAGACTTCACCCGTCATTCGATCACCTCGCCACGCAGCAGAAATTTGGCCATGGCCATGGTGCCCACAAAGCTCAGCAGTGCGAGCAAAAGTGCGGCTTCAAAGTAATTCTTGCTGCCATACAGCAGCCCTAGCACCAGCATGAGCAGCATGCCGTTGAGTGCCATGCAGTCCAGCGCCAGCACGCGGTCCTGGGCGGAGGGGCCCTTCAGCACGCGCACCAGGGCGCATGCCATGGCCAGCACCAGCAGGACGAGGGCCAGTGGCAGGGCCCATTGCAGAACAGGGGTCATTCAAAGATCTCCATCAGCGGGCGTTCGTACCGCTGCTTGATATGGGCCGTGATGGCGGCGGCATCGTCCAGTTCCAGCACATGCAGCAGGAGCACGCTGCGGTCCAGCGCCAGCTCTGCCCAGGCGGTTCCGGGGGTGATGCAGACAATGGTGGCCAGCAGCGCCAGCGCGTTCGGGTCGCGCACATCCAGCGGGATGTGTACAAACCCCGAGGGGTGCCGCCGCCGATGGGGAGCCAGCAACAGACGCGCAACGGCGAGGTTGGACTGCACGGTGTCCGCCATCACCGTGAGTGCCAGCCGCAGCAGTGCGCCGGGGCGACGCACCCGCACCGGCAGCGGGCGCAGGCCCGCCGTGACGTGGGGAATGGCCAGTGCCAGCAGCGTGCCCAGCAGCAGGTGCCCGGCACTGAGCGAGCGGTTCAGCAGCAGCCACACGCCTAAAAGGGCCACCGAGAGAAGGGGGGCACGCACGAGCCTGCGCAGCAAGGGCTTCTTCATGGCTGCCCCTCCTGCAGGGAGGGGGCATTAGGCAGCGTGGGCCTGGCTGGCGCAGCAGAGGGGCCCGCTGCGGCGGGTGCTGGCACGGGGCGGGCAGACATCACGGCATCCATGTACAGCCTGGGCTGGTGCAAGGCGTCTGCCGCAGCCTGGGTGAAGCGCAGCACAGAACCTGCCTGAAACGCCAGTGCTCCGCACAGCAGCAGCAGGGCTGCCACGGGTACGCCTTCCAGCACCAAGAGCTTGGGGGCTGCCCGGTCATGCGCAGACCAGAAGTGCAGAATGCCTGCCCGGGTGAGCGCTACCAGCCCCAGCAGGCCCGATGTGACCAGGGTGGCGATCACCGTCCAACCCACCAACCCGGGCCCTGCGGAGGCCGCGCCCAGGCCCAAGGGGTTGAGCAAGGCGTGGATCATGGCGAACTTGCCCACGAACCCGGGCAGCGGGGGCAGTCCGGTGATGACCAGCGTGCAGGCAATGAAGGACAGCCCCAGAAAAGCTGCTGCGGCGGGAATAACTTCGCCTGCCAGACCTTCTTCCCTGTCGTCCAGATTCAACTTTTCCTGGAGGACCAGGTCTGGCGAAAGGAAGGGGGCGTCATCCGTGCGGGCGTGCGGAGCCAGATGCAGGCCGTCATTGCGCCAGCGTTCGAGCAGGTCGGTCAGCATGAACAATGCACTGACAGCCAGTGTGGAGCTGAGCAGGTAGTACAGCAGCCCAGCCGTCAGAGGGCTTTGCCCCAGCCCCGTGGCCGCCAGCAGCGTGCCAGACGACACAATGGCCGCAAAGCCCGCCAGATAGCCCAGCCGCTGTGAGCCCAGCATGCCTACGGTACCAAACACCACCGTGACCAAGCCGCCTGCGACCAGCCAGGCGCTGCCAAACTGGGCTGAAGCTCCGGCGTCGGCACTGAACAGCAGCGTCCACAGCCGCAGGATCACGTAGACCCCCACCTTGGTCATGAGTGCAAACAGGGCCCCGACCGGGGCCGTGGCGGCGCTGTAGGCGGGAACCAGCCAGAAGTTCAGGGGCCAGACCGCCGCCTTGATCAGAAAGGCCACGCCCAGAATGGCGCAGGCGGCATGCAGCAGGCCGCGGTCGCTGGCGGCCACGTCCGCAATGCTGCGCGCCAGGTCGGCCATGTTGAGGGTGCCGGTGATGCCGTACAGCATGGATACGCCGATCAGGAACAGCGAAGACGCTGCCAGATTGATGGCGATGTAGTGCAGCCCCGCGGCGACGCGAGGACGCCCGGACCCATGCAGCAGCAGCCCGTAGGAAGCGGCCAGCATGATCTCGAAGAAAACGAAGAGATTGAACAGGTCGGCTGTGAGAAAAGCCCCCGCCAGACCCATGAGCTGCAGTTGGAACAGCGGGTGAAAGTGCACCCCGGCCCGGTGCCAGCGGGCGCTGGCATAAAGGGCTGCAGCCAGGGCCACACACGAGCACAGCACCAGCATCATGGCCGAGAGCCGATCCAGCGCCAGCACGATGCCAAAGGGCGCGGGCCAGTTGCCCGGCAGGTAGATGCCCAGCCCGCCAGGCACACCCGATTTGTGTGTGATAAACAGCAGCAGACCTGCGATGACCAGCCCCAACAGGGTAGAGCCCAGGTTGAGCAGGATTTTGAGCCGCTGCTTTTCCTCACGCAGCAACAGCATCAGACCTGCGGTGAGCAAGGGTAAAACGATGGGGGCCAGGATGAGGTGCGGCATCCAGTGTGCGGCCAGGTAGGCGGTCAGCGTACTCATGGCGTTCCCTGGTGCGAGTCTTGCCAGTCTGGCGCATCCTTGGCGCGGGTGCCGTCTACATGGTCGGTGCCCGTCATACCGCGTGAGGCCAGCAGCACCACGAGAAACAGCGCTGTCATCGCAAAACCGATCACGATGGCGGTCAGCGTGAGCGCTTGTGGCATGGGGTCGGCATAGTGGGCCAGGTCCTGGGGAAGGCCGGGTTGCAGCACGGGTTCCTTGTCAATCGCAAGGCCCAGGCGGCCCATGCTGAAGATGAACAGGTTGACTGCGTACGACAGCAACGACAGGCCCATGATGACCTGGAAGGTACGGGGGCGCAGCAACAGCCACACGCCCGAGCCTGTGAGCACGCCGATGGCGAGGGCAAGAACGATTTCCATCACTGGGCTCCTTGGTGTGGTTGCGGCTGTTGCGGCCGTTTGGCTGTTTGCGCTGGGGTTGCCGTGGAGGCAGATGCATTCAGCCGTGTGGCGGTATCGGTATCTTCCGGTGCGAGGGCCTCCTCCATCGCGCGTTGGTGAAAACGGTGGCTGCGCACCGACTGGTGGGCAATGGCCGTGAGGATGAGCAGCGTGGAGCCCACCACCAGGGTGAATACGCCGATGTCGAAGAACAACGCGCTGGCGATGTGCAGATCGCCCACCCAAGGAAGGTGCAGGTGGGCGGTGTGGCTGGTAAGGAACGGATAGCCAAACCACAGCGAGCCGATGCCCGTTGCCAAGGCCACCAGCATGCCTGCGCCAATCCAGCGCCGGGGATAGAGCGGAAGGTGCGCCTCCACCCAGGTGGTGCCTGACACGATGTATTGCAGCAGCAGCGCTACCGAGAACACCAGCCCGGCCACGAAGCCGCCACCGGGCTCGTTGTGCCCACGCATGAAGAGGTAGACAGCGACCAGTGTCGCAAACGGCAGCAGCAGCCGGACCAGCACGGCAGGCACCGTCAGGTAGCCAATGGCGGTATCTGCCACCTGGCGTGGGTGTGCAAGGTCGGTCGCCACATCGGCAGGCAGGGCGCGTTGCTGGGGGGGCAGGTCCATCACCTCGCGGGCAGGCCTGAAGCGCCGCAGCAGGGCATAGACCGTGAGCGCGACGATGCCGAGCACGATGATCTCGCCAAAGGTGTCAAAGCCACGGAAGTCCACAAGCATCACATTGACCACATTGGTGCCGCCGCCCTCGGTGAGTGCGCGTTCCAGAAAGAACGTGGACGTGCTTTCAGGGAAGGGCCTGCGCATCATGGCCAGCGAGAGCAGGGCCATGCCCCCGCCTGCAATCAACGCTACCGCCAGGTCACGCCAGCGGCGCAAGCGGGTCTGATATCCCTGTGCCCTGGCTGGGGGGCGCAGGCTTTCATCGCGCTTGGGGAGCCAGCGCAGGCCCAGCAGGATGAGGATGGTGGTGACTACCTCCACCACGATCTGTGTCAGCGCGAGATCAGGGGCAGAGAACCAGAGGAAGGTGATGCACACGCACAGCCCGGTGGCCCCCAGCAGTGCCAGTGCGGCCAGGCGGTGGTACTTGGCTTGCCAGGCGCCTGCCAGCGCACTGATGCCGCCGGCAATCCACAGCAAGGCAAAAGTGGGTGACAGGGGGAGCCCGACCCGCTCCCCCAGGTGCAGACCACGCAACCACAGCGGCCAGGTGCTTGCAACCACCGCCGCGCACACCAGCCACAGCATTTGCCATTGCAGCCGCTGCGTGCCCAGCGCTCTGCGCGCGCCTCGGCCTGCCCAGCTGACGCGGGTGAGCCAGCTCTCGAAAAGTTGCTTGCCACTCAGGTGCCGCATCAGCGGGGGAGCATCGACCCTGCCGTGTGCGCGCTGGTTGCGCAGCAGCAGGTACAGGGCCGTGCCTCCAGCCAAGGCAATCAAGCTCATGATCAGGGGCTTGTTGACCCCGTGCCAGATGGCCAGGCTGTACGTGGGCAAATCCCCCCCCACCACAGGTCGGGCAGCGGTTGCCAGGTAGCTGCCCACGGACCAGGCGGGCAGTGTGCCCACCACCACGCAGGCCAGCACCAGCAGCTCCACAGGCACCCGCATCCAGTGGGGGGGCTCATGCGGGGTGTGGGGGAGGTCGGTGGCAGCGGGGCCCCAGAAAACATCCACGGTAAAGCGCAGCGAGTAGGCCACACTGAACATGCCTGCCACAGTGGCCGCCACGGGCAGCAGCCATTGCAGCCAGGGCGTGGCATCGACCAGCACAGCCTCCGCAAAGAACATTTCCTTGGAGAGAAACCCGTTGAGCAGTGGCACACCCGCCATTGCAGCGCTGGCCACCATTGCCAATGTGGAGGTCATGGGCATCATGCGCCGCAGCCCGGAAAGCCGCCGAATATCCCGGGTGCCGCTTTCATGATCGATGAGGCCCGCAGCCATGAACAAAGACGCCTTGAAGGTGGCGTGGTTCATGATGTGAAACACCGCCGCCACGGCCGCCAGAGGACTGTTGAGGCCCAGCAGCAGCGTGATCAGCCCCAGGTGCGAGATGGTGGAGTAGGCCAGCAGGCCCTTGAGGTCGTTCTGGAACATGGCGGCATACCCGCCAATGAGCAGAGTGAGGAGACCCGCACCGCCCACGATCCAGAACCAGGGCTCGGTGCCGCTGAGCACAGGCCAGAGTCGTGCCAGCAGAAACACCCCCGCTTTCACCATGGTGGCTGAGTGCAGGTACGCCGAGACCGGCGTGGGCGCGGCCATGGCGTGGGGCAACCAGAAGTGGAAAGGAAACTGGGCGCTCTTCGTCAGCGCCCCCAGCAGGATGAGGACCAGTGCAGTCAGGTACAGCGGATGGGCCTGCACTTTGGTGGCCGATGCCAAGACCTTTTCCAGCTCATAGCTGCCAACCATGTGCCCCAGCACCAGCATGCCAGCCAGCATGCACAGCCCGCCTGTTGCCGTCACTGTCAGCGCCATGCGCGCGCCACGCCGGGCATCTTTGCGGTGATGCGAGTAGCCAATGAGCAGGAATGAAAACAGGCTGGTCAGCTCCCAGAACAGTGCCAACTGGATCAGGTTGCCCGACAACACTACCCCGACCATGGCACCCATGAACGCCAGGAAAAATGAAAAGAAGCGCGGAACCGGGTCTGCCGCCGACATGTAGTAGCGGGCATACAGCACCACCAGACTGCCCACGCCCAGCACCAGCATGGAGAACATCCATGCGAACCCATCCATCCGCAACACCAGATTCAGCCCCAACTGGGGAATCCAGACCAGAGTCTGCGAGGGGATATGGCCCGCAGCTACCTCTGGAAAGTACAGGGCAACCTGAACAGTGCAGAACACCGCAATCAGGCCCGCCAGGGTGGACTCGGTATTGCGGGCGTTGGTGGGCAGCACTGCGGCGAGCAGGCTGCCAATGAAGGGAAGGAGGACGAGGGTGATCAGGGGCATGTGCAACCCATTCTAGGGCGCTGACCCGTTGATACCCCTTATTCACGCAGGGGTGTTTGTGCCTTTTTGCCAGAGCATCGCTTGTGTTGCGGTGTTCACGGCGCAGATGTTGCGTCTTCCAGGCCTGTGGGTGCTTTTGTTTGAAAAGGGGATCCCTGCACGGTGAGGCCGCCATCCGAGAACTTCGAGGCGGTGCGTGCGCGAATGCCTTTGACGCGCTGCATCAGGTCCTGCCAGTCTTTGAAAGGCCCTCGGGCACGTTCGTTCAGGATTTTTTCTGACAGCCCCGGACCGATGCCCAGAATACTGTTGAGTTCAGCCTCGTTGGCCTGGTTGACTTCTACGGCTGCATGCGCATGGAGTGCACTGAAGGCTGCGAACAGGGCTGCGACTAGCCACCGCTGGAGCGTCCAGTTTCTTGGCATACGGCGCTGTCTCACAGTTCCTCGACCCGGCGGGCTGGATAGCTGTCCCAGGTCTGGCAGCCGGGGCATTGCCAGAAGTGCTGGCGTGCTTCAAAGCCGCAGGCAGCGCATCGGTAACGGGTCAAGGGCTTGACGGCATGGTCCAGCGCCCGTTGGATTTGCGGGTGGAATTGTTCGTGTTCCAGCTTCTCTTCTGCCAACCACTTGGCTGCAGCGACAAGGGAGCGTTCCTTGTCCAGATGCTGAACATAGCGCTGGCGTGCCGTGGCTTGCAATGAAGGCTGTGCGTTTTCTAGCGCGACGATGCTTTCAAGAACATCCAGACTGGGGGAGTGGGTGTAATGAGACAGTAAAAGCTGGTGAACTTCTTCCCGCCTGGACGATGCGTTTGCGGCTTCCACCATCAGCGCAGATGCCAGGGGCAGGGCAGCGGGGTTGCGCTCGCCCATGGCGCGCAAGGTGCTGAGCACAGCATCATGCTGCCCCATGAGTTGAAAAAGCCGAGCCAGCTCGATGCGGGGGCGGGCTGCATCGGGGGCGGCAGCCACGGCTTGTTCCAGCAGGGCTTTGGCTCCGGGTCGGTCGCCTTGCGCGCTCAGTGCAAGAGCTTGCTCGCACAGGTAATGAGCCTGCCTTGTACTGAAGTCACCTTGGTCGGCGCCGTGCATTTTGCTGGCGATGGCTGCAGCGTGTTCCCAGTCGCGAGAGCGCTCATAAATGGCCAGCAGGGCAAGGCGGGCTTGCGCCTCGTAGGCTGTGTCTTCCAGGCGATTGAGTGCGTCTTCTGCGCGATCCAGAAGCCCGGCTTTGAGGAAATCCAGCGCCAGCGCGTGTTGGGCGCGGTCACGGTCAGACGTGCTCAGGTCGCCCCGTGACAGCAGGTGTTCGTGCACCCGAACAGCCCGGTCGTATTCGCCTCTGCGACGGAAAAGGTTGCCCAGGGCAAAGTGCAGTTCAGAGGTATCCGGATCGTTCTGGACGGCTTCAATGAAGGCATCAATGGCCTGGTCCTGCTGCTCGTTGAGCAGGAAGTTCAGGCCTTTGAAATATGCCTTGGGAGCGCTGCGGTTTTCCGCACGCAGTTGCCGCAAATCCAGCCGGGAGGCCAGCCAGCCCAGCACAAAAGCCAGGGGCAGGCCCAGCAGCATCCAGGTGGGATCAAATTCCATGGACGGGAGGGTAGTCGTTGGTGGGGGAGGGCGGGGTGCCAGGGCCAGAAGTCTCTGGAGTCTTGGGGTCAGGCGTCTGAATCTGCTGTTGCGCCTTCAGGGCCAGGCTGCGATGCCGCCACCAGCGGGGCACCATGCCCAGCACGCCAGTCACCAAACCCGCCGCAAATGCCGTCAGCACTACCAGCACCAGCGGCGCACGCCATTGCGTTCCGAAGAAGAAGTGAACCGTAGCGTCTTGCTGGTTGTTCAGCGCAAACGCAAACAAGGTAAAGAAAATGGCCGCCTTGAGCAGCCACAGGAGGTATTTCATGGTATCCCCGATGGTGGGGCGATTCTAAGAGCTTGTACGCGCTGTGTCGGTGCGTTGCATGGGAGCGGCGTGTAGCGCCATGTGCGGCTCACGTTGTTGCGGTAGACCTGTCGAGCCATATGCCCTTATGTGGGGCTGCAGCCCATCTGTAAAGCGCAAGCTGCTATGAAAAGTGAAGCGCTTCTGGGTGTGCTGGAGCTCTTATGTGAGCAGTCAACATGTGGGAGAAAGGCAGCACTTTGTGCCCTGACCGCTTTTGCTGAAATCTTCAGCCCTTCAGTTCCATCTCCGCAGTGCGCTGGTCCACAGACTCTCGCAGCGCTTTGCCGGGTTTGAAATGGGGAACGCGCTTTTCCGGAATGGCCACGGCTTCGCCGCTGCGGGGGTTTCGACCCATGCGAGGGGGACGGTGATTGACCGAAAAGCTTCCGAAGCCGCGTATTTCGATACGGTGCCCTTTGACCAGTGCATCACTGACCGCATCCAGAATGGTCTTCACGGCGAACTCGGCATCCTTGTGGGTGAGTTGGCTGAAGCGTGCGGCCAGCTCTTCCACCAAATCAGATCGGGTCATGGAGTCTTGGGACATGGCTGAATCAACAAGAAAGGGCGCACAAGAAACCCGATAGGCGAGCTACTGAAACTTCGCTCGCGTACCGGGCGCTCATGCGCCCATTGCTTTACTGACCGGTAACCCGGTCAGCTACTGGCTTACTTTTCGGAATTGTCCAGCTTGGCGCGCAGCAGGGCGCCCAGGCTAGTCGTACCGGCGCTTTCGCGAGCCGACTGTTGCGACAAGGTAGACATTGCTTCTTGCTGGTCTGCCATGTCCTTGGCCTTGATCGACAACTGGATGTTGCGGGTCTTGCGATCCACGTTCACCACCACGGCAGTGACTTCGTCGCCTTCCTTCAGCACGTTGCGAGCATCTTCCACGCGGTCGCGGGAGATTTCGGAAGCGCGCAGGTAGCCAACGATGTCATCGCCCAGGTCGATTTCAGCGCCACGAGCGTCCACAGTCTTGACCTTGCCGGTCACTGTCTGGCCCTTGTCGTTCACGGTCACGAAGGTCGTGAATGGGTCGCCGTCGAGTTGCTTGATACCCAGGGAGATGCGCTCACGGTCCACGTCCACAGCCAGAACGATGGCTTCGACTTCCTGGCCCTTCTTGTAGTTGCGCACGGCGGATTCGCCGGGCTCGTTCCAGGACAGGTCGGACAGGTGCACCAGGCCGTCGATACCGGCAGCCAGACCCACGAACACGCCGAAGTCGGTGATGGACTTGATGGGGCCCTTCACGCGGTCGCCGCGCTTGGTTTCCTGTGCAAACTCTTGCCATGGGTTGGCCTTGCACTGCTTCATGCCCAGGCTGATGCGGCGCTTGTCTTCGTCGATCTCGAGGACCATGACTTCGACTTCGTCACCCAGCGACACGAGCTTGGAAGGAGCGATGTTCTTGTTGGTCCAGTCCATTTCGGAGACGTGCACCAGACCTTCGATACCTGGCTCCAGCTCGACGAACGCGCCGTAGTCGGCAATGTTCGTGATCTTGCCGAACAGGCGGGTACCTTGTGGGTAGCGGCGGTTCACGCCCATCCATGGGTCGTCGCCCATTTGCTTCAGACCCAGAGACACGCGGTTCTTCTCGGTGTCGAACTTCAGGATCTTGGCAGTGATTTCCTGGCCAGCGGTCACCACTTCGGAGGGGTGACGCACGCGGCGCCATGCCATGTCGGTGATGTGCAGCAGGCCGTCGATGCCGCCCAGGTCCACGAACGCACCGTATTCGGTGATGTTCTTGACCACGCCCTGAACGATGGAGCCTTCCTTCAGGGTTTCCATCAGCTTGGCGCGCTCTTCGCCCATGGAGGCTTCCACCACAGCGCGGCGGCTCAGCACCACGTTGTTGCGCTTGCGGTCCAGCTTGATGACCTTGAATTCCATGGTCTTGTTTTCGTACGGCGTCAGATCCTTGATCGGACGGGTATCGATCAGCGAACCGGGCAGGAATGCGCGGATGCCGTTGACCAGGACAGTCAGACCGCCCTTGACCTTGCCGCTGGTTGTGCCAGTGACGAACTCGCCAGATTCCAGGGCCTTTTCCAGGCTCATCCAGGAAGCCAGACGCTTTGCGGTGTCACGCGACAGGATGGTGTCGCCGTAACCGTTTTCGATGGAGCCGATGGCCACCGAAACGAAGTCACCGACTTGGACTTCGACTTCGCCCTTGTCATTCTTGAACTCTTCCAGCGGCACGTAGGCTTCAGACTTGAGGCCAGCGTTGACCACGACGAAGTTGTGTTCCACGCGCACGACTTCGGCGGTGATCACTTCGCCTGGGCGCATTTCCGTACGCTGCAGGGATTCTTCAAAAAGGGCGGCAAAAGATTCGGACATGTGTTTCCTTGCCACAAACAGGATTCCGATAGCACTATTGCTATCGTTTTTATAGCTGCTTGCGGTGGTTTTGTGCGGCAAAGCCGCGGTTTAAGTTAAAAGAACCATGCTGCCGATGCACTGACGCGCGAGGTGGGCTGCATGGGCCTGTTCGCCTGGGCTGGGCCCCAGGCTCATCAGCCGTGCCCGAGCTGGGCAAAAGGCTGACGCTCTAGCCACCAGGTCAGCACCTGATCGACGGCTTGTTCAATCGTCAATGAGGAGTTGTCCAGGACCAAAGCATCTTGTGCGGGCTTAAGAGGAGCGACGCTGCGGGTACTGTCCCGTGCATCACGTGCTTCCAGATCCGCACGAAGGTCATCAATATTAGCTTGAAAACCCTTTGAAATCAACTGTTTATAGCGTCGCTCCGCTCTGCATGCTGCGCTGGCGGTCAAAAACACCTTGAGGGGAGCCTCCGGGAAGATCACGGTACCCATGTCCCGTCCATCCGCTACCAATCCAGGCAGGCGCTGGAAGCTATGCTGAAGATCCACCAGAGCCGCACGAACTGCAGGCAATGCAGACACGCGCGAGGCATTCATCCCTGCATCTTCCGTGCGGATGGCCTCGGTGACGTTGGTGTCACCCAGGAAAATCTGCCCGCCAGCAAACCGCACTGGCAAGGTCCGCGCCAGATCGGCAATGCGGGTTTCATGGGCTGTATCGATTTGCAGGCCAGCCTGTAGTGCCGCGTAGGCCGTAATGCGGTACATCGCGCCAGAGTCCAGAAACCCATAGCCCAGCCTCCGTGCCAATTCAGCAGCCACCGTACCTTTGCCGGATGCGGTGGGGCCGTCAATGCAGATCACCGGAATGCGCGAAGTCGGTAGCTTTGCAGTGCTGAAAAAAGCTTCGAAATAGTCGGGGAAGGTTTTTGCCACACATTTCGGGTCTTCAATGCGAACCGGTAACCTGGCCGGATTGAAGGTTGCGAGAGAGAAGCACATGGCAACCCGGTGGTCGTCATAGGTGTGGATGCTCGCGGCTTTCCAGTCTTCTGTTTGTGCGGGGGGGGTGACCTGGATGAAGTCCTCACCCTCGATCACGGTGGCCCCCAGCTTGCGCAACTCCTTGGCCATGGCGGCAATGCGGTCCGTTTCCTTCACGCGCCAGCTGGCAATGTTGCGCAGTGTTGTCGTACCTTCTGCGTACAAAGCCATCACTGCCAAGGTCATGGCGGCATCCGGGATGTGATTGCAGTCCAGATCAATCGCCTTGAGGGGCCACGCACCGCGCTGCACTTTCAGCCAGTTGGGGCCCCCGGTGACCTGGGCCCCCATGGCTTGGGCTGCTTCCACAAATCGGATGTCACCCTGGATGGATTGGAGTCCTACACCCTGAATGGTGATGCTTTCCCCATGCTCAGCGTTGGAAGCAATGGCTCCGAGTGCAATGAAGTAGCTTGCCGATGAAGCATCGGCCTCGACATGGATGGTGCCGGGCGACTGGTATCGGCTGCCGGCAGGAATGGTGAAGCGTTGCCAGTTGTCATTGCTGACATGGATGCCAAAGCGCTCAAGCAATTGCAATGTGATGGCAATGTAGGGCTTGGAAATCAGTGCGCCTACAACTTCGATATGTATGGCGCTTTGCGATGCGACCAAAGGTAGCGCCATCAGAAGCGCAGTCAGAAACTGGCTCGAGACGTCCCCACGCACCTGGATGGGTTTATCCAGAGCCAGCGCAGGTACACCCTGGACATGCGCGATGCGCAGGGGCGGGTAGCCCGGGTTGCCCAGATACTCAATCTGGCAGCCCAGCTGGCGCAATGCATCCACCAGATCGCCGATGGGGCGTTCGTGCATGCGAGGCACACCTGACAATTCAAACTGCCCACCCAGCAGTGACAGCGCTGCCGTCAGCGGGCGCATGGCGGTACCCGCATTGCCCATGAACAAGGCGCTTGGCGAGTTCGGTGTGCGTCCACCGAGTCCGGTGATATGGACCGTGCTGCCTTCTTCCTTCACGCCGCACCCGATCTGGCGCAAACCATCCAGCATGACCCGTGTGTCGTCGGATGCGAGCACATCGTGCACTGTGGTGGTTCCCACGCTCAAAGCTGCAAGCAGCAAAACCCGGTTGGAAATGCTCTTGGAGCCTGGCAAGAGCACTTCGCCCCCCGCTGCGTCCAGAGCGGGGATGTCTAAGAAAGCTGTGGTGAACATTTAACGTGGTTTGGAAGTGCGCTGGGCACCCATGCGCCAATGGGCGCGGGTTTCGCTGGCAAGGGTCAGCATGTCCTCAAGGGCCTGGGAGTTGCCCGTGGAAATGGCTTGCTCAAATTGAGCCAGCGTTTGCTGGAACAATTTCGATTGCGCCAAGAGTTCTTCGCGGTTGGCCAACATGATGTCGCGCCACATCTTGGGCTCACCTGCAGCGATGCGGGTGAAATCACGAAACCCTGGGCCTGCCAGTGACAGGAACTCGTCTCCCTCAGGTTGACCAGTCAGGCTGTTCATCATGGCAAACGCCAGCAGATGCGGAAGATGGCTGACGGCTGCGAATGCACCGTCGTGTGACTCTGGCGACATGGTGCTGACACGACATCCCAGTGCCTGCCACACTTCCTGCGCTCGCAACAGTTGCGCGGTCAATGTGCGTTCTGTGGGGGTCAGGATGACCTGTCTGCCGTAGTAGAGCTCTGCATCTGCATGCTCCACTCCAGAGACTTCACGGCCAGTGATGGGATGTGCTGGCACAAAGGACCCCACCTGGTCGCGCAGCGAACGTCTTGCTGCCTGAACCACATCGGCTTTGGTGGAGCCTACGTCCATGATCAGCATCTGTGGTGTGACGAGATGCTTGATGGCTTTGAGCGTGGCTTCGGTCGCTGCGACTGGAACAGCAACCAGCACGATATCTGCACCCGCAACCGCCAGCAGGGCGGAGGGCGCTTCCACATCAATCACGCCAAGCTGGCGCGCGCGATCTGTGGTGGAGGGGGACTTGCTATAGCCCACCACTCTTTTGACCAGACCAGCCTTCTTCAGCGCTAGCGCGAAAGAGCCGCCCATCAGGCCGCAGCCAATCAGTCCCAGTTGTTCAAACATGGCTACGCCCCCTCACGATGCGACCGGATAGGTGCCCAGAACCTTGTAGAAGGCGCACAGGCCCCGCAATTCCTCCAGCGCCAGGGTCACGTGCTGCTGGGCAGGGTGCCCGTCAATGTCGATGTAGAAGTAATACTCCCACTGCCCGGTTCGCGCGGGGCGGGACTCAAAGCGAGTCATGGACACGCCGTGCTTTTTGAGCGGGACCAGCAGGTCGTGCACTGCCCCAGGTCTGTTGGGCACGGACACCACCAGACTGGTGCAGTCTTTGCCCGAGGGCGGCGGCGTCTGGAGTGTGTGCGGCAGGCAGATGATGGCAAACCGTGTACGGTTGTAGGCATCATCCTGAATGGCGTGAGCGACGATATGCAGACCAAACTGAGTGGCTGCGCGTTCGCTCGACAACGCAGCCCAAGCCGGGTTGGTGGTGGCTAGCCGGGCTCCTTCGGCGTTGCTGGACACAGGCCGCCGCTCTGCATGCGGCAGGTGCTTGGATAGCCAAGCCTGGCATTGGGCCAGAGCCTGCGGATGGGCGAGCACGACTTCGATGTTGTCCAGCGAGTTGCTGGTGCGCAGCAGGTTGTGGCGCACCAGCAGGCTGACTTCTCCAACCACGTGGGTAGGCGTATGCAGGAAAAGATCCAGAGATCGGGTGACGACCCCCTCTGTGGAATTTTCGACGCCAACCACCCCATACTGGGCACTGCCCGCAGCCGTAGCGTGGAAGACTTCGTCGAAGTTGGCGCAGTACATCAGGTCGGCGGCACCGCCAAAAAACTCGATGGCGGCCTGCTCGCAGAAAGTGCCTTCCGGCCCGAGTACGGCCACCCGCTGAGGCGATTCCAGGGCGAGGCATGCGGACATGATTTCGCGCCAGATGGCTGCCACGTGCGCGCCCTTCAGGGGGCCGGGGTTGGCAGTTTGGATCTTGTCGATGACCTGTGCCACGCGGTCAGGCCGGAAGAATGGGGTTCCTTCGCGCTTTTTGACTTCACCCACCCGCTCGGCCACCAGCGCACGCTGGTTCAGCAGCGTGAGCAGTTGCTGGTCGATGTTGTCGATCTGGACGCGCAGACTGGCGAGATCGGGAGATGCTTGCGGAGTAATCATGGATGGGCGTGGACTCACGCGCTCAGGCGTGTTTTAGTTCAAATTCTCGCATGTAGGCTACCAGCGCCTGTACGCCTTCGATCGGCATGGCGTTGTAGATGCTGGCGCGCATGCCGCCCACGGACTTGTGGCCCTTGAGTTGCAGCAATCCCCGCTCTTTCGCTCCGGTCAGGAACGCTTCATTGCGGCTTTCATCGCGCAGGAAGAATGGAATGTTCATGCGCGAGCGGCAGTTCACTGCGACCTTGTTCACGTAGAACTGCGACTGGTCAATGGCTTCGTACAGCAACCGTGCCTTGGTGATGTTGCGCTGTTCCATGGCAGCCACACCACTGAGCGAGCCTTCGCGCTGGCGCTTGAGCCACTGGAAGGTCAGCCCTGCCATGTAGATCCCCCATGTTGGAGGCGTGTTGTACATGGATTGGTTTTCGGCAACGATCCGGTAGTCGAACGCGCTGGGGCAGGTGGGCAGTGCATGGCCCAGCAGATCTTCCCGCACCACGACCAGTGTCAGGCCGGCAGGGCCAAGGTTCTTCTGGGCACCGCCAAAGGCAACGCCGACCTTGCTCCAGTCCACGCTACGCGATGCGACATGCGACGAAAAATCAATGACCAAAGGCGCATCGCTCCCCAGGGCTGCAAGGTCGGGCAGTTCCTGAAATTCCACACCATGGATGGTTTCGTTGCTGCACAGGTGAACGTAGCTTGCACCTTTGCTGAGTTGCCAGGTTTCGGGGGCTGGAAGGGTGGTAAAGCCCGAGTCCTGTCCCGACGCAACGATGCGTGACTCGGCTGCGTACTTGGCGGCTTCTTTCTGGGATTTCTGGCTCCAGCTACCCGTCACCACAAAATCCACCGTGCCTGCCCTGGAGAGGTTGAGTGGGACGATGGCGTTCTCGGCCAGGCCCCCGCCTTGCATGAACAGGATCTTGAAATGCGCAGGAATCGCCAGAAGTTCGCGCAGATCGGATTCAGCCTGTTCGTAGATGGAGAGGAATTCCTTGCCGCGGTGGCTCATCTCCATTACCCCCATCCCGCTGCCGTGCCAGTTCAGCATTTCGGCTGCAGCCTGTTCGAGGACTTCGGCGGGAATGGCTGCGGGGCCGGCAGAGAAGTTGTAAGGACGGTTCATGGATATTTGGAGTTGAAATGGCTTCTAGCGCTTGTTGTGTGAGCGCAGGAAGCTCATATTTTGATAGCGAGCCACTGCTGCGTCTGCGGTGTCAGGCAGTGGCTCGCGTGTGGTTGCAGTTTCAATCGCTCGTGCCTTCAGCAGCCTCACCGTTATCGGTGCCGCTCTCTGCGTCGCCGGATGCATCGGCAACATTGGCATCGTTTTCCACAATGCGCTGCAGACCGCTCAACTTGGAACCTTCATCCAGAGAAATCAGCGTCACCCCCTGGGTTGCGCGACCCAGCTCCCGAATTTCCGAAACCCGTGTGCGGACCAGCACACCCTTGTCGGTGATCAGCATGATTTCGTCATCAGCGTGCACCAGTGTGGCGGCGACCACCTTGCCATTGCGTTCGCTTTGCTGGATGGCGATCATGCCTTTGGTACCCCGGCCATGGCGGGTGTATTCGACGATGCTGGTGCGTTTGCCGTAGCCGTTTTCTGTGGCGGTCAATACGCTTTGTGTTTCGTCTTCGGCCACCAGCATGGCAATCACGCTCTGGCCTTCTTCCAGCGTCATGCCGCGCACACCACGGGCTTGGCGGCCCAGGGGGCGCACGTCGTTTTCATCAAAGCGCACGGCCTTGCCGCCGTCGCTGAACAGCATCACATCGTGCTTGCCGTCCGTCAGCGCCGCACCAATGAGGTAGTCGCCGTCGTCCAGGTTGACGGCAATGATGCCGCCCTTGCGGGGATTGCTGAACTCGTCCAGCGCAGTCTTTTTCACGGTGCCCATGCTGGTCGCCATGAACACATAGCGATCAGCGGGGAAGGTGCGTGCTTCACCCGTCAGGGGCAGCACCACGTTGATCTTTTCGCCTTCCTGCAGCGGGAACATGTTGACGATGGGGCGACCCCGCGAGCCGCGCGAACCTGCAGGAACTTCCCACACCTTGAGCCAGTACAGACGCCCCCGGTTGGAGAAGCACAGGATGTAGTCGTGTGTATTCGCAATGAAAAGCTGGTCAATCCAGTCGTCTTCCTTTGTCGCGGTGGCCTGTTTGCCTCGGCCACCCCGTTTTTGAGCACGATATTCGGACAGCGGCTGGCTCTTGATATAGCCCGTGTGGCTCAGCGTGACGACCATGTCGGTCGGAGTGATCAGATCTTCGGTGGAGAGGTCTTGTGCGCTGTATTCGATCACCGAACGACGAGCGCCCAGCTTGTGTTGACCAAACTCCTGCTTGAGTGCCGTCAGCTCGTCACCAATGATGGTCGACACACGTTCTGGCTTGCTCAGAATGTCCAGCAGGTCTTCGATGACCGCCATGACTTCCTTGTACTCAGCCACGATCTTGTCCTGCTCCAGCCCTGTCAGGCGTTGCAGACGCATTTGCAGGATTTCCTGAGCCTGTGTTTCCGAAAGGCGATACAGGCCATCCTGACCCATGCCGAACTCGCGCTCGAGGCCTTCTGGGCGGTAATCATCGGCGTTGACCACGCCTCCGTCTGCACGTGTGCGGGTAAGCATTTCACGCACGAGCTTGCTGTCCCAGGCCCGTGTCATCAGCTCTGCCTTGGCTACTGGTGGGGTGGGGGCGTTGCGGATGATGGCAATGAAGTCATCAATGTTGGCCAAGGCCACTGCCAGGCCTTCCAGCACGTGACCACGATCCCGGGCCTTGCGCAGTTCGAACACGGTACGGCGTGTTACCACTTCGCGGCGATGCTGCAGGAAAACGCTGATCAGATCCTTCAGATTGCACAGGCGGGGTTGTCCGTCCACCAGTGCCACCATGTTCATGCCAAAGGTGTCCTGCAGCTGCGTCTGCTTGTACAGGTTGTTCAGCACCACTTCAGGCACTTCGCCGCGCTTGAGCTCAATCACCAAGCGCATGCCCGATTTGTCGGACTCGTCCTGGATGTGGCTGATTCCCTCGATTTTCTTTTCGTGAACCAGTTCAGCCATGCGCTCTTGCAGCGTCTTTTTGTTGACCTGGTAGGGCAGCTCATCGACGATGATGGCTTGGCGCTGCCCTTTGTCGATGTCTTCAAAGTGGCATTTGGCACGCATGACCACCTTGCCGCGTCCCGTGCGGTAGCCATCTTTTACGCCATTGATACCGTAGATGATGCCCGCTGTCGGGAAGTCTGGCGCAGGGATGATTTCCATCAGTTCATCGATGGAGGTCTCAGGGTTGCGCAGCATGTGCAGGCATGCGTCCACCACCTCATTCAGGTTGTGTGGCGGAATGTTGGTTGCCATGCCCACGGCGATACCTGCAGATCCGTTGACCAGCAGGTTGGGCAGCTTGCTGGGCAATACGAGTGGCTCTTTCTCGCTACCGTCGTAGTTGGGCCCGAAATCGACCGTTTCCTTGTCGATGTCGCCCAGCATTTCTTGCGCAATCTTGGCCAAGCGGATTTCTGTGTATCGCATGGCCGCAGCGTTATCGCCGTCCACCGAGCCAAAGTTGCCTTGCCCATCCACCAGCATGTGGCGCAACGAAAAATCCTGCGCCATACGCACGATGGTGTCGTACACGGCAGAGTCTCCGTGCGGATGGTACTTACCGATCACATCACCAACGATACGCGCCGACTTTTTGTAAGGTCGGTTCCAGTCGTTGTTGAGTTCGTGCATCGCATATAGCACGCGGCGATGAACAGGCTTCAGTCCGTCACGTGCATCGGGCAGAGCCCGGCCCACGATCACGCTCATCGCGTAATCGAGGTAACTGCGCCGCATTTCTTCTTCAAGACTGATCGGCAGGGTTTCTTTGGCAAACTGATTCATGGGCGCGGCTCTAGCGGCAAGGGAGAGTCATTTTAGGCGTAGATGCTTGTCGCGCCCGTGCAACATATCCGGGCTATTGCGGTTTTGTCCTACGGTACGTTATGCGGTAGAGCCGCTTTTCGTCTGTTACGTATGGCACAATCGTTTTAACGTTTTTGGTGGTGGTCACCCTAAACGTCCCCATTCGCAGCGCGGCTGCGGCTTTTTCCCCAAGAGGAGAACCATGAAGAAACTGAACAAAGTGGCGATGTTGTTTGCCTCTGCAGCGCTCGCAACCGCCGCTGGCGCTCAAACTGTTGACAACTGGAAGAACGGCTCTGGCGAGCTGGTCTGGAAGAACGGCACGAACGAACTGTGCTGGCGCGATGCCAACTGGACTCCTGCCACTGCAGCTCCTGGCTGCGATGGCGCTATTGCCGCTCCCGCAGCAGCCCCTGCAGCTGCCCCAGCAGCAGCTCCTGCAGCTCCTGCAGCCGCTGCTCCTGCCGCAGCAGCTCCAGCTGTTGCCGCTCAAAAGGTTACCTACGCTGCTGACGCTTTCTTCGACTTCGACAAGTCTGTCCTGAAGGCTGAAGGCAAGGCCAAGCTGGATGATCTGGTCTCCAAGGTCAAGGACATCAACCTGGAAGTGATCATCGCCGTGGGTCACACTGACTCCGTGGGCTCCGATGCTTACAACCAAAAGCTGTCTGTGCGCCGCGCAGAAGCCGTGAAGGCTTACTTGGTGTCCAAGGGCATCGAAAAGAACCGCGTGTACACCGAAGGCAAGGGTGAAAAGCAACCCGTGGCCGACAACAAGACTGCCGAAGGCCGTGCGAAGAACCGTCGCGTGGAAATCGAAGTGGTCGGTACCCGCGCCACCAAGTAATCCTTGGATTACTCATGAAAAAGCCCCGCAAGGGGCTTTTTTTATGCCCATGCGATCGCAGAGCCGTCCGCAAGACATGGCTAATTCGCGGGGACTAAACTGAGCACTTCTGATTCTCACATTCTAGGAACGACATCTTCATGATCGATTCTGTCAATGCAGACCCTGCCGAACTGGCTAAGTTTTCTGAACTGGCCCATCGTTGGTGGGACCCTGAAAGCGAATTCCGTCCTCTGCATCAAATCAATCCGCTACGACTGGATTGGATTCAATCCATGGCCGAGTTGTCCGGGGCGAATGTGCTGGATGTGGGTTGCGGTGGTGGGATCCTGGCTGATTCCATGGCACGTAAGGGGGCGGACGTTTTGGGAATTGACCTGGCGGGCAAATCCTTGCGAGTGGCTCAGTTGCATGCTCTCGAAAGCGGAACGCCAAATGTTCGTTACCGAGAGGTCAGTGTAGAGGCCCTGGCAGATGAGCAGCCCAGTTCCTTCGATGTGGTTACCTGTATGGAAATGCTGGAACATGTACCTGATCCGAGTTCCGTGGTCAGTGCGTGCAGTCGCTTGGTACGCCCAGGGGGATGGGTCTTTTTTTCAACATTGCACCGCAACGCGAAAGCTTTCCTGCATGCGATCGTTGGGGCTGAATATCTGCTGAACATGCTTCCCAGAGGCACCCATGAGTACGCCAAGATGATTCGTCCCAGCGAATTGGCTTGGAGCTGCCGTCAAGCGGGGCTGGACGTTATGCACTCCAGGGGGCTGGAATACAACCCCATCAATGGTCGATACCGGCTGAGTGCAGACACCAGCGTGAACTACATGCTGGCGACTCGAAAGTTTGGGTGAAAGGCTTCCATGTTCCATAACGTGCAGGCGGTACTTTTTGATCTGGATGGCACGCTGATTGATAGCGCCCCGGACCTGGGAGCTGCCGCTGACAAAATGCGTACGGACAGAGGCATGTCGTCGCTGCCCTTGGATGTATATCGGCCCATGGCAGGGGCGGGGGCGCGGGGGATGCTGGCCAAAGCCTTTGCAATGACCCCAGAGCATCCTGACTTTCCAGCGATGCGGGAAGAGTTCTTTGTGAATTACGAGCGTCGCATGACACAGCTGACTTCTATTTTTGAAGAGATAGAGCCGATGCTGCTTGCGCTGCAGCGCGCACACCTGACCTGGGGCATTGTGACGAACAAGTCCAAGCGGTTCACGGAGCCTTTGGTCAGTTCCATGGTGCCGCTATCGACAGCCGCAGTGGTGATCAGCGGAGACACGACACCTTTTTCCAAGCCTCATCCCGAGCCCTTGCTGGAAGCGGCACGTCGGCTGAACGTCGAGCCTCGTTACTGCGTCTACGTGGGAGATGACGAGCGTGACATCATTGCAGGTCTTGCTGCCGGTATGACCACGGTTGCTGCAAGCTATGGCTACTTGGGTGCCAAGGCAGACACGCAGGCCTGGGGGGCTCACGCCTCAATTAATTCTCCGTCCGAGCTCTTGCAATGGATCGGGCTGGCCTAAAATAGAGTTCACGGGGCTGTCCTGGTTTCGACGTGGGTGCGGAATCGGTGTGGTGCATGTCGAGCTTGAGTCACGCTCGTAAATCTCGATTTAACAAACTAACTGCAAACGACGAACGTTTCGCACTCGCTGCTTAATTGCCAGTGAGCCTTGCAACAGTTGGCCTATGGGCTGGGCAAGGGGGTCCTGGGTAACCAGTGCCTCCCGGCTGCAAGGTTAATTACATGGGCTGGCCTTGATCCGGGTACCTTGGGTCAGGGCGAGACAAAAGGGTACTGGCCTGTGTTGTAGCGTGCGACTGCGCGATGACATGGGTGAGATTCAAAACAGACCGCTAAACATGTAGATCTGCTCGACGAAGGCTTACGGACGCGGGTTCAATTCCCGCCAGCTCCACCACCCAAGACACCGCCACACACTGGAAACCCCAGAGTGTGGCGGTTTTTCTTTGTGCCCTTGGGGAAGTCCACACGTTTCTCAGCCTCCGCAGTTTGGCTTTGTTCCCTCGGAGCCTTGATCCCTTTCTGGAATACATCAACGTTGGTATTGGACATAAAAAAAGCCCGGCATATGCCGGGCTTGAAATGGATCCCTGAAACTGGGTTTCGAGAGGATCCAAGGAGACAACTGGGTCGAGAAGCGCGAAGGCTCCTCGGGTAAAAGCTCAGCGCTTGCGGGGCGCAGCCGTCTTGGCGGCGTTCGCTGCGGTGTTGGCCACGGCGTTGAAGTTGGCTTCGGCCACGTCGCTGGCTTGCTTCACGGCCTTTTGCACGGATTCAAAAGCGTTGTTGGCAGCGGAGACAGCGCTCTTCATCACGGCCACTGCGGTTTCAGAACCGGCGGGAGCATTCTTGGCGGCGCTGTCCACCAGGTTGGTGAAGGCTTTTTGTGCGTCGGTGGCCTGGGCTTCAAAAGCCTTGCCGAATTCAGCGCTGGTGCCGGAGGCAATGTCGTACAGGTGGCGGCTGTAGGCAGTGGTCTTCTCGGCCAGAGGCTGGAAGAGGGCAGCTTGCAGGGCCAGCAGCTCTTGTGCGTCCTTCACGCCCAGCACGGCTTGGGTGTGGGTTGCTGCTTCAGACAGAGCGGCACGTGTGGCTGTCACGTTCAACTCCACCAGCTTTTCCACGCCTTCGAAGGCTTTGCTGGTCAGGCCAAACAGGGTTTCGATGTTGGCTTTGTGGGATGCCAGGATTTGTTCTGCAGTCAGCGTCATGTGATATCTCCCAAAAAAGGTGGTTTGAACAACCGGGTACTTACAGACATCTGCGCTGACGTTGACTTTGAAGTCATGTTGCAGTGCAGCATGGGTTGAATTTTAGGCCGCTGGACCGTGATTGCAAGTGCTTTTTGTTGCGCTGCAGCAAATTAGAGTGAATGCTCCAGGAATTGGTGCCTTGCCACAATGAGGCCATGGATGCCTTTTACGCCGATCAGTTTGTCCTTCCCTTGCCGGAGGGGCACCGTTTTCCGATGGTGAAGTACCGCATGCTGCGCGACTTGATTGCGCAGGAACTCCCGCAGGCGGCGCTGCGGGAGGCTCCAGCGGCATCCGATGAGCAGTTGTTGACGGTGCACTCTGCAGAGTATGTGGAAGCCGTCGCCCATGGCAGTCTGACTCCTGCAGCACAGCGGGAGATCGGTTTTCCCTGGAGCGAAGCAATGGCCGAACGTGCGCGCCGCTCGGTGGGTGGCACGCTGGCTGCCTGCCGATCGGCGTTGCAAGCTGGCCTGGCGGGCTCACTGGCGGGCGGCACGCACCACTCGTATGCGGATAAAGGCAGCGGGTTCTGCGTCTTCAATGACGTGGCGGTGGCGGCGCGACTGGTTCAGTCTTTGCTGGCAGGCGAGGGCGGTGCGCACAGTGGCGCAGTTTTGCCGCAAATCGCAGTGATCGACCTGGATGTGCACCAGGGCAATGGCACTGCGCATATTTTTCGTGACGACCCCAGCGTCTTTACCCTCTCCCTGCACGGTGCGCGCAACTTCCCCTTCCGCAAGGAGGCAAGTGACCTCGATGTGGAGTTGCCCGATGGCTGTAGCGATGAAGAGTATTTGCGTGCCCTTGATAGCGCATTGCGTACGCTGGAGCAGCGTTTTGCGCCTGCCTTTGTCCTCTACCTTGCCGGTGCAGACCCGCACGAAGGCGACAGGCTGGGCAGGCTCGCCGTGACTTATGAAGGTCTGGAGGCCCGTGATCGCCGCGTCTTTGAATGGGCGTGGCAGCGGCGTGTACCCATGGCGTTCTGCATGGCTGGGGGATATGGCAAAGACATTGCCACCACACTGCAGGCCCAGCTCAACACCTGGCGTCTGGCTCTGGAATACCACGCCCGCTGGCAGAATGCGGCAGACCCTTACAAGCCCTAAACCCGCCATGAGCCAGCCTGCACCTCCCGCCTCCGTCCCACGCCCTGCGCCGCAGCCCCGCTCTGCCTACCGCGCCTTTCGTTCCATCACCACCCGCTGGTCTGACAACGACGTGTACGGGCATGTGAACAATGTTGTGTACTACAGTTGGTTTGATACGGCGGTTAACACCCATCTGATTGAGCAGGGGGTGCTCGATATTCACGCTGGCGCCACCATTGGCCTGGTGATCGAGACCCAGTGCAATTACTTCGCGCCGTTGGCCTTTCCACAGACGGTCGAGGCCGGAATCCGCGTGGCGCGACTAGGCGGCTCTAGCGTTCGCTACGAGGTGGGTTTGTTTGCGCAAGGCGAGGAGCTCACTGCTGCAGCAGGTCACTTTGTGCATGTGTACGTTGACCGTGATACCCGCCGCCCTGTGCCTGTGCCCGAGGCGCTGCGTGCCGTATTGCAAAAGCTGGTGGTTTCCTGAAGTTAGTTTGCTACTAAATTTGTAGCTGGTTGCGCCATATTTACGGACGTTAGAACCATTTTTGATAAAGAAAATCAGGCTTGAAAAGCCTGTCTTCATCTGCCAGGGGGCATCAGCCTTGTGCCAGCGGCTCCCTTGCTGCAAACGCTACACTTTCACGCCTTGCGTTAAGAACCTGTTCACATTCTTCCGGGATGCGGTGTGACGGCCCCTTGCCGCAATTGCAGCGTTGAAACTCCAGGGCCGTTTTTCCGATGGCTTCGCCCCGCTCATGATCATCACCAGCCTGCTCGATACCGACCTGTACAAGTTCACCATGATGCAGGTGGTGCTGCACCAGTTCCCCGGTGCCCAGGTGGAATACCGCTTCAAGTGCCGCAACCCTGGCGTGCAGCTGGCTCCCTTTGTGGGGGAGATCCGGGACGAAATCCGCTCGCTGTGCAGTCTGCAGTTTCAGGATGCCGAGCTGGCCTACCTGCGGTCGCTGCGCTTCATCAAGAGCGATTTTGTGGACTTCCTGGGGCTGTTTCGCCTCAACGAGAAGTACATCACCGTCACGCCCCAGGCCAGTGGCGAGATCGAAATCACCATTCGCGGGCCCTGGCTGCACACCATCCTGTTTGAAATCCCTGTCCTGGCCATCATCAACGAGGTGTACTTCCGCAACACGCAGAAGGTGCCCAACTTTCCCGAGGGCCGCCGCAGGCTGGACGCCAAGATCGACGCGCTGCGCGCCGAGGGGCTGTGCGACCTCAAGATTGCCGACTACGGCACGCGCCGCCGCTTCAGTCGTGCATGGCATGAAGAAGTGCTGCGCGTGCTGGTGGCCCGGCTGGGCACCGGTGACCGCCGCCCCGGCTCTTCCGGCCCCGCCAGCGGCCCAGGCCAGTTTGCCGGCACCAGCAATGTGCTGTTTGCAATGAAGCTGGGCCTGACCCCCTTGGGCACCATGGCGCATGAATACCTGCAGGCCTGTCAGGCGCTGGGCCCCCGCCTGCGGGACAGCCAGATTTTCGGATTTGAAATGTGGGCCAAGGAATACCGGGGCGACCTGGGCATCGCTTTGTCTGACGTGTACGGCATGAGTGCCTTCCTGCGGGACTTTGACCTGTATTTCTGCAAGCTCTTCGATGGTGCGCGCCACGACAGTGGAGACCCCTTTGCCTGGGGAGAGCGCCTGCTGGAGCACTACCGCAAGAACCGTGTCGATCCGCTGACCAAGACGCTGATCTTCAGCGACGGGCTGACCATCCCCCGCATCATCGAGCTGTACAACCAGTTCCGGGGGCGGTGTCAGCTGGCCTTTGGCATTGGCACCAACCTGACCAACGACCTGGGCGACGCGCCCGCGCACGAGCCGCTGCAGGTGGTGATCAAGATGACGCGCTGCAACGGGCAGCCCGTCGCCAAGCTCTCAGACACGCCGGGCAAAGGCATGTGCGACGACGAGAAGTACCTGGCCTACCTGCGGCAGGTGTTTGAAATCCCGACGCCGGTTTGAGTCCGCATGCCTCTCTGATCTCCATCAGGCGCAGACACTCCAGCTGCCCGCCCCGATCCCACCCATGAACAACAACGAGGAGACAAACCGAATGAAGATTTCTCGCCGTGTGGCCGCCTGCCTGATGGCTTTGGCCGCCGTGTTGCCCAGTGCCGCTATGGCTGCAGAGATCGACGGCAGCACGCTGGCTGTTTGGTGGGGTGTGCCGTTCGCGGGCATCCTGTTGTCCATTGCCCTCATGCCCTTGCTGGCCCCCATCTTCTGGCACCACCACTTTGGCAAGGTGGCGGCAGGCTGGGCGCTGGCGTTTCTGGTGCCTTTTGCGGTGGTGTTCGGGCCTGCGGCTGCGGGTGCCAGCTTTGTGCACGCACTGGTGGCGGAATACATTCCCTTCGTCATCCTGCTCACAGCCCTGTTCACCGTGGCTGGGGGCATCTACATCCGGGGCAACCTGCATGGCAGCCCGGGGCTCAACACGGCCATTCTGGCGATTGGCGCGGTGCTGGCCAGCTTCATGGGCACCACGGGGGCGTCCATGCTCATGATCCGCCCTCTGATCCGCGCCAACGACAACCGTAAACACGTCACGCATGTGGTGGTGTTCTTTATCTTCATCGTCTCCAACGCGGGTGGCTCGCTCACGCCGCTGGGCGATCCACCTCTGTTCCTGGGTTTTCTGAAAGGTGTAGATTTCTTCTGGACGATTGGGCACATCTTCCCCGAAACCCTGTTCCTGATTGGCACACTGCTGGCACTCTTTTTTGTGCTGGATTCCTGGTACTACCACCGGCGTGAGGAAGTCCTCAAGGTGGATCCCACGCCAGACACCAAGGCCATTGGCTTTGATGGCAAGGTCAACTTTGCGCTGCTGGCCGTGGTGGTGGCGCTGGTGCTGATGAGCGGGGTCTGGAAGTCGTCCGTATCGTTCACGGTGGCAGGTGCCGAGGTGGGCCTGCCCGGGCTGGTGCGTGATGTGGGGCTGATCCTGGTCACTCTGGTGTCCCTGCGCGTCACCCCCCGGCAGGTGCATGAAGACAACCAGTTCAGCTGGGGGCCGATGCAGGAGGTGGCCAAGCTGTTTGCAGGCATTTTCCTCACCATCGTGCCCGTCATCGCCATGCTCAAGGCGGGCGTAAACGGGCCGTTTGGTGCCATCGTCTCTGCAGTCACCCGGCCTGATGGAAGTCCTGATCCCGCCATGTACTTCTGGGCCTCCGGGGCGCTCAGTTCCTTCCTCGACAACGCGCCGACCTATCTGGTGTTCTTCAACACTGCCGGGGGCGACCCCGCCGTGCTGATGACCACGCTGGCCCCCACGCTGGCGGCCATCTCGGCGGGCTCCGTCTTTATGGGAGCCAATAGCTACATCGGCAATGCGCCCAACATGATGGTCAAGGCCATTGCAGAAGACCGGGGCGTGAAGATGCCCAGCTTCTTTGGCTACATGCTGTGGTCGGGTGGCATTCTGGTGCCGCTCTTTATCGTCATGACTTTCATCTGGTTTAGATAGTGAACATCCCCCTGAGCGGCTGCGCCGCTTCCCCCTTCTCTCGCACCGCTGCGCGCTGCGGGAAGGGGGACGCCGCCCTCGCTGCAGGGCGGCCTTTGCTCGGCGGCCACTGGCTTGGGCCACGCCAGTTTCATAGGCAGACGCGCCTTGTGAATAGTTTGGAGATTGAAGACTTATGAGCAAACCCCGCATCCTGGTCGCCCGTGCGATCTTTCCAGAGATCGTGGACCGTCTGCGCGAGCATTTCGACGTGCAGGACAACCCAGACGACGCCATCTGGTCCCAGCAAGAGCTGGCCGAGCGCTTGGCCGACAAAGACGGCGTGCTGACCACTGGCAGCCAGCGTGTGGATGCCGCGCTGCTGGCCGCCGCGCCGCGCCTCAAAATCTGCGCCAACATGGCTGTGGGCTACAACAACTTTGATGTGGACGCCATGACCGCCGCAGGCGTGCAGGGCACCAACACGCCCGATGTGCTGACCGAGACCACAGCCGACTTTGGCTTTGCATTGCTGATGGCCACGGCCCGCCGCATGACTGAGAGCGAGCATTACCTGCGCGCCGGGAAGTGGACCAAGTGGAGCTACGACATGTTTGCGGGCAGCGACATCCACGGCAGCACGCTGGGCATCATCGGCATGGGCCGCATTGGGCAGGGCATTGCCAAGCGCGGCGCGCACGGCTTTGGCATGAAGGTGATCTATCATAACCGCTCACGCCTCGCCCCCGCGCTGGAGGCCGAATGCAAGGCCACCTACGTAGGCAAGGAAGAACTGCTGCGCACGGCAGACCACGTGATGCTGGTGGTGCCCTACAGCGCGGCATCGCACCACACCATTGGCGCTGCCGAGCTGGCGCTGATGAAGCCCACCGCCACCCTCATCAACATTGCGCGCGGCGGCATTGTGGACGATGCCGCCTTGGCAGCCGCGTTGCGTGAGCAGCGCATCGCCGCAGCGGGCCTGGATGTGTTTGAGGGCGAGCCCAAGGTCCACCCCGATCTGCTCACCGTGCCCAACGTGGTGCTCACTCCGCACATCGCCAGCGCCACGGTGCCCACGCGCCGCGCCATGGCCAATCTGGCGGCAGACAACCTGATCGCGTTCCTGGGCGGGCGTGGCCCGCTCACCCCCGTCAACCGGCCCGTGCCCGGCCTGTGCGCCTGAGCTGTCTTGAGTGAAATTGGCCTCCAGCGCTTATGAATCAAGCGCTGGCAGCTATTAAAAAAATAGTAAATCTGCCTTGACTACCGATACCCTCGTTTTGCTGGCCGCCTTGGCCTTGGTGCTTGTTTTGCTGGTGATCGTGCTGCTGCGCCGCCCGCGGGTCGATTTGTCGCCCGAGTGGCTGGCCCGCCTGCAGGCGCTGGAGCACACCGCGCAGGCCACCCAGCTGGCCGTGGCCAAAAACGATGGCGCAATGGACGGCATGGGCCAGCAACTGCGCGGCTTCACGCAAACCACGCAGACCACGCTGGAAGGGCTGCGCGGCGCGGTGGACGAGCGTTTGGCACAGGCGGTGGCCGAATCGCGCAATGGCCGCGCTGAGCTGCTCAATGCCTTCACCGGGTTTGAAGGCCGCCTGGAGCAGCGCCTGACCGCGTTTGACGGAGCCTTGACCCAACGCCAGGCAGCGCAAGACGCCGCCCTGGCCCAGCGCTTTGATGCCCTGCAACTGGCCGTGGCCAGCCGCCTGGAAGAAAGCAGCAAGGCGCTGCTGGCCCATCTGGCCCAGGGGCAGGCCGATGCAGCGGCAGCGCGCAAGGAGCTGTCGGACACGCTCACCGGCTTCCGGGCTGAGCTGACCACCACCACGGCGGCGCTGGCGGCGGAAAGTGTTAAGTCCCGCGAGGCCATGGCCGAGAGCACCGCGCTGTTTGAAAAGCGCATTCAAGAGCGCTTCGAGGCCCTGCAGGCCGCCACGCGCCTCACGCTCGACTCGCTCAAGGGCGACATCCAGACGCAGCTGGGGGCCATGTCCACCGCGCTCAAAGACCAGCTCGAAGCCAACGGCTTCCAGATCAAGAACCAGTTCTCGGTGCTGCAGGATGCCGTCTCGCAGCAACTGGTGGGCATGGTGCAAGGCAGCCAGCAAAACGCCGAGCAACTGCGCACCGCGCTCAACGAACGGCTTGCAGCCATCCAGGCCGACAACGCCACCAAGCTCGAAGAAATGCGCCGCACGGTGGACGAAAAACTCCACGCCACGCTGGAGCAGCGCCTGGGCGAATCCTTCAAACTGGTCAGCGACCGGCTCGAACAGGTGCACAAGGGCCTGGGCGAGATGCAGACCCTGGCGGGCAGCGTGGGTGACTTGAAGCGCGTGATGACCAACGTGAAGACGCGCGGCACCTGGGGCGAAATGCAGTTGGGTGCCATCATCGACAACGTGCTCACGCCCGACCAGTTCGCGCGCAACGTCAAGACCGTGCCGGGCAGCGATGAGCTGGTGGAATTCGCCATCCGCCTGCCGGGCAAGCGCGAAGAGGAACCCGTGTGGTTGCCCATCGATTCCAAATACCCCGTGGAGCAATACCAGCGCCTGCTCGATGCGCAGGACGCGGCCGACAAAGCCGCCATCCAGTCGGCAGGCAACGCGTTTGAAAGCTCCATCAAGCTCGAAGCCAAGAAGATCTTCGCCAAGTACGTGTCGCCGCCGCACACCACCGACTTTGCGGTGCTGTACCTGCCCACCGAAGGCCTGTTTGCCGAAGTCATGCGCCGCCCAGGCCTGGTGGAAGCCGTGCAGAATGACTGCCGCGTGATGATCACCGGCCCCGCCAACCTGGCCGCCATGCTGAACAGCTTGCAAATGGGCTTCAAGACCCTGGCGATTGAAAAGCGCTCGTCCGAGGTGTGGAGCCTGCTGGGCGTGGTCAAGACCGAGTTCGCCAAGTTCGGCGATGTGGTGGAGGCGACCAAGAAGTCCATCGACGCCGCCGCCAAGAAGTTTGACGAGGTGGGCGTGCGCACCCGCGCCATCCAGCGCAAGCTGCGCGATGTGCAGGAACTGCCCGCGCCCGACGCCGCAACGTCTTCTGCCGTATCTGGCGCAACAGCATCGCTGCTGGGCCTGGAGGACGACGCCCCGTGAACATGGCGCTGGCCCGCCTGATTGCCGGGCAGATTTTTCTGCACGCCTGCATGACGGGCATGCGCATGGCCACGCCGCTGCTGGCCCTGCGCGAGGGCTACAGCGCTGCCGCTGTGGGGGTGCTGTTGGCGCTGTTTGCGCTCACGCAGGTGTTTCTGGCGCTGCCTGCGGGGCGCTATGCGGACCGGCATGGCCTCAAGCGCCCGGTGGGCATTGCGGTGGCCATGGCGTGTGGGGGGGCAGGGGCTTCGCTCGTCTTTCCCGTGTTCGGTGTGATGTGCCTGTCTGCCCTGCTCACCGGTGGTGCAGCGGGCCTGGCCATCATTGCGCTGCAACGCCATGTGGGCCGCGCCGCCCACGACACCACCCAGTTGCGTCAGGTATTCAGCTGGCTGGCCATCGGCCCGGCGGTGTCCAACTTCATCGGACCATTTTTTGCGGGGCTGATGATTGACCACGCAGGCAGCACAGAGGGCAGCACAGAAGGCTACCGCGCCGCGTTTGCTCTGCTCGCGCTCATGCCCCTGGCGACCTGGTTCTGGGTGCGCAAAACGGAAGAGCTGCCCCCCGTGATCGCTGCAGAAGGCGGTGCTCCCCAGCGGTCGTGGGATCTGCTCAACGATGCGCCGTTTCGGCGGCTCATCATCGTCAACTGGGTGCTGTCCTCTTCGTGGGATGTGCACACCTTTGTGGTCCCCCTCATCGGGCATGAGCGGGGGCTCTCCGCCTCGGTCATCGGCTCCATCCTGGGGGCCTTTGCCGTGGCAGCTGCACTGGTGCGGGTGTTGATGCCGCTGGTCGCCAAGCACCTGCGCGAGCACGCAGTCGTCACCGGTGCCATGGTGATCACAGCCGTGCTGTTTGGGGTCTACCCGCTGCTCACTTCGGCGCTGACCATGGGCGTGTGCTCGGTGTTGCTGGGCTTCACGCTCGGGTCGGTGCAGCCCATGGTGATGAGCCTGCTGCACCAGATCACGCCAGAACACCGGCACGGCGAGGCACTGGGCTTGCGCCTCATGGCCATCAATGCCTCCAGCGTCATCATGCCCATGCTGTTTGGCTCGGCCGGTGCGGTGATTGGAGTGGCAGGCCTGTTCTGGGTGGTGGGCGCAGCCGTGGGCCTGGGGGCGCGCACCGCCTGGGCCATGGCCCACAAGGGCGGCGACGGAGGCCATGGGTGATGGAGATGGGGTTGTGGGGGGCTGATGACTCGCTGGCGGGCTGGGCTGCCGTGTCTTCGGTGGCGCTGCTTTTGGCTCTGCTGGTGGACTGGCGCTGGGGCGAGCCACCCGTCAGCATCCACCCCGTGGTATGGATGGGGCGCTACCTGGGCTGGGCGGGGGCGCATGTCGCGCCGCTCACGCACGGCAGCCCGCCGCCGCACCTGCAAAGGCGCCGCTCCTTCTGGCTGGGCGCTTTGGCCTGGTGTGCGGGGGCCGGTGGGGTGGGGGCCTTAGCCTGGTGGTTGCAAAGCCAGTTGCTGCAGGCCCCTTGGTGGCTGGCCTGCACGCTGCTGGCCGTGCTGCTCAAGCCCATGCTGGCCTGGCGCATGCTGCACCGTGAGGTGGCTGCGGTAGAGCAGGCCTTGTCCCGTTCGTTGGCAGAAGGGCGCGAGCAACTGGCCCGCCTGGTCAGCCGGGATGTGAGCCAGCTTTCGGCGGCAGAGGTGCGTGAATCGGCCATCGAATCCCTGGCCGAGAACCTCAACGACTCGGTGGTGGCCCCCATCTTCTGGTTTGTGCTGCTGGGCCTTCCGGGCGCGGTGGTGTACCGCTTTGCCAACACGGCCGATGCCATGTGGGGCTACCCCGGCAGCCGTGGCGCGCGCTACTGGCAGTGGGCGGGCAAGTGGGCCGCGCGGGCGGACGACGTGCTTTCGTGGGTGCCGGCGCGCATTACTGCGCTGCTGCTGGCCGCGCTGCGCGGGGGGCTGGCCTGGGGCCAGCTGGCCCGAGAGGCGCGCAAGACCCCGTCCCCCAACAGCGGCTGGCCCATGGCCGCCATGGCCCTGGCACTGGACGTGCGTCTGGCCAAGCCAGGCGTTTACAGCCTGCACCCCGGCGGGCGTGCTGCCGGGCCGCTGGAAACACGGCGTGCCATCCAGTTGGGGCATAAAGTGGTGCTGGCGCACGCTGCACTTGCGGTGGCGGCTCATTTTTTCATAGCGGTCTGGTTGCAGGGCTGGGGCGGGGGCTTGCATGGCTGAGCGGGCCCATTCCCCGGCCAGCGCTGGTGCCTCAGGCACGGGGGCGGACCTGTCGGGTGCTTCCATCCACGGTGGGCCTGATGCAGCGGGCGTGCCGCTGCACGACTTCTCTACCAATAGTAACGCCTGCGGCCCGTGCCCCCCCGCCTTGCTAGCCGTGCAGCAGGCGGATTCGACCCGTTACCCAGACCCTGCCTACACCCGCTTGCGGCAGGCCTTGGCCGCGCTGCATGGGGTGGTGGCAGACCGCATTGTGGTCATGGGCAGTGCCTCCGAAGGCATCCACCGCCTGACCGCTCTGGCCGCCCAGCAGGGCATGGGCCAGGTGGTGCTGCCCCCCTACAGTTATGGCGACTATGCCCAGGCTGCCCAGGCACGCGGCCTGGCCGTGCTGCGCCGGGCCGACGGGGCCACTGCCGGCTTGAACGCAGCGCTGCACTGGGCTTGCGAGCCCGCCAGCCCCACGGGGCGGGACGATGCAGCACTGGCACGCTGGCTGGAAGTACCCGCGCCCGGTGGCAGCCTGCGCGTGGTGGACTGCGCCTACCGCCCCCTGCTGCTGGAAGACACCTTGCCCACCACGCTGGCGGGCGATGTCTGGCAGTTGTGGTCCCCCAACAAAGCCTTGGGCTTGACGGGCGTGCGTGCTGCCTATGCCATAGCGCCTGCAGGCGAGGGCGCTGCAGCGCAGGTGCAGGCCTTGCTGGCGCTGTCGCCCTCGTGGCCCGTGGGGGCGCATGGGGTGGCCATGCTGCAGGCTTGGGCCACAGCTGCCGTGCAGCAGTGGGTGACCCAGTGCCTGCCCACCTTGCGGGCCTGGAAGGCGCGGCAACTGGCACTGTGCCAGCGCTGGGGCTGGGCCGTGGTGCCCGGCAGTCTGGCCAACTATTTCGTGGCCGCGTTGCCGGTCTCTCATACCGGTGGCGCTGATCGTGTGCTGACTGACCTGCGGCAGCACGGCATCAAGCTGCGCGATTGCACCTCGTTTGGCCTTCATGGGCATGTGCGCCTCGGCGTGCTGCCCCCGGCCTCGCAAGATGCGCTGGATGCCGCCTGGCAGCAAGTGGCAGACGCTGCAGCGCGGTCTTGATATTTTGCGGATGACAATCCAGGCATGAATTCCAATCCCCCAAGGCCACTGGCCCGCTGCGTGATGGTGCTGGGCACCACCAGCGGCGCAGGCAAAAGCTGGCTTGCCACCGCGCTGTGCCGCTACTACAGCAACCTGGGCCTCAAGGTTGCGCCCTTCAAGGCGCAGAACATGAGCAACAACGCCCGCGTGGTGAGCAGCGCCACCGGGCAAGGAGAGATCGGCTCTGCCCAATACTTTCAGGCACTGGCCGCCCGCGCCGAGCCCGAGGTGCGCATGAACCCGCTGCTACTCAAGCCCGAGGCCGATACCCACAGCCAGGTCGTGCTGATGGGGCAGGTGAGTGCCGAGCTCACAGCCTTGCCCTGGCGCGGCCGCAGCGCCCTGGTGTGGCCGCAGATTGCCGCTGCGCTCGATGCGCTGCGGGCCGAGAACGATGTGGTCGTGATCGAAGGCGCAGGCTCACCCGCCGAGATCAACCTGCACGCGAGCGACATCGTCAACATGCGCGTGGCGCGGCATGTGGGGGCCGCCTGCCTGCTGGTGACGGACATTGACCGGGGCGGCGCCTTTGCCCACCTGTACGGCACCTGGGCGCTGCTGCCCGAGGACGAGCGCGCGCTCATCCACGGCTTTGTGCTCAACAAGTTTCGCGGTGACGCCAGCCTGCTGGCCCCGGCCCCGCAAATGCTGCAAGACCTGACCGGCGTGCCCACCGTGGCCACCATCCCCATGAACTGGCGTCATGGCCTGCCTGAAGAAGACGGCGTGTTTGACGACCGCACGCTGGCTGCAGGCACGGTGCACACCACGGTGGCCGTGGTGGCCTACCCGCGCATCAGCAACCTGGACGAGTTCCAGCCCCTCAAAAACGTGCCCGGTGTGCGCCTGCTGTGGGCCCGCAGCCCGGCTGACTTGGCAGGCTTGAAAACCAGCGACTGGGTGGTGCTGCCCGGTTCCAAGGCCACCGCGGCCGACCTGGCCTGGCTGCGTGCCCAAGGGCTGGACCAGGCCATTGCCCACCATGCAGGGCAGGGTGGCACCGTGCTGGGCGTGTGCGGAGGCCTGCAGATGCTGGGCGAGGCGCTGATCGACACCGCAGGCATTGACGGCAACGCCCCCGGCCTGGGCCTGCTGCCCCTGGTCACCACCTTTGAAGTGGCCAAGACCGTGCAGCGCACCCGTGCGCAGTTTGGCGCGGTGCAAGGCCCCTGGTCGGCGTTGGCCGGTGTGGCCGTGCAGGGCTACGAAATCCACCACGGCCAGACGGCCCAGCACCCCGCCATGGCCGCCAAAGGCGATGTCGCCCGCGAGGTGATCCCCGGCATGTGCTGGCAAAACCCGCAGGGCAACGTGCTGGGCCTGTACCTGCATGGCCTGCTGGAAGACCCCGCCGCCCTGCAAGCCCTGTTTGGCCGCGATGGCGCAGCCCCCGTGCCCACGCTGGACGCCGTGTTTGACGGCCTGGCCGCGATGGCGCAAACGCACTTTGCCCCCGGCTTCCTGCAGGGGCTGGTGGCACCGCACAGCGATCCGCGCCCGTCTTGACCTGTGTGCTTGCGCAGGTCCACTGCGCGGCGCAGCATCGGCCCCTGTTTTTGAATTCACCCAATTGCCAGACACCATGACGACTTTCACCTTGCCAGTCATTGCCGACCTGAACGACGCAGCCCTCACCGCCCGCCTGCAGCATGTGCTGGACCACAAGACCAAGCCATTGGGCTCGCTGGGCCAGCTCGAAGCCCTGGCGCTGCGCATCGGCCAGGTGCTGGGCACAGAGGCCCCCGTGCTGCAGCAGCCGCAAATGCTGGTGTGCGCGGGCGACCATGGCCTGGCGGCCAAGGGCGTGTCGGCCTTCCCCAGCGACGTGACCTGGCAGATGGTGGAGAACTTTTTGGCCGGTGGCGCCGCCGTGAGCGTGCTGGCCCGCCAACACGGCCTGGGCCTCACGGTAGTGGACTGCGGCGTGACCAAAGACATTGCCCCGCGCGACTCTGCCCCCGGCCAGCCCCGCCTGCTGCTGCGCAAAGTGGCCTCCGGCACGCAAGACGCATCCGCAGGCCCTGCCATGACCGAAGCCCAGTGCCAGCAGGCCCTGGCAAACGGGGCCGAAGTGGTGCGCAACCTGCCCGGCAATGCGCTGCTGCTGGGCGAAATGGGCATTGGCAACACCTCGGTCGCATCGCTGCTGCTGGCGCGCCTGGGTGGCTTGCCGCTGGCGGAATGTGTGGGCGCAGGCACGGGGCTGGATGCTGCTGGCATCGAGCGCAAGCGCGCCGTGCTGCAGCAGGCACTGGATGTGAATGCGCAAGCCACCACACCCCTGGCCGCGGTGGCCGCGCTGGGCGGCTTTGAAGTGGCCACGCTGACAGGCGCCGTGCTGCAGGCCGCTGCCGAGCGCCGGGTGATCGTGGTCGATGGCTTCATCACCAGCGCTGCCGTGCTGGTGGCCAGCCGCATTGCGCCAGCGGTGCTGCAGCGCTGCGTGTTTGCCCACCGCTCGGGCGAGCGCGGCCACACCCTGATGCTGGAACAGATGCAGGCTGAGCCCTTGCTGGAACTGGGCCTGCGCCTGGGCGAAGGCTCCGGTGCCGCCCTGGCCTGGCCGCTGCTGCAATCGGCCTGCGCGGTGCTGCGCGAGATGGCGAGCTTTGAATCTGCCGGGGTGGATGGGCAGGTGAAGTGAGCGGGGCGTGCGCGATGTCCTGCACATTTGGGGTATTTTTGGCCTGTAGCGCTTATGGGGTAAGCGCAGGCAGCTATTGAAATGATAGTGGCCGAGTTGGCTTGCGTGTCCGCCGCTCCATTCGCGTTCAAGGCGTTGGCCCCCTGCTGGGGCAGTGATTGCCACCAGCCGCTGCGCACGCGCTTTGTGGGGCGGCGGCCATGAAGGTTCGCCGCCGCGCTGCCATCGCTGCAGCCCTTGCCTTTGCGCTTGCCGTGGTTGCGTTGGGGGTGCTGTGGGCGGCAGGGCAATGGCTGAGCCAGCCTGCCGCCCGGGCCATTGGTGCGGCCCCGGCAGACTTTGGTGCACAGGTGGTGCGCATTCCTCTGCCTGTGTCTGAAGGTGCATTTGTCGCAGGCTGGTTCAAGCCGGGGCAGCCCCAAGGGGGCGCGGTGCTGTTGCTGCACGGCGTGCGCTCTGACCGTACTCAGATGTTGGCGCGCGCGAGGTTCCTGGCTGCTGCGGGCTACGCTACCCTGTTGATTGACCTGCCTGCCCATGGTGAGAGCAGTGGCGACCGCATCACCTTTGGCGCCCGTGAGGGCGAGGGCGTGAATGCCGCGCTGGCGTTTTTGCGTGCCCAGGCGCCGGGCGAGCGTGTGGCGGTCATCGGGGTGTCGCTGGGGGCGGCCTCCACCGTGCTGGCGTTGCCCCAGCCCGAGCCCGATGCGCTGGTGCTGGAGTCGATGTTTCCGACCATCGAAGACGCCGTGGGCAACCGGCTGGCGGGCATGCTGGGGCCTGCGGGCCGCCACCTTGCGCCCCTGTTGTTATGGCAGTTGCCCTTGCGCCTGGGCGTGCACACCGCAGATTTGCGACCCGAGGCGCGGTTGGCGCAGTGGCATGCGCCGGTGCTCATTGCTTCCGGCTCTGAAGATCGGCACACGCCTTGGCACGAAACCGAGCGCCTGTTTGCCGCAGCACCAGCGCCCAAGGCGCTGTGGAAGGTGGAGGGCGCCGCGCATGTGGACTTGCACGCCTTTGCCTCGGCGCAGTACGAGCAGCGGGTGCTGGCGTTTTTGTCGGCGCACTTGCGTGGGGCACCGGCCGCGCCTTGAGTTGGGGCGGGGCCGCGCTGGGGCTGGGGTAGGGCCGTGGTGAAGGCCCCCATGCCTGCTGGCAGTGCAAGCCGGGAGGCCTCTGACAGCGGGCGTTCCCGGTATCAGTGCATTTTGTATACAAAATGGTGCAAACATTGTGTGCAAAGCTGGCACGGCGCTTGCGTAAAGCATCGGCATGCAAGCCCACACCTCTGCACCCGCACCTTCGCAACCCTCTGCGCAAGCCACACCGGCACCCGCTGGCATTGAAGTCGTCGCGCTGACCAAGCGCTATGCCAGTGGCAAGCCTGCTGTGGATGCCATCAACCTGCGCATTGCCAGCGGCAGCTACTGCTGCCTGCTGGGGCCCTCGGGCTGCGGCAAGAGCACCACCTTGCGCATGATTGCGGGGCACGAGTCGGTGACCAGCGGCGACATCCTGCTGGAGAACCGCAACATCACCGATCTGCCCGCCGCCGCGCGGGGCACGGCCATGATGTTCCAGAGCTTTGCGCTGTTCCCGCACCTGTCGGCGCTGGATAACGTGGCCTTCAGTCTCAAGATGAAAGGCGTGGCCAAGGCCGAGCGCCAGGCCAAGGCGCGCGACCTGCTGGAGCGCGTGGCCCTGGGTCATTTGTCTGAACGTAAGCCCGCTGAACTCTCGGGCGGGCAGCAGCAGCGGGTGGCGCTGGCACGAGCCCTCATCACGCAGCCGCGCGTGCTGCTGCTTGATGAACCGCTTTCGGCCCTTGACCCCTTCCTGCGTATCCAGATGCGTGCCGAGCTGCGCCGCTGGCAAAAGGAGCTGGGCCTGACCTTCATCCATGTGACCCACAGCCAGGAAGAGGCCATGGCCCTTGCCGACACCATGGTGGTGATGAACCATGGCGTGATCGAGCAGGTGGGCAGCCCGCACGAGGTTTACAACCGGCCCGCCAGCGAGTTTGTGGCGCGCTTCATGGGTGGGCACAACGTGATCGACACGCCCGAAGGCAAGGTGGGCGTGCGCACCGACCACCTGCAGATCGCCCCCGCCCAGGCCGAGCTGCCCTGGGGCGCCCAGCGCATGCAGGCCGTGGTGACCGACGTGGAATACCAAGGCACCTACGTGCTGGTGGGCCTGCAAAAGCACGGCGCAGTTCTGTCGGCCAACGCCACGGCAGCCTATTCGGTCATGGTGTCAGAAGCCGCCTTTGCCGCGCAGCCCTACCAGGTGGGGCAGGGCGTGCAACTGCACTGGACGCCTGAGCAGGCGCATCCGCTGTCCGTGGCCGCCTGAGCGTATCGCCACCCATCCTCTTTTTCACCCGTTCCCTTCCGCAACCCAAGGAGTTTTCCCATGTCCGATGCTTCCCGTGCTGATTCCCCTGCTGTTGTCTCCGATGCCACTGGCGTTGTCCGTGAAGCCACTGGTGTGGCTCGCCGCTCGCTGCTCAAGGGCACGGCGGGCATCTTGGCCGCTGGCATGTTCCCGGCCGTGCATGCGCAAGAGAAGATCGTGCTGCGCTACCTGGGCACAGCGGTGAACCAGGACAAGGCGATTGCCGAAAAATTCAAGGCCGACACCGGTATCGAGATCCAGTACGTGGCGGTGACCACGGACGACGTGACCAAGCGCGCCGTCACGGCGCCCAACAGCTTTGACCTGATCGACACCGAGTACTTCTCGCTGAAAAAGATCGTGCCCACGGGCAACCTCAAGGGCATCGACACCAAGCGCATCAAGAACGCTGACAAGATCACCACGCTCTTCACCACCGGCATGGTGGCGGGCAAGGCCGTGGGCGACCAGGGCACCGCGCCCAAGAAGGTGATTTATCTGGAAGGCGAAAAGTCCAAGAAGTTTGCGACCGCGCCCACACAGTTCATGAGCCTGATCCCCACCGTGTACAACGCCGACACGCTGGGCATCCGCCCCGATCTGATCAAGCGCCCCATCAATTCGTGGGCCGAACTGCTGAACGCCGAATTCAAGGGCAAGGCGGCCATCCTGAACATTCCTTCGATCGGCATCATGGACGCTGCCATGGTGGTCGAGGCCATGGGCATCTACAAGTACCCCGACAAGGGCAACATGACCAAGAAGGAGATTGATCTCACGATCAAGACCCTGATCGAAGCCAAGAAGCAGGGCCAGTTCCGCGCGCTGTGGAAGGACTTCAACGAGTCGGTGAACCTGATGGCATCGGGCGAAGTGGTGATCCAGTCGATGTGGAGCCCAGCCGTCACCGCTGTGCGTACCAAAGGCATTGCCTGCAACTTCCAACCGCTGAAGGAAGGCTACCGCGCCTGGGCAGCAGGCTTTGGCCTGCCCACCACGCTGAGCGGCCGCAAGCTCGATGGCGCGTATGAGTTCATCAACTGGTTCTTGGACGGCTGGGCCGGTGCCTACCTGAACCGCCAGGGCTACTACAGCGCCGTGCTGGAGACCGCCAAGGCCAAGATGGAAGCCTACGAGTGGGCCTACTGGATGGAAGGCAAACCTGCCACGCAAGACATCAAGAGCCCGAACGGCGACGTGCTGGCCAAGGCTGGTGCGGTGCGCGACGGCGGCAGCTACGAGTCGCGCATGGGTGGCATTGCCTGCTGGAACGCGATCATGGATGAGAACAACTACATGGTCCAGAAATGGAATGAATTCGTGGCGGCGTAGTAGAGGTGTCACCCCCTGAGGCGCTGCGCGCCTTCCCCCTCTCTCTCGCATTGCTGCGCAATGCGGGGAGGGGGACGCCCCCGGTGCGGCGGGGCGGCCCTTGCACGGGGGCACTGGCCTCTGGCCGCGCCGGTTTCGAAGGCAGCGTGCGGCGCTGTTGATTTCTGAATGCAAACACCATGAGCACGACCACCCCACCATCCTTACCCGCTGCTGCCGTCCCTGGCCGCAGCATTGCCGCCTGGTGGCAGGCAGCGCCGTTCACGCTGGTGTTTGCGCTGTTCTTCATCATCCCGCTGGCGTTGATCGTGATGGTCAGCTTCTGGGATTTCAACGACTACGAGCTGCTGCCCGGGTTCACGTTCAAGAACTACGTGTCCATCTTTGATGGCTGTAGCGATATGTCAGACGGCCTGTGCGTCACGCTCAAGACGTATTACTCCACGCTCAAGTTCAGTTTTCTGGTGTGGCTCATCACGCTGGTGATCGGCTTCACCGTGGCTTATTTTTTGGCCTTCCATGTGCGCTCATCGGGCATGCAGACGCTGCTGTTCGTGCTGTGCACCATCCCGTTCTGGACCTCGAATGTGATCCGCATGATCTCGTGGGTGCCGCTGCTGGGGCGCAATGGTTTGGTCAACCAAACCTTGATTAGCATGAACCTCATCGAGACGCCCATCGAGTGGCTGCTGTTCTCGGATTTTTCGGTGGTGCTGGCCTTTGTGCATCTCTACACCATGTTCATGATCGTGCCCATCTTCAACAGCATGATGCGCATTGACCGCAGCCTCATTGAAGCCGCCAGCGACAGCGGCGCGAGTGGCTGGCAGACGCTGTGGAACGTGATCGTGCCGCTGTCCCGCACCGGCATCATCATCGGCTCCATCTTTGTGCTCACCATCGTGATGGGCGACTTCGTGACCATCGGCGTGATGGGCGGGCAGCAGATTGCGTCCGTGGGCAAGATCATCCAGGTGCAGACGTCGTACCTGCAGTTCCCGCTGGCGGCGGCCAATGCCGTGATCTTGCTGGCCGTGGTGCTGATGATCATCTGGGGCCTCACGCGCCTCGTCGATATTCGCAAGGAGCTGTGAGATGACCACCCGCATCCGTGAAGCCCGCCCCGCCAGCTTCTGGCCCCTGGCCATCGTCTTTGCGCTGTTCGTGCTCTTCATGTACGGGCCCATGTTCGTGATCTTCATCCTGAGCTTTCAGGGACCGGAAGGGGGGCTCACCTTTCCGATGCGGGGCGTGTCGCTGCACTGGTTCGCCAAACTGGCCGAAGGCCTCGGCGTGGTGGACATCGGCGCGGCGCTGTGGCGCTCGCTGGGCCTGGGCGTGGCCGTGATGCTGTGTACGGTGGTGCTGTCGGTGCTGGCCGGGCTGGCCTTTCGCAAGCGGCTGGCGGGCGGCAACACGCTGTTCTTCATCGTGGTGGCCAGCCTCATCATGCCGTCCATCATCGTGTCGCTGGGCATTGGGCTGGAGTTCCGGCTTATCGACAACGGCATCAAGGCCGTGCTGGAATGGCTGGGCATGGACAGCGCGCTGGAGGGCTATGGCACATCGCTGGGCCTGTTCACCTCGGCCCTGGGCGCGCACCTCACATGGACGCTGCCGTTCGGCCTGCTCATCATGTTTGCGGTGTTTAACCGCTTCAACCCTGCGTACGAAGAGGCTGCACGCGACCTGGGCGCCACACCCTGGCAGGGCTTTGCCCATGTGGTGCTGCCATTGATTGCGCCCTCGGTCGTGGGCATTGGCATGTTCGGCTTCACGCTCAGCTGGGACGAAATCGCCCGCACCTCGCAAGCCATTGGCGATGTGAACACGCTGCCGCTGGAGCTGCAGGGGCTGACCAGCACCGTGACCACGCCATCCATCTACGCGCTGGGCACCGTCACCACCGTGGTGTCGTTCGCAGTGATGGGCGTGACGCTGCTGCTGGTGTGGGCACTGGGCCGCAGGCGCAAGGGCCGTTCGGGTTAAAAACGGCACCCTTATGACGACTACCCTCCCCAAGCCCCGGCGCACGCGCGCTGCGGTTACCGAACCGCCCGTGCAGCCCGACACGACCGGCCAGCTCAGTGACAACGACATGTACGACCGCATGGTGTCGGCCATCCTGGACCACCGGCTGCCCCCCGGCACCAAGCTGGTGGAAGACAAATTGGCCGCTGCATTTGGCGTGTCACGCACGCGGGTGCGCCCTGTGCTGGTGCGGCTGGCCAATGAACAGGTGGTCACCCTCACACCCAACCGGGGCGCCTCCATCGCCCAGCCCACACCGCAAGAGGCGCTGGAGGTGTTCGAGGCCCGCCGCCTGTTGGAGCCGCGCCTGGTGGAACTGTTCATTGCCAACGCCACCGACGCCGACATCGCCGCGCTGCGCACCTGCATCGACGACGAAGAGGCCGCCCGCGCCAGCGGCGACATGCGCCGTGCCATCCGTCTGTCGGGCGACTTTCACCTGCACATCGCGCAGGCCGCAGGGCACCAGACACTGGGACGCATCCTGCGCGAGCTGGTGTCGCGCACCTCGCTCATCCTGATGACCTACAGCCCCAGCCACGCCCAGACGCGCGAAGAGGCCACGGCCTGCGGCTGCCGCGAGCACCGGGCGCTGATCGACGCGATTCGCCTGCGCGATGCGCGCGAAGCGCCCCGGCTGATGCTGGCCCACCTGGCGCGCATCGAATCGCAGCTGGAGTTCACGCCGCCCGCGGCAGAGGCGCCCGATCTGGCGCAGTTGCTGGGCGGGGCCTGACTCGCTTTTCACATCCTTCCTCCATGCGCCAACTGCTCGTCATCAACCCCAACATGTCGGCCCATGTCAGTGCCTTGCTGCAGCGGCATGTGCAGGCGGCTGCGGGCTCGCATGTGGCGGTGCGCACGGCCACGGCCCGCTTTGGCGCGCCGTACATCGCATGCGAGGCGAGCTACGCTGTGGCGGCCCACGCCGCGCTCGATGTGTGGGCGCATGAGATCGCACAGCCGCAGACCGCGCCCGGCGCGGTGCTGATCGGCTGCTTTGGCGACCCCGGCCTGATGGCGCTGCGCGAGAGCAGCCCGGTACCCGTCACCGGCCTGGCCGAGGCGTCATTCATCGAAGCCGCGCGCCATGGCCGCTTTGCCATCGTGACGGGCGGCGAGCGCTGGGGCCCCATGCTGCAGCGCCTGGCCCAGGCGTTGGGCCACGCCCACGCGCTGGCAGGCATCCACACCGTGGCCCCCACCGGCGCGCAACTGGCGGCGGACCCCGAAGCAGCCCGTGCCTTGCTGGCCCAGGCCTGCCGTGATGTGGTGCGGCAGATGGGCGTGCAGGCCGTCATCCTGGGCGGCGCCGGGCTGGCAGGCATGGCCGCCGCCGTGCAGCCCCAGGTGTCGGTGCCCGTGATCGACAGCGTGGTCGCCGGTGCCACCTGGGCGCTGCGCGCGCACCCCGTGCCGCCGGAGCGCAAGGTGGCTGGGTTTGATGTGGCCTGGGTGGGGGTGTCGCAGGAGATGGCGGCGCTGGGCACCCGCAGCGGTGCCTGATCCGGCCTCGCGGGCCGACGGTTGCGCAAGGGCTAGAAATCTCTGCCAAAGCACAGATTTCGAGTGTTTTTGGCTGGATGCGCTAGAGCAATTTGCCTCAGCTGCTATTAATTTTGAAGCGCAGTGCGTTCTATGCGTTCTGCACGTTCAGGGCGCCAGCGTCTTCGGCTTGTATTCGCAATACTCGCTCACCACGCATTCCCAGCAGCGCGGCTTGCGCGCCTGGCACACATAGCGGCCCAGCAGGATCAGCCAGTGGTGCGAGTCCACCGCGTAGGCCGCGGGCACGCGCTTCATCAGCTGCAGCTCCACCGCCAGTGGGTTCTTGCCCGGTGCCAGGCCTGTGCGGTTGCTCACCCGAAAGATGTGCGTATCCACCGCCATGGTTGGCTGGCCAAAGGCCACGTTCAGCACAACATTGGCCGTCTTGCGGCCCACGCCGGGCAGGGCCTCCAGCGCTTCGCGCGTGCGGGGCACCTGGCTGCCGTGCTGCTCCACCAGGATGCGGCAGGTCTCCATCAGGTTCTTGGCCTTGGTGCGGTACAGGCCGATGGTCTTGATGTAACCCTCCAGCCCCTCCAGCCCCAGGTCCAGGATGGCCTGCGGCGTGCCCGCCACGGGGAACAGCTTGCGCGTGGCTTTGTTCACGCCCACATCGGTGGCCTGGGCCGACAGCAACACAGCGGCCAGCAGCTCGAACACGGTGGTGTATTCCAGCTCGGTGTTGGGCATGGGGTTGGCGGCTTTCAGGGTGGCGAAAAATGGTTCGATGCTGGCGGTTTTCATCGTCAATCAGGATCTGTGGGGTGGTCTTTGTGGCCGTTGTGCACGGTCAGGCATTGTCCTGCAGCTTTCGTGGCCGTTGTGGGGCCGGCGGCCGTTGAGGTCGCTTCCTGATGGGCAGGTAGCATGAAGCACTGCGCACGGACCGTGATCACGCCTTGCTGCATGGCCCGTTCTTTGCGTTGCCCGTTTCTGAGCTTGTTCTGGAGAGCTTCATCATGCTGCGGTCCCGTTTTGTATCGACTTTGGTCGCCAGTACCTGTTTGCTGGCCCTCCCGGGCATTGGCCTGGCCCAGACCTACCCTGAGCGGCCCATCAAACTGGTCGTGCCCTTTGCGCCGGGTGGCGCGACAGACATCCTGGGCCGTCTGCTGGCGACAGCCTTGGGAGAACGCCTGGGGCAGCCGATGGTGGTGGAGAACCGGCCCGGCGCAGGCACCGTGGTTGCTGCTTCGATGGTGGCCAAAGCACCTGCGGACGGCTACACGCTTTTGCTGGGGTCGAACACCACCCTCACGATGAATCCTGCGATACGCAGCAGCCTGCCTTACGACCCCGTCAAGAGCTTCACGCCCTTGGCGCTGGTGGCTGACATGGGACTGCTTTTGGTGGCCAACAACGACACCCCCGGCAAAACACTCAAAGACATCGTGGCGCAGGCCAAGGCTGCGCCAGAGAAGTTCTCTTACGGCTCCTACGGAACGGGCTCTTCGGTGCACTTTGGAGCAGAAATGCTCAAGACCACGGTAGGGTTTCAGATGATGCATGTGCCGTTCAGTGGCAGTTCACCCAGCCTCACGGCCTTGATGGGCGGGCAGGTGCCTTTGGCGGTAGACACCGTGGTGGCCTCCACACCACTCATCAAGGCGGGCAAGATCAAGCCCATTGCGGTGTTGAGCCCGCAGCGCTTGCACCTGCTGCCGGATGTGCCCACCGTGGCAGAAAGCGGCTACCCCGGTTTTGACATGGGGTCGTGGTTTGCCTTTGTGGGGCCAGCGGGCCTGCCTGCAGCGGTGCAGAAAAAGCTGGAAAAGGCGCTGGCCGACACGATGGCATCGCCCGACTTCAAGAAGAAGATGGTGGATTTGGGGCTGACCCCGATTGGTGGCAACGGAGAAGCGTTGCGCATGCGTATCGAGCGCGAGCTACCGTTGATGCGGGCTGTGGCTGCGCGGGCCAGCATTCAGGCGGATTGATCGCCTGCCCGTGGCGGTACGGCGGCCTGTGTTCCAGCGGGCACCGTGGCGCACTGCAGGAAACCTGCGCGCCAATTGGCGACAATGCAGGGTCTCTAGCCATTTTTCATCCGCACACGCCATGCAATTTGCCGACCGCCTGAACAACGTAGAAACCTCCGCCATCCGCGAACTCTTCAAGCTGCTGGGCAAGCCCGGCATCATCAGCTTTGCGGGTGGGTTCCCTGACAGCGCCATGTTCGACGTGGATGGCATCCGCGCCGCCAGCAATGCTGCCCTGGCCGAAGAGCCCGGCGCTGCACTGCAGTACGGGGCGACCGAGGGCTACAACCCTTTGCGTGAGCAGTTGGCAGCCTTCATGACCAGCAAGGGCGCCAAGGATGTGGCGGCCGACAACCTGATCGTGACCACCGGCAGCCAGCAGGCGCTGGACCTGCTGGGCAAGACCCTCATCAGCCCCGGCGACAAGGTGATCGTGGAAGGCCCGACCTTCCTGGCCACCATCCAGTGTTTCCGCCTGTACGGCGCTGAACTGATCAGCGCGCCCATCGACGGCAACGGCGTGAAGACCGACGAGCTGGAGAAGCTGATCGCCGAGCACAAGCCCAAGTTTGTGTACTTGATCCCCACCTTCGGCAACCCCAGCGGCGCCATGCTGAGCCTGGAGCGCCGCAAGGCCGTGCTGGAGATGGCGGTGAAGCACAACACCCTGATCGTCGAGGACGACCCCTACGGCGACCTGTACTTTGGCGATGCGCCACCGCCCAGCCTGCTCAACCTGTCGGCCAGCGTGCCCGGCAGCCGCGAGCTGCTGGTGCACTGCGGCAGCCTGAGCAAGGTGCTGTCGCCCGGCCTGCGCGTGGGTTGGATGATTGCCCCGGCAGAGCTGCTGGGCAAGGCCACCATGTGCAAGCAGTTCAGCGACGCACACACCAGCACCTTTGCCCAGGCCACGGCTGCGCAGTACCTCAAGGCGGGCCGCATGCCCGCCACACTGGCCCATGTTCGCAAGGTGTATGCCGAGCGCGCCCAGGCCATGGGCGACGCGCTGCGCAAGGAGCTGGGCGATGCCATTGAGTTTGTGCAGCCCCAGGGCGGCCTGTTTGTGTGGGCGCGCCTGACGGGTGCGGGCGGCAAGGTGGCCGACGGCAACGTGCTGGCCAAGCGCGCCATCGAAAAGGGCGTGGCCTTTGTGCCTGGAACGCCGTTCTTCTGTGCCAACCCGGATCACGCCACCTTCCGCCTGTCGTTTGCCACTGCAGACGCCGACAAGATCCGCGAGGGCGTGGCGCGTTTGGGTCAGGCGATCTGAAAGATGTCAGAAACCAATGACCTCGATCAGGTGCATCAGCGCCTGGAAAGCCTGGAGATCAAGGCCAGCTACACCGAGGATCTGCTCGATCAGCTCAACATGACTATCTACCAACAGCAGCAGCTGATGGAGCGATTGGTAGAGGAGATCAAGCACCTGCGCCAGCAGATGCCTGAGGCAGGCACGGGCATGGTGCGCAACCTGCGTGACGAGTTGCCACCGCATTACTGATCTGCCTGATCCTGCCTGCTCTTGCTGCAGCCCCTGTGTACGCTGATTCTTCTGATCCAGTGGGCGGTGGCAGGGGGAGCAGGCTTCAGGAAGGCGACGATTCCGCCACTGCAATCTGATTACGCCCCCTGTTTTTCGCGTGGTAGAGGGCTTGGTCCGCGCGGTCCAGCATGTCCCGCAGGCTGCGGTCTTTGAGGCTGACGGTGCCCACCCCCAGGCTGGCGGTGATGCGGTAGGTCTGCCCTGATTCGTCCGCCAGCCGCAGGCCTGCCACACCATTCAAGATGCGACTGGCGATGGTGATGGCTTCTTCTGCCGACGTGTGCGGTAGCAGGACTGCAAATTCTTCTCCCCCCAGTCGTCCCACCATGTCCCCCGGGCGCACATGGGCTTTGACTGCGGTGGCAAACGCTACGAGTGCTTTGTCACCTTCCAGATGGCCTAGCCGGTCATTGATGGCCTTGAAGTGATCCAGGTCCAGCATCAGCAGCGCCAGGGGTTCGTTGTGCTGGCGTGCCCTTTCATACACTGCTTCCGCTGCCTCCAGAAACGCCCTGCGGTTGGCCATGCCGGTGAGCATGTCGGTCGTGGCCAGGCGCTGAAGTTCGCGTTCCAGGTTTTTGCGTTGGGTGACGTCGCGATAGATGCCTTCCACGCCCGCAAAGTTGCCCGCGTGATCGTAGAGGGCGTGGCTGCTGATGGAGATGTCGATCACGGTGCCATCGCGCCGCACCATCTGCCCCGGAAAGTCGGCTACCTCGCCTTTGGCCATGATGGCCGCCTTGAAGGCATCCCGGTCAGAGCTTTGCGGGTAGTACGACTCGGCGGTTCGGCCCTCGATTTCATGGGGCTCGTAACCCAGAACGCGCCGTACACCCGGCCCTACATGCTGAACCACTCCCTGCGCATCGGTGCGGTAGTAGACGTCCTGCATGTTTTCGAACAGGCGGCGGTAGTTCTGCTCGCTCTCGCGCAGCTGGGCCTGTATTTCGCCCTGATGTGTCATGTCCAGCCCGCACATCAGCAAGGCGGGCGAACCCTCCCACTCGATGGCGACGCTGGAGATCAACACCATGCGCAGATTGCCTTTGAGGGTGCGGATACGGAATTCGGAAGATTTGTTGGGGCGGCCCTCCTGCTCTGGGCGGGCTACCTGCTCTATGCGTTGGCTGGAGCGTGTCTGGTCCAGCGGGTGGACGAAATCTCCAGGTGGCCTGCCCAGAATGTCGGCTGCGCTGTTGGCCTCCAGCAGGCTGACTGAAGCCCGGTTGGCAAAGCAGATGACGCCATCGCGTGTGAGCAAAACAGCCCCAGGCAAAAGCTGCATCAAATCAAAGCTCTCAGGCATGGTGAACAGAATGCGCCACAAAAAGATTGTTGCATTTTGTCACCTGATGCTTTCAGTGAAAACTTTTATTGGCGCATGACTGTCCCCCTTCTGACTTTGATGCTCCGCTCTACCTCCTGTAGAGATTTTCTGTTTGCTGGGGGAGTAGAGCAGGGGAGGCGTCTTTCGGAAGGTGTCCGAGCGGGGTTCAGTCTGCCTCGTTGTTGGCTGTAGCAGCGGCGGCTTGAGCCGCCGCCCTCAGCTTGTCTTTTTTGCTGGGGCGTTTGCCTTTGATGCCACCGGTGGTTTGGGAGGCAGGGGCAGGTTGCTCGGTGGGCTCAAATCCGGCGATGACTTCCAGCGGAAGGTCCAGCTGGTAACGTTTCGAAATCAACCGGAAATGGGCCTGTGCATCTGCGGTGACAAAGCTCACAGCGACGCCTTGCTCGCCCGCGCGCCCCGTGCGGCCAATGCGGTGAACGTAATCGACGGCAGAGCGGGGCAGGTCATAGTTCACCACGGCGGGCAGTTGTGCGATATCAATCCCTCGCGCCGCAAGGTCGGTGGTCACGACAACCTGCCAGCGTTCATCCTTGAACTCCTGCAGCACCTGGTTGCGTGCCCCCTGGCTCAATCCGCCATGAAAGGGCGACGCAAAGATGCCCGCTTTGTAGAGCTTTTCGGCAATGTGCTCTGCCGCATATTGCGTGGCAACAAACACCAGCACGCGTGACCAGCCATGCTGCTGGACAAGGTGCTTGAGCAGTTGGGTGCGCCGTTTGGTGTCCACCGCAATCGCGCGCTGGGCAATGTCAGGCAGGGCTTGCTGCTCGGTCGATATCTCCACCCTTACCGGGTCGCGCAGAAGGCTTTGGGCCAGTGTCTGTACGGCAGGTGCAAAGGTGGCCGAGAAGAGCAGGGTTTGGCGCATCGAAGGCACCAGGGCCAGCACAGCCTGGAGCTCGTCGGCAAAGCCTGGGTCCAGCAAGCGATCTGCTTCGTCCAGTACCAGATGCTGCACATCGCCCAGCCGCAGGGCGTTGCTGCGGACTAGGTCCAGCAACCTGCCAGGCGTAGCGACCACGATGTCTGCGCCGCCCCGCAGTCGCATCATCTGCGGGTTGATGGAAACGCCGCCATACAACACAGCCGTACGGATGGGTGTCGGGAGCTTGTTTGCCAGGTTGGAGAGCACTTCCCCCACCTGCAGCGCAAGTTCACGCGTGGGAACCAGAACCAGGACGCGAGTGCCTTGCTGCTTTCGAGGGCTGGGCGTGTTGCATATCCTATCCAGCAAGGGCAGGGCGTAAGCCGCAGTCTTGCCAGAGCCGGTTTGCGCGCAGGCCCACAGGTCCCGCCCCTGGAGGATGAGGGCAACGGCTTGCAGTTGCACGGGGGTGGGTTCAACGAGCCCATTGGCATGGGCTGCCTGAACCAGGGAGGTGGACAGTCCGAGGGAGGAAAAGGACATAAGGTGCAGCGGGGCGAGACGTGGGAAATGATGTGAGCCGGGGCGGAGGCAGGAGTATCCCTGACTGCAGGGTTTTCGAGGCCTCGCCGGCCATCATTTCACGTCAAAACACGCGAAAAAGCGGCTGATAATCGCAACCCTCCGTTTTCAGGCTACTGAAAGAGCACCCCCATGACTCCCATAGAACCCAGCACCATCACCCATGGCATTCAGCTTGCCGTGGCTCCTGTTTTTCTGCTCACCGCCGTGGCGGGCATGATCGGCGCTGTGGCGGGACGCCTGGCGCGCATCATTGACCGGGCAAGAGTGGTGGAGGACCGGGCGCGGCATTCCAGCGATGCGGCACAGCACGACATGGCAATCCTGGAACTGGGTTACCTGCGCACCCGAGGCCGGCTTGCCAATGCCTGCATCGGGCTGCTGACGCTTTGTGGCTTCTTCATCGGTGTCACGATCGTGCTGCTGTTTCTGGGTGAGACGATGGACTTCCGGGGACACAGCTGGGCGGTGACGAGTTTTCTGACCGGTGTGGTCTCATTCCTCATGGCGCTGCTGTTCTTCTTTGCAGAGACCGTGATGGCGACACGGCTGCTGAATTTTCAACTCCTCAGCGCACAGGGAAAGTAGCGATGGCTTCTCTGCGTGATCTCAAGAGCCTGGGTGGCTTGGTCTATTCCACAGACCATGGTCGCATGTGCCCCGACTGTTCAAAGCCCAAGGCAGAGTGCATATGTAAGCTCAACAAGCCCTTGCCCACGGGCGACGGGGTGGTGCGTGTGTCGCGCGAAACCAAGGGGCGGGGTGGTAAAGCGGTGACCTTGATCAAAGGAGTGTTGCTTGACGACGCCGCCCTGGAGCAACTGGGAAAGAAGCTCAAGACGGCCTGCGGTACTGGCGGAACCGTGAAGGATGGCGTGATTGAAGTGCAGGGTGATCACATCGAGCGCGTGATGACCGAGTTGCAGAAGCTGGGGCACAAAGTCAAACGCGCCGGGGGATAAGGCCATGCATATTGATGGCATGGACCCACAGACGTTGCAGCGGCTTGTGACCGTGCAGATGCCTTACGGCAAACACAAGGGCTGTGTGATCGCTGATCTGCCGGGCAATTACCTGAACTGGTTTGCGCGGGAGGGGTTTCCGGCAAATGAATTGGGTCGGCTGCTTGCCCTGATGCACGAAATCGACCACAACGGCCTTTCTGCGCTGCTCGAACCCTTGCGAGGCCGCTGACTTGGGGCAGTTCACAAAAAATCACCGTAGTGGTTTTGGGTGGGTGCCGCTTCGCAGGCAGGACGCGGAGTACGACAAGATCCGGCAACGACGCCAGAAGAGTTTTGTGAGTTGATCTTTGAACAGGTTCTTAGGTAGCGGGTTCGGTGGAGTGACTGCGCGCTGCCTCAAAGGCAGGCGTATGTCCGAAGTAACCCCTGAATAGGTTGCGTGCCACCCCGTGCGCTGCCGCCTGCAGGCCATGTGCCACCTCGGGAGCAAACATGCGCGAGGTATGCCCATTCCACAAGTGCACCCAGGCAGCAAAGTGGGCAGGGGTCACGTCATGCAACTGCATGTGCTTGTCCAGCACATTGCCCTTGAAGGTGCGTGAACCCAGCAAAACCGTGCTCCAGAAATCCACCAGTCTTTGAAGGTGGGCGTCCCACTGGCCGTGCAGAGCCTTGTCAAACACCGGGCCCAGCAATGCGTCCTTGCGCACGTCGGCATAAAAGGCGCGGACCAGTTCGTCGATCGACTCGGGGTTGGGCGTTCGGTGGGTGGCAAGGGGCTGCATGGGCGAAGTGTGCATGCTCAATGGCAACCACAAGCTGATGTACCGCAAGTTTGTGCCCCGGCAGAGGACTCAAACGGAGGAAACAGCACGTTGTTCTCCAGGTGGATGTGGTTGATCAGGTCGTCATTGAGTTGCGCAATGCCTGCGTAGAGCGCACGCCAGGTATTGCATGCACCTTGGGGCGGGGTGGCGTCGTGGGTTAGCGCGTTAAGCCTGTCCAGTGCCGCGCCGTGATCTGTATGTTCTGCACGCATCATGCCTATGGGCTGCCCTACAAAAGGATTGCCTCCAGCCTTCAGCATGGGGAACAGGATGGCCTCTTCCTTGTGCATGTGCGACAGCAATTCGTCGTGCATGGCCTCCAGGGTGTCGGCCAGCCCTGCGGGGACTTCAGGATGGTCACGATGCACTGCTTCGACACGCCTTGCCATGCGGATCAGCTCTGGCAACTGGGCGCGATGTACGGCGTGGTAGCGCTCCAGGATATGGTCAATCAATTCGGAAGGAGATCCGGAGGCGGGGGCCTCATCAGAGCGCTGAAGGGTCGCGAGTTCAGCAAGGACAGCGTCCAGATCAAGCGATTTTTGGGTGACTGCTTCGCGCAGGCTGATGTTGCCACCACAGCAGAAATCAAGCTTCAGCCTGCGGAAGACAGCAGTTGCACCCGGCAACTGCACTGCAATCTGACCGATAGCTTGCTCGGGATTCAAGGCTGGCTGAGTTTCCTGCAGGCGGGCATTCATGATGGGTCCTTAAAGATGCATTTGATGTGAATATTTTATTCAATAAAATGCAAAGCACAAGCATGTTTAAATTGACCCAGGACAAACCCCATGCGCCTCACCCAATGGACGGACTACACCTTGCGTGTACTGATGTACTGCGCCGCCACGCGAGGACGGGAGCAGCCGGTCACCATCACTGAAGTGGCCGAGGGCTACGGTATCTCGCGCAGCCATTTGATGAAGATCGTGCAGGAGCTGGCTGCACAAGGCCTGCTGGAGACCACCCGGGGGCGCGGGGGCGGCATGCGGTTAATGAAAGACCCTGCCGAGATCAACCTCGGGGCAGTCGTCAGGCAAACGGAAACTGACTTCCACCTGGTGGAGTGTTTTGATCCTGCCGTCAATCAATGCCGCCTTACCGGCAATTGCCGACTCAAGGGCGCTTTGGGTGAGGCGATCAACGCCTACCTTGCGGTGCTGGATGGCGTGACGTTGGCTGACTTGGTGGATACGCCCAAGGCAGGCGCAGTCTCGCTGGTGAGGCGCAGCCCCCGCAGCAGCAAACCTGCGCTGGGTTTACCTGCCAAGGGTTAACGCGCCGAAATGCAGATTTGTGGGCCAGCGGTTGTACCCGAGGTCTGTAACGCGCTGGCGCATTCAAAAGGTTCAGAAGGTGGCTCAGTGTTCCCCAGTAAATTACTGGAAAATTTCCAGCAGGCGGTCTAGTCCCCCCTGCTGAATAGCCACCTTGGCCTGTGCGCGCACAGCAGGCTTGGCGTGGTACGCCACAGACAGGCCCGCGACACCCATCATTGGCAGGTCGTTTGCTCCGTCGCCCACGGCAATGGCCTGTGAGGGTGCGATGCCCATGAGTGAAGCCACTTCCAGCAGCGTGCGGCGCTTTTCGGCACCGTCGCAAATGTCGCCCCATGGCTGGTCCAGCATGCGGCCGGTGAGCACATCGTTCTCGATTTCCAGCATATTGGAGCGTGCAAAGTCAATGCCCAGCCCAGCCTTGACCCGGTTGGCAAAAAACGTGAAGCCGCCTGACACCAGCAATGTGGTCAGCCCAGCAGCTTTGGCTGCAGAGACCAGTTCCTTGGCACCGGGGTTGAAGCGCAGGCGCTGGCTGAATACCTCTTCCATGTGGGCCACTGTCACGCCCTTGAGCAGTGCCACGCGTTGCCGAAGGCTTTCCTTGTAGTCGGTGATCACACCCTGCATGGCCGCCTCGGTAATAGCGGCTACCTCGGCCTTTCTGCCTGCAGCATCAGCGATTTCGTCCACGCACTCGATGTTGATCAGGGTGGAGTCCATGTCAAAAGCGATGAGCTTGTAGTTCGACAGGGACTGAGGTGTTTCGATGCCCTGGACAAAAAGGCCAGGGGCAAATTCGGTAGCAAGGGTCATGGCAAAGACAGCGGTAAATAGCGGGTCACAGAACCCGCAATGGTATCGCCGTGCAGAACTCAGGACCCTGATGAGACCAGACCTTAATGGGCGGATGCCTGGGACTGCTTTCGTGCAGCCAGCGCTGCCTTGGCTGGATTGGGTTTGGGCGGCTCGCTCATCTTGACCAGAAACATGCGTATGAAGAAGACGGCCATGCCCAGCGTGATCGTGATGACGATGATGCTCATCAGGCCGTAGTCGGTATGCAAGAGATCGTTCAGCAACTTCATGAAACCCTCCTGTTGGTAATGAGTGGTGTCACTATCGCGCTGCCATCGTCTTTAACCCTTGCGCTGTATCAACCATTGCGATGAGGTGTGGCTCGCGCTCCTGACCATTGATTCGCATCATTTGGGCCGGGGGATGTAAAGCCTATCGGACCATGTAGCCAGCCATTCCGGTTTGAACGCCACGAAGATGGCTGTGAGCATGCCCGTGACAAATCCATCTCCCCAGGCCATGAGCCAGCGGGCCACCAAAGACAGCTCCCCTCCCACGCCAGGCAGCGCGTGACCGCTCCACTGAGACAGGAGCCCAGCCAGGAAGACGCATGCCACGGTGCCGAGAAAGGCCCGTCCAAGGACGTATACAAAAGGCTGGGTTCCCGTCAGCCGTCTCACCAGCGCGCCCAGCAAAAGCCCCAGGCTCGCGGGCACCACGCCCAGCCATGCGGTAGCACCGATGGCGTCGATCCAGTCCATCGCAGGCGAAAGCGTCCATGCCAATGCGCCCACTCCTACCAGTACCGGTATGGCCACAGGCCAGCCCAGCATGAGCACCACAAGGCATGCGCCTGACCATTGCAATTGCAACGGCATGCGATGCAGTGTAGGCAGGGCCCACATCCATGGCAGGACCACCAAGGTGGCAAGCAGGGGTGTCAGCAGCGCAGAGGGTTCGTGCCTACGGCGATCACCCGACTGAGCAGGGGCAGTAGCGCGCACCAGAAACCGCCAGGGTCGCAAGCCCAGCGAAATCACCAAGGCCAGGGCAACCAGGGTGATTTCGAGAACCATGTGAATGCTCCAGGCTAGGCCGCAACAGCCGTGTTGAGCGGTTGTCCGAGCGAGCGCAGCACATCGCGCACCATCTGTGCGCGGTCCTTGGGCTCCTGAAGCTCTCTTTCAATCCGCAGCTTCTCGTTGCCCGCCAGCTTGATGTGCTTGTTCTTCTGGATCAGCTCAATGATGCGCATCGGGTCCACAGGAGGCTGGGGCCGGAAGGTAATGTTGATCACACCAGGCGCAGCATCCACCTTCACCACCCCGTAGGGCTGGCTCAAAACCCGCAGGCGGTGCACGTCGATGAGCGTCTGTGCTTGCGGCGGCAGCTTGCCAAAGCGGTCTACGATTTCTTCCAGCAGGCCGTCGATCTGGTCGCTGGTCTTGGCTGTAGCCAGTTTCTTGTAGAACGACAGACGCAGGTGTACGTCGCCGCAGTAATCATCGGGTAGCAGCGCCGGTGCGTGCAGATTGATGTCGGTGGTGACTGACAGAGGTGAGAGCAGGTCCGGCTCTTTGCCCGCCTTCAGCGCCTTCACGGCTTCACTGAGCATCTCGTTGTAGAGCTGGAAGCCAACTTCCAGCATGTTGCCGCTTTGGCTCTCGCCCAGCACTTCGCCCGCACCCCGGATTTCCAGGTCATGCATGGCCAGGTAGAAGCCACTGCCAAGCTCCTCCATCTGCTGGATAGCTTCCAGACGCTGCTGCGCCTGCTTGGTCAATCCCTCCACATCAGGCACCATCAGGTAGGCATAGGCTTGGTGGTGGCTGCGGCCCACACGCCCGCGCAACTGGTGCAGCTGTGCCAGACCAAACTTGTCGGCGCGGCTCATGATGATGGTGTTGGCCGTGGGCACGTCGATGCCGGTCTCGATGATGGTCGAGCACAGGAGGATGTTGAAGCGCTGCGCCACAAAGTCACGCATCACACGTTCCAGTTCGCGCTCGGGCATCTGGCCGTGGGCCACGGCAATGCGGGCTTCGGGCAGGATTTCTTCTAGCTTCTGGCGGCGGTTTTCGATGGTCTCGACCTCGTTGTGCAGAAAGTAGCACTGGCCGCCACGCTTGAGTTCGCGCAGCACCGCTTCGCGGATCACGCCGGTGCCCTCGTTGCGTACGAAAGTCTTGATGGCCAGACGCCGCTGCGGCGCGGTGGCGATAACGCTCAGGTCACGCAGCCCTTCCAGCGCCATGCCCAGCGTGCGCGGGATGGGGGTGGCGGTGAGGGTGAGCACATCCACCTCGGCGCGCAGCTGCTTCATCTGCTCCTTGTGGCGTACCCCAAAGCGGTGTTCTTCGTCAATGATGAGCAAACCCAGGTTGGCGAACTTGGTGGACTCGGACAGCAGCTTGTGGGTGCCGACCACGATGTCCACCGTGCCATCGGCAATGCCCTTGATGGCGGCAGTGATCTCTTTGCCTGAGCGGAACCGGGAGACTTCGGCAATTTTCACCGGCCATTTGCTGAAACGATCCACCAGCGTCTGGTAGTGCTGTTCAGCCAGCAGCGTGGTAGGTGCCAGAAAAGCCACCTGCTTGCCCCCGGTTACCGCCACAAAGGCAGCGCGCAGGGCCACTTCCGTCTTGCCGAAACCCACGTCGCCGCAGACCAGCCTGTCCATGGGGCGCGGGCTGATCATGTCCTGGATGACAGCATGGATGGCCGCGTTCTGGTCGGCCGTTTCTTCAAAGCCGAAATCGTTGGCAAAGGTCTCATAGTCCTGCGGGCTGTAGCGGAAGGCATGGCCTTCGCGTGCGGCGCGGCGGGCGTAGATGTTGAGCAGTTCGGCCGCGCTGTCGCGCACCTGTTCTGCAGCCTTGCGCTTGGCCTTCTCCCACTGGCCGCTACCCAGCTTGTGCAGCGGGGCTTCGTCGGCGCTGACGCCCGTGTAGCGGCTGATGAGCTGCAACTGGCTCACAGGCACGTACAGAACAGCCTTGTCCGCATACTCCAGATGCAGAAACTCTTGCAGGGCGGGCGTACCGTCGGGGTTCTTGTTGCCCACGTCCATGTTGATCAGGCCGCGGTAGCGGCCAATGCCGTGCGCGCTGTGCACCACCGGGTCGCCCAGGTTCAGCTCCGACAGGTCCTTGATCAGCGCTTCCACATCGCTGACCTGCTCCTGCTTTTTACGGCGGCGTGTGGTTGGCCCTGCCGCAAACAGCTCGGTTTCTGTCACGAAATCGATGCCGTCCTCTACCCAGCTGAAACCCACCGTCAACCCTGCAGTGGCAATGCCTACCTTCTCGCTGCCATCGGCTTGAAATGCAGAAAGCGAATCGAATGCAGGGGGATTGACGCCACTGGCGCGCAGAAAATCGAGCAGACTTTCGCGGCGGCCATCGCTCTCGGCCAGCAACAAAACACGATGCTGCGTGTTGCGCAGGTGGGTATGCAGGCGAGCCAAGGGGTCTTCAGCACCACGCACCACCGACAGGTCCCCGAGCTTCTGGAAGTGGGGGTTGTCTTCTACGTCCTGCACACCGGGGCGCAGCGATAGCTGTGCGTGGTGATTGGCGCGCGTGTAGAACTGGTCGATGGAGAGGAACAGTGCCTCTGGCGGCAGGGCGGGGCGCTCGGGGTCTCCTTGCACCAAGCGATACCGCTCACGGGTGTCTTGCCAAAAGCGCTGGAACGCTGGCTCCAGATCACCATGCAGCACGACGGTGGCTTCTGCTCCGAGGTAGTCGAACACCGTTGCCGTGTCATCAAAGAACAATGGCAGGTAGTACTCGATGCCCGCTGTGGCCACGCCATTGCCCATGTCCTTGTAGATGCGGCTCTTGGTGGGGTCCCCCTCCAGCATCTCGCGCCAGCGGCTCCTGAACTTGGCCCGCGCGTCATCATCCATGGGGAACTCACGGCCCGGAAGCAGGCGCACTTCAGGCACCGGGTACAGGCTGCGCTGCGTGTCGGGGTCAAAGGTGCGGATGCTGTCGATCTCGTCATCAAACAGATCCACGCGGTAAGGCACCAGCGAACCCATCGGAAACAGGTCAATCAACCCACCGCGCACCGCGTATTCGCCAGGGCTGACCACCTGCGATACGTGAGCGTAGCCCGCCAGAGTGAGCTGGGCCTTGAACTTGGCTTCGTCCAGCTTTTGCTTGACCTTGAAATGAAAGGTGTAGCCCGCCAGGAACGAGGGAGGTGCCAGCCGGTAGAGCGCTGTGGTGGCAGGGACCACCACCACGTCTGCCCCCGTGTCCTTGTCTTTCTGGCTGATGCGCCACAAAGTGGCCAGGCGTTCGCTGATCAGGTCCTGGTGGGGCGAGAACGTGTCGTAGGGCAATGTCTCCCAATCAGGGAACAGTGCGCAGCGCAGGCCCGGTGCAAAAAAGGCCATCTCTTCGATCAGGCGCTGCGCATCCGTCGCGTCTGCCGTGACGATGGCTGTGGTGCGACCACCGGCCTTGTCGCGTTCGGCCAGGCGGGCCAGAAGCAGGGCATCTGCGCTGCCCACAGGGCGGGGCAGGGTGAAACGTTTACCGGGATTGAGTTTGGGGAGTTCCATGCGGGACAGTGTCTGCAGCCCCGGGGCACCCCCTGGGGCGCGGTGCGCGCACGGGCCGGGTGCAGCGGGGAAAGGAGATTCTAGAATGAGCCCCTCATGACTGCACCGCTCTTGCCCACAGCCCCTCTTCCCCTGTCAGCCCAAGGTCGTTTTTGGGCTCTGATTCCTTGTGCGGGCGTGGGGCTGCGTGCGGTGGCTGCCCCTGCGGCAGCTTCGGCGGCTGGTGCCCTCCCCAAGCAATACCACCTGGTGGCAGGGCAACCCATGGTGTTGCACACCCTGGCGGCTTTTGCAGGGGTCAGCCGCTTGCTGGGTACGTTGGTGGCGGTGGCTGCGGGTGATCAATTTCTGGATGCGTATCCCCATCCGTCTTTCTTTACGGTGCCCTGCGGTGGTCCCACGCGTGCCGATACGGTGCTGGGGGGGCTCAAAGCCTTGCTTGCAAGGGGGGCGCAGCCACAGGACTGGGTGCTAGTGCATGATGCAGCGCGTTGCCTCATCACATCCACGCTGATCGACAGCCTGATTGACACCTGTGCCAACGATGGTGTGGGAGGGCTGCTTGCGCATAAGTTGCCTGATACGCTCAAAACCTCCATCGACGGGCCTGGTGGAGTGCGTGTGGCCAGTACCGTGGATCGGAGCGACAAGTGGCTGGCGCAGACCCCGCAGATGTTTCGCATCGGCCCATTGATGGACGCCATCGAACGCATTGGCCCCGCTGTGACGGATGAAGCGAGCGCCATGGAAGCCGTGGGGCTGCATCCGCGGCTGGTACCCGGCGGGGCGCAGAACTTCAAGGTTACCTACCCGGATGATTTTGCTCTGGCCAGTGCGGTGTTGGCACAACGGGGCCATGGCACGACGCTGGAGCGCTTTGGCGGTGCATGGGGCGCGGCTGCACCCCGCTCCTGATTGCGACGTGGTAGGCGGTGGGTCGCCGCAGGTGAGCGGTAAGATTTTCAAGCGTAGAACACGCGCGTTGAGGCCCTAAGGGCAGGAAGTGGATCAATGAATTTCAGGATTGGCGAAGGCTGGGATGTGCACGCTTTGGTGCCTGGGCGTCCTTTGGTGATTGGTGGTGTGACGATTCCTCACGCCATGGGGCTGCTGGGGCATTCAGACGCAGATGTATTGCTGCATGCCATCACCGACGCCATCCTGGGAGCCGCTGCGTTAGGCGATATCGGAACCCATTTTCCTGACACCGATGCGAAATTCCGCGGTGCAGATTCAGCCGTCTTGCTGACCGAGGCGGCCCGCCGGGTGCGCGCTGCCGGTTTTGAAATTGGTAATGTTGACAGCACGGTGGTGGCCCAGGCTCCCCGCCTCGCTACCCATATCCCCGCCATGCGCACCTGCATTGCACAGGCACTGGGTATTGAGGTGGACCGGGTGAACGTCAAAGCCAAAACAGCAGAGCGCCTCGGGCCGGTGGGGCAGCAGCTGGCCATGGAGGCGCGGGCGGCTGCGCTCATTTACCGGCCCTGAACATCTCTTCGTCCCCTGGCCCCGAGGGAGCACAGAGGATGGATCGGTTCAGGCCTGCTCTTGAGCGCGCTTTCGTGGCAAATGCCGTTTGACCGCTGGGCGCTGGAGGCGCTGCTTGGGGTCTACCCCCGCAGGTAGCTCAGTGGCGCGCTGCAACTGGATATGTGCAACCAACCCACCTGTACTGGAGTTGGCCAACGCAAAAATGCCGCCCATGCGCTGAACGGTCTTGTCAACAATCGACAGTCCCAGTCCAGCACCCGCGGCTGCCGTGCGGGCGGAGTCGCCACGGAAGAAGGGCTTGGTGAGATTGGACAGTTGCTCGGGCGGTACCCCTTCGCCATGGTCGCGCAGCTTGAGTAAAACCCAGCTCTCCCGCCCCTTGGCTGCAATGTCCACGCTGGTCACGCCTGTCACCGGATTCTTGCCATAGCGGCGTGCGTTCTCCAGCAGGTTGGAGATCACCCGCGCCAGTTCCACCTCATCCGCCAGCACGTTCAGGTCTTCGGGCACCTGCATCGTGATCTGTAGTTCCCGATGGTCCTGTACGGCATACACGCAGGACGACACCACGGCGTGCAGGTTCACGGGTGTGAGGGTGACGTGGTCAGGGCGCGCGTAGTCCAGAAACTTGTCGATGGTGGCGTCCAGCTGAACAATATCGGCCACCATGTGTTCGCGGGCGATGTCATCGGTCACGCTCATTTCGGTTTCGAGCCGCAGGCGTGCCAGGGGTGTGCGCAGGTCGTGTGAGATACCCGCCAGCATCACAGCCCGGTCTTGCTCGAGCTTGGCAAGCTTTTGTGCCATGCGGTTGAAGCCAATATTGACCTCGCGGATCTCGCTGGTGACCACCTCTTCATCCAGATGGCTGGCTGCAAAGTCCCCATCGCGCACGCGATTGGCGGCATAGGAGAGCTGCTTGAGCGGCCGATTGATCAGGCGGGCAATAGCTGCTGCACCGGCTAGAGACAACGCCCCCGCCGTAATCAGCCAGATGAGCCAAGTGCGCCCTCCCGCAGGACTGAAGCGGGAGCGGTCCATCAACAGCCAGTTGGGGTCTCCGTTGATGTTGAAGCCCACCCACAGCCCGTTTTCGCCGTTCACGTTCTGCGCCACGATGGTGTCTGGGCCAAGCCGTGTGGTGAGTTCTTCCGTGAGGCGATTCCCCAGCGCACTGCCATCCAGCAGGGTGTACTTGTCATTGGGCTCGCGGGGCAGGATGCGCACGCCTTCCTGGTCGGCCATCGTTTTGATCAGAGAGACCCGAGCGATGGCGTCGGAGTGCACCAGCGCCGCGCGGCTGAGATTGACCAGCGAGGCGATCTGCTGCGCAGTCTGCAGGGTGCGGGGCTCGAACTCAAGCGCCCGCAGCGTCTGCAGCCACGCCAGAATGCTGCCCACCAGCAGCAGAGCCAGCAAGAAGAAGGTGCGCCAGAAGAGGTTCAGACCCACGCGGGCACGTTGCTCGCGGGAAATGCGCAGAGACGACTCCAGCGGTGCGGGGCTGGTGGCGTCTGCTGGCGATCCTTCCGATGTGCGCCTGCGTGGCCGGGTATTGCCGTCAGGCTTGTTCATTGTGAATTAGCTCGTTCCGTCCGGTACAAACACATAGCCCACACCCCACACGGTCTGGATGTAGCGGGGCGCTGCTGCGTCCACTTCTACCAGCTTGCGCAGGCGCGAAACCTGGACATCCAGGCTGCGGTCAAAGGGCTCGAATTCGCGGCCACGCGCCAGCAGGGCCAGCTTCTCACGCGACAGCGGCTGGCGCGGGTGGCGCACCAGAGCCTTGAGCATAGCGAATTCGCCGGTGGTCAAAGGCAACTCTTCACCGTTGCGCTGCAGGGCGCGGGTACCCAGGTCAAAGGTGAAGGGGCCGAAGGTGACCACTTCGTTGTCGCCGGAGGGTGCGCCGGGCGCCTCTTGGGCTGGGCGGCGGCGCAGCACGGCGTGGATACGGGCCAGGAGTTCTCGGGGATTGAAAGGCTTGCCCAGGTAGTCGTCGGCACCTACTTCCAGGCCCACGATGCGGTCTACATCCTCACCCTTGGCGGTGAGCATGATGATGGGAGTGCGGTCATTGGCAGCGCGCAGGCGGCGGCAGATCGACAGGCCATCTTCGCCGGGCATCATCAGGTCCAGCACGATGATGTCCACAGTTTCGCGCAGCAGCAGCCGGTTGAGGGCTTTGCCGTCTTCCGCCACCATGACTTCGAAGCCTTCCTGGGTCAGATAGCGGCGCAGCAAGTCGCGGATGCGGGCGTCGTCATCCACCACAAGAACTTTGTCGGTACGGTTGGGTGTTGTGGCCATATTGATCTCAGTCCAATTTGTAACAGAGCGGATTCTGACCAAGTTGGACGCCAAAGTTCGTGTTTTGCCCTCGGGTTTGACCAACTGTTACAAGTTTTGCCCAACAGTCTGCCTTGTCCGACTCGGCTTTGCGGCCAGCGCCTACACACTGCACTGTATGGGTCGGATATGAATGGTTGGGAAGGGTGCCTGACTGTGGAGTCTTGCCCAATTCAAAGGAACTGATGGATGAAAAATGCTATTTATTTGGTAGCTGCCTGCGCTTTTTTGGCGGGCGGTAATGCCGCTTTTGCGCAATCAGCCGTTGCACCGGTATCGGTGGCGGCCGAGCCGCGCAATGTGATGCAGTTGTCTGCCACAGGCATGGTGGAAGTGCAGCAGGACTTGCTGGTCATCACCCTGACGGCGACCAAGGATGCCAACACACTGGCTGCGGCACAGACCCAGCTCAAGCAGATTCTGGATGCCGCTCTGGCAGAGGCCAAGGCATCTGCCCAGCCAGGGCAGATGGATGTGTCTACCGGCAATTTCAGCCTGTCGCCCCGCTATGGCAAAGACGAGAAGGTGATGGGTTGGCATGGTCAGGCCGAGTTGCGTCTACAGGGGAGGGACTTTGCCCGCATCACCGCGATGGCGGGAAAGCTTTCGTCCATGGCGGTCAGCGATGTGACTTTTGCCCTGTCGCGCGAGGCCAGGGCCAAAGCTGAAAGCGAGGCCCAGGTGCAGGCGATTGAGCAGTTCAAGGTGCGCGCTGCCGAGCTGACCCAAGCCTTTGGCTTTGGCGGCTATGGGTTGCGGGAAGTGAGTGTCTCGGGCTCCGGCATGAGCACGGTCACGCTGATGGGCGCTGCACCCATGCGCGAGAAGATGGCTTCCTTTGCGGCAGCGCCCGTGCCTGTGCAGCCTGGACGTGAACAGGTGCAGATCAGCGTGTCTGGCTCGGTGCAGATGCGCTGATGGCGGGTCCGCTGCGCAATTCTTGAAGCTGGCGGGAGCTGTCGTTCGCGACGTCTATCCCGCCAGACTTGCTAGAGCCTCGTCGACCTCAGCCTGCGTGGTGGGGCGCACCACGCGGGCTATCTCCAGCCCATCCTTCAGCACCACCAGCGTGGGCCACAGCTTGACCTTAAAGCTGCGCCCCAGCCTTTTGCCGGGCCCGTCTTCCACTTTGATGTGCTGCATTTGGGGCAGGCGCAGCAAGGCCTGCTCGATGAACGGCTGGGCCCGCAGGCAGTGCGGACACCAAGGCGTGCCAAATTCAATGACGGCCGTTCCCTGCAAGGCGTCTACCGCTTCGCGTGTGGGTGGCTCTGCGAGGTGCTGCGATGTATAGGGCATGAGGCTTCCTTGATGAGGCGAATCTCTTATTCATACCGCTGAACGACACTGTGCGGTGTCGGATGCCGCCTCACGACAAGACGGAACAAGAAACCTAAGGGCCGTTGGCGGGTCTAGATCACGCCATCAAAAAGCATCACGTCCACCGTATCCCCCGCGGCCACATTGCCCTGGTGGTGGTGCAACACGATCAGACCATTGGCCTGCACCATGGAGCTGAGCACGCCCGAGCCCTGGTTGCCGGTGGTGCGAACCTGCAGGCTGCCATCTGCCGCGGTGGTGACGGTGCCACGCTGGTATTCGGTGCGTCCCGGCTTTTTGCGCATGGCTTCGGTACTGGCGGCCCGCAGCAGCGGTGGGGCCGGGCGTGTGCTGCCCATCATGCGCAGCAGGGCGGGGCGCACAAAGGCCAGGAAGGTCACCATCACCGCCACCGGGTTTCCAGGCAAGCCGAACAGGATGGCTTCCGCGGTTTGGTTGTTATCATTTTGATAGCTGCCTGCGCTTGATTTATCAGCGCTGGAGGCCGTTTTTGCCTGCGCTGGCGCTGCAGCAATCTGCCCCACCGCCATGGGGCGACCGGGCCGCATGGCGATGCGCCAGAAGGCCACGTCGCCCAGCTTTTTCATCATCGCGCGGGTGTGGTCTGCTTCGCCCACACTCACCCCGCCGCTGGTGATGATGGCGTCGGCGCATTGCGCTGCGGTGGTGAAGGCGGTTTCCAACAGGGCAGGGTCGTCGCGCACCACGCCCATGTCGATCACCTCCACTCCTAGCCGGGTGAGCAGGCCAAACACGGTGTAGCGGTTGCTGTCGTACACCGCGCCTTCGCGCGGGGGCTCGCCCAGGCTCAGGATTTCGTCACCGGTAGAAAAATAGGCCACCCGCAAGCGGCGTGATACGCGCACCGTTTTGAGGCCCAGGCTGGCGATGAGGCCGAGGGCCGCTGGGGTCAGCAGCTCCCCACGGGCCAGTGCCACGCTGCCTTCCATCAGGTCTTCGCCCTTGAAGCGGCGGTTGTCGCCCAGGCGCAATATGTCAGGGGCGATGGTGATCTGGTCACCCTGTGCGGTGGTGAACTCCTGGGGGACCACGGTGTCCAGACCGGTGGGCATGATGGCTCCGGTCATGATCTTCACGCACTCACCGGGTTGCAGGCTGCCCACCCACGCCTTGCCTGCCAGCGCAGTGCCCACGCTGCGCAGCGTGAGCGGCTGGCCCGCCACCAGCTGGCTGCCCGCAAACGCATAGCCATCCATGGCCGAGTTGTCGTGTGGGGGCACGCTGATGGGGGAGATCACATCTTGCGCCAGCACCCGGCCCAGGGCTTCAAAAACGCCCACTTCCTCGGCTTCAGCCACCGGCTGAACCAGCTTGTGCAAGAAGGCGTTGACTTGATCGGCATGCAAAGCCTGGGGGTCATAGCCTTCCAGTTCAGCGGCAATCTGGGCAATGGTTTTCATGGAAATGCAGGAATGCAGTCAGTGCGTAGGGCTCTGGAGGTGGGGCGGGGCGGGGTCAGGCGTCCTTTTCCAGCGCCTGCAGCTCGGCCAGGGTGTTGGCATTGAAAAACGCCTTGGGGTCGTCGCCGGGCTGATCGAACGGCACGGTCACGCAATGGTGCTGGGCCGTCCATGCATCAATCTTGCGCCCACCGGCCTGGGTAAAGCGCACCAGACTATCCAGCAGATTCACCCGCAGCAGGCAGAACACGGGCTGTGTGCGTACCGTGGTGTGGCCGCTGCCATCGTCTTCTGGCGCTGCGGCCATGGCAATGTCGGCCTGCTGCTCGTCTGCCGCCTGCGCCATGCGGGTGGCCAGGTCCAGTGGGAATAGCGGGGTATCACAGGGCACCGTCAGCAGCCACGGCGTCTCGCAACGTTCCAGCCCGGTCAGAAAGCCCGCCAGCGGGCCTGCGTAATCGCTGGTGGCATCTGGCCACACCGGGGCGCCAAACGATTCATATGCAGCCAGATTGCGGTTGGCATTGATCAGCGTCGCGCCCACCTGCAGTTGCAGCCGCATCAGCGTGTGCAAAGCCAGTGGCAAGCCCCGAAAGGTCTGCAGGCCTTTGTCCACGCCCCCCATGCGGGAGCCACGGCCTCCGGCGAGAACCAGGCCGGTGATGTCTTGGGTATCAATCATGCAGGGAGTGCTTTTTAAATCTTCAAAAGAAAACTGGGCGGGCGGTGCCCACGGATCGGGCGCATCATCCACCGATGTAGCTCATTTCCACACGCCGACCACCCGATGACATTTCAGGCGGCAGGGTGCCACGCAGCTCAGAGTAGCGGTCCTTGCGCTGCTGCCAGATGGGGGCAAGTGCTGCGGCAATCTCTGCGTCGTTGGCACCGCCGCGCAGCAGGCTGCGCAGGTCGTAGCCCTGTGACGCGAACAGGCACAAGTAGAGCTTGCCTTCGGTGGAGAGGCGGGCGCGATTGCAGTCGCGGCAGAAAGCCTGGGTCACGCTGCTGATGACGCCCACCTCGCCCAGCGCCGGGTCATGCTGGCCTGCCGCATCGGCATAGCCCCAGCGTTCCGCGGTTTCTCCTGCGCTGCTGGGGGCCAGGGGGATCAGGGGCAGTTCGGCTTGCAGGCGTTGGATGAGTTCAACCGAGGGCAGGACTTCGTCCATGCGCCAGCCGTTGGTTGCGCCTACGTCCATGTACTCGATGAACCGCAGGGTCGTGCCCGTGCCACGAAAATGCCGGGCCATGGGCAGGATTTCGTGGTCGTTGGTGCCGCGCTTGACCACCATGTTGACCTTGATGTGCGACAGGCCTGCAGCGTGCGCGGCCTCAATGCCTTCCAGCACGTCTGCCACCGGAAAGTCCACGTCGTTCATGCGGCGGAACACCGCGTCGTCCAGTCCGTCCAGGCTCACCGTCACCCGGTTCAGGCCCGCTTCCTTCAGAGCGCGTGCCTTGCGCGCCAGCAGCGATCCGTTGGTCGTCAGTGTGAGGTCCGGGGGCTTGCCGTCCACCGTGCGCAACTGGGCCAGCTGGGTGATCAACGCCTCCACGTTTTTGCGCAGCAGGGGCTCGCCGCCGGTCAGGCGGATTTTTCGCACGCCGTGGGCAAGGAACAGGCTGGCCAGGCGGGTGATTTCCTCAAAGCTCAGCAGCGCGCTGTGTGGAAGGTAGGGGTAGTCCTTGTCAAAAACTTCCTTGGGCATGCAGTAGTTGCAGCGGAAGTTGCAGCGGTCCGTCACGCTGATGCGCAGGTCACGCAGCGGGCGCCCCAGCGTGTCCACCAGCAGACCGGTGGCCTGTGAGGGATGCAAAGGAACCTGGGCTGGCAAGTCAGCGCGGCGCAGGTCCACCAGGGGAATGACACGTTCAGCCATGCCCGAATTGTGCCCGAAGGCCTGTTTCCGACGCGCCGCAAGTTCTTCATTGTCTTGATGCGCGTCAAGGTTTCAGGCCTGCATCCATTCCGGAGTCATCTTCGCTGCCAGCTGCGATGTGCGCATTGATCTGGCGCAAGGCCGGGTGTTCGCCTTGTTTACACAATTTATGCATCTGGGATGAATGTTTTTTGCCTTTCATCCTGTCTTTTCACCTGTTTACCCGAAAGGCTGAGTCTGGCCATGGCATGTCACAACACACACTCCACGCACACCGCAGTTTCCTGGTCTCGCCAACGTCGCCGCATGGTGCAATGGGTCACTGCGGGGGTTGTGCTTCCCAGCTGGGCCGTCACGGTGCAGGCACAGATGGCCCTTTCGGCGGCGATCAATGTGTCGGGTTCTTTTCGGGCGCTGTCGCAACGGATGGCCAAAGCCTATTGCCAGCAGCATTTGCAGGTCATGCCTGAAGTGGCGCAGGACGTTCTGGCCAAGGTGCGCAAGCAGGCGCAGGCTGGTGCTGCGGACCTGGGCAAGGGATCGCAGGCCGGGGCATGGCCTGCCGAGCTGAACCGCCAGCTGGAGGAAATCCAGAAGCAATACGCCATTCTGAACACCCTGACGGCGGTGGCCCCTTCCAAGGCTGCAGCCGCTGCCGTAGGGGAACAGGCAGACCGCATGATGGCCGCAGCACAGACTGCAACCGAATCACTGGAGAAACTGGCCCGTGCACCCAGCGCCAAGCTGGTGAACATGGCGGGCCGCCAGCGCATGCTGTCGCAGCGCATGGCCAAGAACTATTTCATGCTGGCTGCAGGCATGGATGCAAAGGCCCAGGCCCAGGCGCAGATCACCGCAGACGCCCAGGAGTTCAAGCAGGCACTGCAGGTGTTGGCATCGGCTCCCGTGTCCACCCCCGCCATTCGTACAGAGCTGGAGCTGGGGCAATCGCAATGGCTGTTCTTTGAACCTGCGATACGCCGCAACCCCGACGCGCAGGGCCTGGCCGCCGTGGCCACCACCAGCGAGCGCCTGCTGGAAGTGATGGACCGCCTGACGACGTTGTACGACGCGGCACTCAGGGAGGTGCTGGGCTGATCCTCCCTCGTGGATCAAGGTGCCAAGACAAATGGTTAACAAATTTATCAAATTAAGAAAATCTATGCAGCTTTAAAACCGCGTGAATTTAATTTTTGCTCCTTTGTTTGTTATCAGATTGACCATATTATTCAAATATGGCAAATTTGCGTTGCAATTTGAAACCTATCGCGCAACGCGAACCAAAGGAGCTACTCATGTCACTGGTCATGCGCCAAACCGATGCCAAGGCCGTCGTGCCCGGGCAGGGCAGTCACGGAATCGGTCGGCAGGTCAGCAAGGATGCTGAACTGCAACGCAAGCGGGCGCGAACGCTGGCCAAGCAGCAGCAGGCTTCCGAGCGCGTTGCCAGTGCCGCCACGCAACTTGCGTCGGGTGTGAATGAGGCGGCTTCTGCTGCCGAGGAACTCAAGCGCGCCAGCGACCAGATTGCCAGCGGCGCTGAAGAGGCCTCCGGTGCGGCGCAGCAGTCATTGGCTGCCATCACCCAGATCGGCGATGCCATTACGCGGCAGCTCGATGCGGCTCAGCTGGCCCAGAAGCGTGCCGAAGGCATGCAGAAGCTGGTGACTGGCATGAATGACGATGTGCGCGCCACCATCTCCAATGTGAACGTAGCCGCCCAGCGGCAGGCAGAGTCCGTGAAGATGGTGGGCGAGCTGGAGCGCCAGGCGTCGAGCATCGGCGACATCGTGAAGGCGGTGGCGCGCATTGCCGACCAGACCAATCTGCTCGCACTCAACGCTGCCATCGAGGCAGCCCGCGCCGGGCAGCACGGCAAAGGTTTTGCCGTGGTGGCCGATGAGGTGCGCACCCTGGCCGAAACCAGCGAAAAAAGTGCCAAGCAGATCCAGGAACTGGTGGCGCAGATCCAGTCGGATGTGAACGACATCTCCCAGGGCATCAACTCGGCCGCCGTGGCAGTGCAGGCCGAAGTGGACAAGAGTGGTGCGATCCTCGACCAGCTCCAGCGCATCGGCACCGATGCCGCGCAGATCGTGGCAGGGGCGACGGAGATTGCTACATCGGCTTCGCAGTCAGATGTCGCTTCCAAGGAAGCGCTCAGAGGGGCCGAGACCATTGCCGCTGCAGCCACCGAGCAAAGCTCCGCCTGCGAAGAGGCCGCCAAGACCGTGCAGGAGCAAAGCGCCGCGCTGTCCGAGTGTGAGCAAACCGCTCAAAACCTGTCTGAGCTGGCCGACGAACTCAAGACCAGCACCGATATTGGCAAGAGCGCGGAAGAGGTCGCTTCTGCCGCCGAAGAGCTGGCCAGCGTGGTGCAGGAAATCAACCGCTCTGCCTCGCAAATCATGGTGGCGCTGGACCAGATTCGCAAAGGGGCCCAGGCCCAATCGCTAGCTACTTCCCGATCCGCTGCATCCATCACCCAGATCGAAAAGGGCGCTCAGCTGGCATCCTCTCGCGCAGGGGTAGGCCGTGAGCGGGCCGAGACCATCCAGACCCTGATGGGCGAGAGCAAGTCGTTGATTGATGGCTTGATTGCCAGCATCTCTGCGGGCGTCGAGTCCACCCGGGCCAGCACGCAGCAGGTCAAGGCGCTGGAGCTGGTGAGCCGCAAGATCGACAAGATCGTGGACGCCATCACCCAGGTGTCGATCCAGACCAACATGCTGGCTGTGAACGGCAGCATTGAAGCAGCCCGCGCGGGAGAGTACGGCAAGGGCTTTGTGGTGGTGGCCACCGATATACGCAACCTCGCCCATGACTCGGCAGAGAACGCCGACCGCATCAAGGACTTGGTCAAGAGCATCCAGGACCAGATTTCTCTCGTGGGCCGTGATCTGTCCGAAATCATGGGCGCGGCGCAGGTAGAAGCGGAAAAAGCGCGTGGCATCACCACCGGCCTGCAGACGATGGAAGGCGATGTGGCCGCGCTCGTCTCTGGTAACGAGGCGGCGGTGCAGGCTTCCGACGAAATCCTGACCGCCCTCACACAGGTCAAGGTGGGAGTGGACCAGGTCTCTGCCGCTGCCGCGCAGGCAGAAAAGGCCGCAGAGCAGGCCGCCGCAGCGGCCAAACAGCAGTCGCAAGGGGCGGAAGAGCTTTCTGCCGCGATTGAGGAGATCGCTTCGTTGGCCGATGAGCTGCAAAGCTCCTGAAGGCTGCCTGTTCCCTAGCGCGAGGAAGCTGCCATGCGCCCCAGCGACGAAACCGTGACCGATACGGGCTGTGCTGAAGGTCAGTTTGTGACCTTCAGCGTGGCTGAAGAAGTGTTTGCCGTGCCCTTGGCACCCGTGCAGGAGATCATCCGTGCGCCCGATGTGGCGCGCCTGCCCTTGGCCCCCCGCGCCCTGGATGGCCTGGCCAACCTGCGCGGGCGCATCCTGCCCGTGCTCAACCTACGGCTGATTTTTGGGCTGGAAGAGCGCGAAAGCGACGATGCCACCCGCGCTGTGGTGATCGAAAGCGGGCAGTTGTTCGGCTTTCTGGTGGACCAGGTTCGCAGCGTGATCCATGTCCAGCCCCACGAGGTGGTGCCCGCCCGGCAGTTTCGTTCGCTGGCCCATGGCGACTACCTCACCGGCGTGATCCAGCGCCAGGGCGCGCAGGGGACCGAGCTGGTGCTGGTGCTCGATTTGGCCAAGGTGGTGCAAGACCAGTTTGCTCGGCTCAACCAGACGCTGGCGGCGGCTGCAGCCCATGGCGCTGCAGCCGGAGCTGCGCCCGCGGTGGGTGGGCTACCCGATGCAGCGGCCTCGCAGGATGGTCTGGACGGCGAACAGCGTCTGGTGAGCTTTACGGTGGCAGGGCAGGAATACGGCGTGGATATCGCCGATGTGCGTGAAATCGTCCAGTGCCCCACTGCCATCACCGAATTGCCGCATGCGGCGCCCCATGTGCTGGGCCTGATCTCGCTGCGCCAGCGTCTGCTGCCGTTGGTGGGGTTGCGGCGCCTGTTTGGCTTGCCAGAAGTGGACCATGACGAGCGCCAGCGCGTGGTGGTGGTGGGGCTGTCAGACGGCGCGGCCATCGGGCTGGTGACTGATACGGTCAAGGAAGTCATCACCGTACCTGCAGATGCCTCTGAGCCCTTGCCGTCCCTGCTGGCGCAAGACGGCTCCATGCAGGAGTTTTCTTCCATCTGCCGCCTGGACGATGGCCGCCGCCTGGTGTCTGTGCTGTCCATCGCCAGCCTGCCCGGCGTGCAGGAGCTGCTGCTGGGCGACGAAGTGAATGCGCAGCTGCTCGATCAAGGCAATGCCAGCCCCCATTCAGAGGAGATACACATGACCGGTTTCAGCATCACGGATTCGGCCACAGCCAGTAGTGCCGGGGCCGATGAAGACCTGCAGGTGGTGGTGTTCCGGCTCGCGGGCGAGGAATACGGCGTGCCCATCATGAGCGTGCAGGAGATCGTGCGCGTTCCCGAAACCCTGACCCGCGTGCCCCGCACGCCCGTCTATGCCGAAGGCGTCATCAACCTGCGCGGCACGGTGCTTCCGGTCATTGACCAGCGCAGCCGCATGGGCCTCTCGCGCTGTGATCGCAATGATCGCCAGCGCATCATGGTCTACCACATTGGCCAGCGGCGCACCGGCTTCATCGTGGACTCCGTAGCCGAGGTGCTGCGCATTGCTGCCAGTGCCATCGAGCCAGCCCCCGAGCTGTCGGAAGAACAGTCACGGCTGATCCGCCGGGTCGCCAAGCTGGACGGGGATCGCCGCCTGGTGATGCTGGTTGAGCCTGAGCAGCTCATGGCAGGCCTCGCCCCGGCTTCTTCTGCCCACAGCACGCCCCAACCCGTGGCCCTGGCGGCCTGAGCGGGTGGAATGACAGAGATGAGCGAGGAGAGGGCGCCATGACCAAAGTGCTTGTAGTGGATGACTCCGCACTCATGCGCCGCACCCTGGGCCAGCTGCTGCAGGGTGCAGGCATGGCGGTAGAGACCGCACGCAATGGCCGCGAGGCCGTAGAGCGGTTGGTGGAATGCGAGCCCGACGTGGTGACGCTGGATGTGAACATGCCCGACATGGACGGCCTGACTTCGTTGTCGCTCATGATGCAGGTGCGCCCCACGCCCGTGGTCATGGTCAGCTCGCTGACCGAGCAAGGCGCTTTGGCCACACTGGAGGCCATGGCCTTGGGCGCGGTGGATTGTGTGGCCAAGCCTGGCGGCACCATCTCGCTCAATCTCGAGCAGGTGGCCCATGAACTGATTGCCAAGGTGTGCGCCGCTGCAGGCGCTCGTGTGGGCCGGGCCGCGCGGTCTTGTCGAGAGCGCACTTCCTCTGCGCGCAGTGCTCAGACCCGGCAGCGCAGCGAAGCCTTGGGAGCCCATGCACGCGCCCCGGCTGCCAAAGTCCATACGCTGGCACCGCAGAGCCATAAAGGCCTGCCCGAGGGCCTGGTGGTCATCGGCGTATCCACGGGCGGCCCCCGCACGCTGGAAGATGTTTTGCCCCAGCTTCCAGCGCACTTCCCGTGGCCGGTTTTGCTGGCCCAGCACATGCCCGCCAACTTCACGGGGGTGCTGGCGCGCCGCATGGACGCCATGTGCCCACTGAATGTAGTGGAGGTTGACCGCCCCATGCGCGTGCAGGCGGGCACCGTGTACGTGGCCCGTGGAGGCTCCGACATGGTGGTCGCACCGCTGGGCGCTGAGCTGTGCGTGCGCCCAACGCCTGAATCGGGAACATACCCGTGGCACCCATCTGTGTCGCGGCTGATGGAGTCCGCCCTGCAGCACATGGATGCCACCCGCCTGGTGGGGGTGCTGCTCACCGGCATGGGGGACGACGGTGCCAAGCCAATGGCCGATTTGCGCCGCAAGGGTGGGCGCACCATTGCCGAATCGGCCGATACCGCCGTGGTGTTTGGCATGCCCCACGAACTGATCGCGCAAGGCGGTGCATCCGCCGTGCTTCCCTGTCAGCAGGTCGCCGCGCAGCTGCGCGACTGGCTGCTGGCCGACCGTCTTCAAGGAGCCTGAGATGGCCTTGCAACGTGCCACCCAGCGCAGTCCTGACCACGGCTTTGCGCACATTCCCGGGCCAGGTGTCTCGGCGCCTCCCACACCTGCGGCACTGGCCAGCCAGCTCACCCAGCCCGACGCACAGGCTCGGCGCTGGGCCGCCATTGGCTTGCGGGGGCACCTGCAGCGTGCTCCCGATCTGTTGCGCGCCTTGCAGGTCGAGACCGATGCAATGGTGCGTTCAGCCCTGCTGGCGTCTTTGTCCACCATGCCGTGTGATGCGGTGGTGCACGGGCTGATGCCTTTGCTGCAAAGCGATGACGCGAGTTTGCGCAACGGTGCCATGGACGTGCTGGCCCAAATGCCGCAGGTGCTGGCCCCCTATGTGCAAGGCCTGCTGGCTGACCCTGACCCTGATGTGCGGTTGCTGACCCTGCAGTTGCTGTCAGAACTGGCGCACCCCGAGGTGCGCGACTGGCTGTGCCGTGTGCTGGAGCGGGACCACAACCTCAATGTAGTGGCCTCTGCGGTGGAGGTCATGGCCGAGGTGGGGCAGGCGCAAGACGTGCCCTTGCTGGAGGCAACGCTGGCGCGGTTTGGGGGGGATTCCTTCCTGGCGTTCACCATCGACATCGCCATCTCCCGCATGGAGGCCACATGAGAGCGCCCGTGCGTGCACCGCAGGCGTCGGTGTCCATCACCGATGCAGACTTTCTGAAGTTCCGCGAGTTCTTCTATCGCAAGACGGGCATCCACTTTGACGAGAGCAAGCGCTACTTTGTGGACAAGCGCCTGGTGGAGCGTATCCAGGTCACCGGTGCAGACGACTTTCGCAGCTACTTCATTGCCCTGAGGTTTGAGCGCTCCAGCGACGAACTGCAGCATTTGGTCAACGCCATGACCGTGAACGAAACCTACTTCTTTCGCGAGTCGTACCAGTTTGACTGCATGGTCAACCACATGCTGGACGAGTGCGCCCGCCGCAAGCCTGCGGGCGAGCGGCTGCGCATCTGGTCCATCCCGTCTTCCACCGGCGAAGAGCCGTACTCGATTGCCATCTACCTGCTCGAGCGCTGGCCCGGTATTCATGAGCACGATGTGGAGATTTTTTCCTCGGACATCGACACCTCGGTGCTGGAGGCTGCGCAGCGCGGCGTGTATTCGCCCCGCTCGGTGTCCAACCTGCCTGCCCAGTACCTGGACCGGTACTTCAGCAAGCGCCCGGACGGCACCTACGCCATTTCCCGTGATCTGGTGTCTGCGGTGGAGTTCTCGCGCCTGAACCTGTCCGACGCTGCGGACTGCCGCCGTTTTCGTGACATTGACATCATCTTCTGCCGCAACCTCCTCATCTATTTCGACGACGTATCGCGGCGGCTGGCTGCCGAGAACCTGTTTGAAAGCTTGCGGCCCGGCGGCTTTCTGTGCCTGGGGCATTCCGAATCCATGAGCCGTATCTCCACCCTCTACACCGTGCGCCGCTTTCCGGATGCGCTGGTGTACCAGCGCCCCGTGCAGGGAGGCAAACCATGAGTACCCTGAACCTTCGTACCAAGCACATTCTGGTGGTGGACGATGCAGCCACCGTGCGCATGTACCACCGCAAGATGCTGGGCGATGCTGGCTGGCAGATCGAGGAGGCCGTCAACGGCATGGAGGCGCTGGAGAAGATTGCCCAGCGCGGCACCAAGCCCAGCTTTGATCTGTTTGTGAGCGACATCAACATGCCGCGCATGGATGGCTACGCGTTTGTGCGGGCTTTGCGGGCCTTAGGCTCGCAAAGCAGTGCTGCGGGGCGGGATGACACCGTGCTGCAGGCCCCGGTACTCATGGTCTCCACCGAGGCGCAGGCCCACGATGCCGATGCAGCGTTTGCCGCAGGGGCCAATGCCTACCTGGTCAAGCCTGCCCGCCCGGCCGAGCTGGTGCTGACGGTGGCCCTGATGCTGGGCGACCACGAGGCCGCCCTGCGCGCTGCGCGTGACATGGCCAAGGGTGGCAACCGCCGTATTTCCGCACCAACCCCTGGCGGGAGGCAGCAATGAGCGTGAATCCGAACGAGCTGATCGAGCAGTTTGCGCAAGAAGCGCGTGATCTGCTGGAGACCATTGGCGAGCGGCTGATGGCGATTGAACGTGCCCCGCAGGACCAGGAGTTGCTCAACGATCTGTTCCGGCAGGTGCACACCTTCAAGGGCAACTGCGGCCTGTTTGAGTTCCAGGCTCTGGAGCGGGTTGTGCATGCCGCTGAAGATGTGCTGGACCGCGTGCGCAGCCAGAAGCTGAACTACAGCACCGAACTGGCCGACGCCATTCTGGACGCCATGGACTATGCCGGCAGCCTGGTGGACGTGATTGCCGCCACGGGTACTCTGGGTGCGCAGGACGGGGCCGGAGGGCAGCCGCACGTGGATGCATTGCGCGCCTTTTTGGCGCAGCACACGGAGGCTGATGAAACGCCTGCGGCTGCTGCGGTGGCGGTGGTCGCCCCTGCCGCTCCATTGCCAGAGTGGGTAGAGGATGCGCAAGCAGAGCTGGGCGCAGGGGAGGGCGGCTCAAGCGCCACTGTGCTGACGGTGGTGGAGTACCGCCCTGAAGAGGGTTGCTTCTTCAAAGGTGAAGACCCCTGGCGCATGGCCCGCGCCGTGCCGGGCCTGGTGTGGCTGGATGTGGCCCCGGTGACCCGTCCGGCAGTGAATGCCGGGTGGGACTGCTATGTGTGCACGCTGGTGTTTCGCATACTCACCACGGCCCCCAAGGCTTACGTGGAAGAGCACTTTCGCTTTGTGCCCGAGCAGATGACTGCATGGAGCCTGGACGATGAAGCGCCTGTGCTTGGGGCCTCACCAGCGGCTTCCGAGCCCGCCGTGGCGGCCGGTGTAAGCGTGGCGAGCCAAGGCGTGGTGCCTTCATCTGCGCCTGCCCCAGCGCCAGTTTCTTTGACGGCAGAGGACGCCCAGGCCTACGGCGTGCTCACCCGCCGCATCGTGCAACTCTGGGCGGACCAACTGGCGCTGCTGGGCCGTGCCGATCTGGCCGATGGCAGCCTGCAGGCGGTGCGCAACACCTTGGCGGCCCTGCATGCGGGCAGCACCCTGTGTGCGACGGGCGTGCCAGAGTCCGACGCGGACCTGCCCTACCAGCGCAACGAGTTACTGCAATGGGCGCAAGCCCACGCACCGCAGCCCGTGGAACCTGTGGCTGTAGCTGCAGCCGGGCAGGTGCAGCCTAAGGAGGCGGAAGCCACTGCCGCTGCTGCGGAGCTTCGCACCGCCTCTGCCACCTCCACGAGTACGGTGGCATCAGGCCCTGCAGCCGGAGCAGAAGACAACGGCCATCGCGTCCTCAAGGTGTCGCAGGAAAAGATTGACCGCCTGATGGACCTGATCGGTGAAATGGTGGTGGCCAAGAACGCGCTGCCCTATCTGGCTGCACGGGCCGAGAGCGTGCATGAGAACCGCGAGCTGGCCCGTGAGATCAAGGCGCAATACGCCGTCATCAACCGCATTGCCGAAGACATGCAGCACGCCATCATGCAGGTGCGCATGCTGCCGGTGGGCACGGTGTTCCAGCGCTTTGGCCGCCTGGTGCGCGACATATCGCGCAAGCTGAGCAAGGAGGTGCGCCTGGTCATGTCGGGCGAAGACACCGAAGCCGACAAGACTGTGATCGAAGCCCTGGCAGAGCCCTTGGTCCACATCCTGCGCAACAGCCTGGACCATGGCATTGAATTGCCCGGCGTGCGTCAGATGGCGGGCAAGGGCCCCCAGGGCACCATCGAAGTGGGCGCACGGCAGGAAGGCGACCGCGTGTTCATTGAGATCCGCGACGATGGCGCGGGCATTGATGTGGCCCGCGTCAAGGCCAAGGCCGTGGAGCGTGGGCTGCTTACCCCCGAGCGTGCCGAGGCGCTGTCAGACCAGGAGGCGCAATACCTGATTTTTGCCCCCGGCTTTTCTACCGCCGAGACGGTGACGGATCTGAGCGGGCGCGGCGTGGGCATGGATGTGGTGCGCTCCACCATCGAGCGCATCAACGGCTCGGTCACGCTGCGCAGCGAGGCGACCAAGGGCACCTGCATCACGCTGTCTCTGCCGCTGTCCATGGCCGTGACCAACGTCATGGTCATCGAAACCGGCCAGCGACGCTTTGGCGTGCCCATGGACATGATCGTGGAGACCGTGCGCGTGCATGGTGAAGACATCCACACCTTCAAGCAGGCCCGCACGGCGGTGCTGCGCGGGCGCATCGTGCCCCTGCGCGCCATGAACGATCTGCTGGCGATGGGCGAACCCCAGCAGCTCAACGAAGATGGCGAGCATGCGGTGCTGGTGGTGCGCAGCGGTGGCGAGGCCGTGGGCCTCATCGTGGACAACTTTCACGGCACCTGCGACATCATCCTCAAGCCCCTGGAGGGCGTTCTGGCCGGCATCACCGGCTTTGCCGGAACAGCCCTGATGGGCGACGGGAGCGTGTTGCTGGTCCTCAACCCCAAGGAGCTTGTCTGATGCCAGTCCGCTACCTCAAGACCCACGCTGCGCTCGAAGGCATCGTCACCGTGGAAGACGCTGAAGCGCTGACCCAGTGGCTGCAAGCGCGCAAGAACCCCAAAGTGCACCTGGCGCGCTGCGAGCACATGCACACCGCCGTGCTGCAGGCCCTGGTGTACTGGAAGCCCCAGGTCATGCTCAATGCACAAGACCCGGTGCTTGCACGCCTGCTGGCAAGGCATCTCACCATTCAAGCGACTCAAGCCACTCAAGCTGTTCAAGAGGCCCGTCGGGCCAAAGCCTCGCGGGAGGGGGCAACACCATGAAAACCATCTTTCTTGTCGATGACTCCAGCACCATGCTGATGAGCCTGAAAAGCACGCTAGAGATTGGCGGCTTCAAGGTGGAGATTGCCAATGACGGGCTGGCCGCGCTGGAGAAGGTGCAGCAGGGCCTGCGGCCCGACCTCATCATCACCGACGTGAACATGCCGCGCCTGGATGGGCTGGGCCTGATCTCCGAGGTGCGCAAGCTGCTGCGCTTCACGCCCATCCTCACCCTGACCACCGAGAGCCAGCAGGCCAAGCGGGACGAGGCCAAGCGCCTGGGCGCCACGGGCTGGCTGGTCAAGCCGGTGGGGGGGCAAGACCTGCTCCAGGTCATTCGCCAGGTTCTGCCGGGCACGTGAGGTCATCATGCAAATACCCCGTTTTACCCCTGAGTTGCGGCGCGTTCGAACGGCCTTGTACGCACTCACCCATTCGACTGTCTCCCAATACGGTGCCCTGCTGGCGGGCGCGCTGCTGGTGGTGGCATGGACCATGCCAGACGCCCTGAGCCTGTCCTCTGCCCTATGGGCCATTCTGGGGCTGGCCGTGGGGGCCGTCTTGCCCCACTACCTGCACCGCCATCGCGCGGTGGAGAGCGCAGGCAACCCGGTAGGGGCCTTGCTGGCGCAGGACATCAGCACCTCGCAGCAGGCGTTTTCGGTCCTGCAGCAGCAGGTGGGGGCCACCATCCAGACCTCGGAGACCGCAGTGTTCGCGATGATGGAGCGTGTCAATCGCATCCACCGCGTATCGCACGAGATGAGCCAGCGCGTCACGCAGGCCATTGAGCACTCGGCCCGCATGTCCGAGGTGTCGCAAGCCCAGGCCGCAGAGCATGCCGAAACCATGCAGCGCCTGGCCGCCCACCAGCGCAACTACGAGTCTCTGCGTTCACAGAGCATGGAGCGCGTGCACGATGTGGCAGGGCAGGTGCGGGAGCTGATGCCCGTGGCCGAGCAGATCACGGACATTGCGCGCAAGATCCAGATCATCTCCCTGAACGCCACGATTGAGGCGGCCCGTGCGGGTCAGGCCGGGGCGGGTTTCAAGGTGGTGGCCGATGAGGTGCGCCGCCTGTCGGGCGAGACCACGGCGGCAGCGCGCCAAGTGCACGATGGCATCGTGCATGCGGCAGCGTCCATCGACACCGAGTTTGACCGCCTGCGCGAAACACTGGGCGTGCAGTCGTCCGACCAGATTGCCGACATTGCGCGCCATGTGGAGACGGTGGGCGTCACGCTGTCAGAACTGGTGCCTTACCTGAGCGAGTTGTCTGCCACCATGCAGACCGACGTACGCAGCGTGACCGAGGATGTGCTGGAGACGCTGAGCCAGATGCAGTTCCAGGACATCAACCGCCAGTTGCTAGAGCAGATCAACCGTGCGCTGGGCAGCCTGTCCGACCACTTTTCGCAGCTTTACCTGCTGATTGACGGCAAGGCACCGCCCCCACCGCAGTTGCTGGAGGAGCTGCTGCAGCGCTGGACGAACGACTACGTGATGTACGCCCAGCGGGTGGCGCACTCGCTGGCCACGGCTTCTGAAAGCGTGTTGTCGCTGGGCTCTGGCGCAGGCGCATCGGCTGACCCAGCGGTGGATGAGCCTGCACACACCCCGGCCTTGCAGATGGCGCCGAGCAGCGGCCCCAGGATTGAACTGTTCTAAGGCGGGCCACCATGCGCCAGCGCGCTACCACCGCACTCATCCTCAGCGGTGGCGGCGCGCGTGCGGCCTACCAAGTGGGGGTGCTGCGGGCTGTGGCGCGCATGAAGGCGCAGTGGGAGGCTTCGGTAGATGTTCAGGCGTCGAATGCCCCTGGATCACACCCCGGCTCCTTTGCGCTGGGAGCAGACCGCGCCGTCAGCCCCTTTGGCATTGTGGTGGGCACCTCTGCAGGAGCCATCAACAGTGCCGCCTTGGCTTGCAAAGCCGATGACTTTGATCGTGCGGTGGATGAGCTGTGTGCCGTGTGGAGCGGGTTCCACGCGCATCAGGTGTATTCCACCGATGCGTGGAATGTGCTGCGCACTGGGGCGAGCTGGCTCACGGCCTTGTCGCTGGGCTGGGCAGTGGCCCGCTGGCGCAGGCTCAAACCCCGCAGCCTGCTCGACAACGCGCCCCTGGCCGGGCTGCTGCGCGAGCTGGTGCCCATGGAGCGGCTGCCTACCATGCTGGGCCGCCGCTGCCTTAGTGCGCTGGCGGTCACAGCGTCGTGCTACGGCACGGGGCGGCACATCACGTTTTACTGCAGCGGTCAGCCTGTGGCACCCTGGGAGCGGCCCCAGCGCCGCGCCGTGCAGGGCTACCTCACGCACGACCATCTGCTGGCTTCCTCGGCCATTCCGTTCATCTTTCCGGCCCGCAGGCTGCTGCACGATGGGGCCTCCACCTGGTTTGGCGATGGCAGCATGCGCCAGACCGCGCCGCTGTCACCCGCACTGCATCTGGGGGCCGAGCGCCTGATGGTGATTGGCGCAGGCCGGGCGCTGGACGGGCCTGCCCAGAACCAGGAACTGCCCGAGCGGCGCTACCCTAGCCTGGCCCAGGTGGCGGGGCACGCCATGGCCAGCATTTTTCTGGACACGCTGGCCTCTGACGTGGAGAAGCTGGAGCGCATCAACCGCGCGCTGGCCCAGGTGCCCGAAGCAGCCCGCAACAGCATGCCCTGGAAGCCCATCCGCTGTCTGGTCATCTCGCCCACGCAGCGCATTGATGACATTGCCGCCGCCCACCTGGGCGACCTGCCCAACCCCGTGCGCGCCCTGCTGGCGGGCATGGGCGTGCGGCGCGACGGCAGCCGCACGCAAGGCTCTGCCCTGGCCAGCTATCTGTTGTTTGAGGCGTCATTCACGCAGGCCTTGATGGACCTGGGCGAGCGTGATGCCTGGGCCAAGCAGGCGGAGATTGCGGAGTTCATGGACTGGCGGCTGCCTGTGCAGCCGTCTGTGGCCCAGGCGGTGGCTTGAACAGCACAGCGCTACAGCCCGTTCAACGGGGCCGCAAGGTGTATCAGAGCCCAGAAGTAGTCCCATTCGGTGACCTGGGCATTGGCTGAGTCGTCTGCCACGCAAGCCAGCAGTTCTTCGCGCGACGGAAAGTTTTTCAGCACGCGGTGCGTAGAGCCATCGCGCAGTGGGCGTTGCTGGTAGGTATCGCCATCAGCATCGGGCTCTGAAATCGGAGTGCTGCTGCCTGGCACATACCGGTTGTCCATGAAGACGACCTTGGCCCCCGGCTGCAAGACCGAGTGCAAGCCCTGCAGGAATGCAGAGATGCGCGTGCGCGGAATGTGTGACCACCAGAACCCTGCAAACGCCGCATCCCAAGGACGCTGCTCCAGCGCGGCCAGCTGATAGGCATCGCCCTGCGCCAGCGTGACATTGGCGGGCACGCGGGTGCGGGCAATCTCCAGTGTTTGCGGGGCGCCGTCCATGGCCAGCACCGCCTGTGCCTGGGGGGCGTAAAACTGCGTCCAGTAGCCGGTACCGCAGGCAATTTCCAGCACGTTGCGCCCGGCCAATGCGCTGGGCAGCCAGGCTTCCATTTGGCGCAGATCGGCCTGCCGCTCGGGCTTGGCGTAGATCTGGTCGTATTCCTTGGCGCGGGCGGCGTAGTAGTCCTGCATGGTCATTCGCCACTTACACGCAGCGCGCGCCGTCCACCTCAATGCACACGCCGCTGATGAAGGCCGCCTCATCGCTGGCCAGGTACAGCGCGGCGTTGGCCACGTCTTGCGCGGTCGAAAAGCGCCCGAGCGGAATGGTGGCCAGGAATTTTGCGCGGCGGGCTTCGTCTACCGGGCCGCCAGCAAACTCGGCCGCCAGCCCGGTGTCGGGGTTGAAGACGGGGTTCAGGCAATTGACGCGGATGTTGTCGGGCCCCAGCTCGGCCGCCATCGACTTGCTGATGGTGATGACCGCGCCTTTGGACCCGTTGTACCAGGTCAGGCCCGGGCGGGGGCGCAGCCCGGCGGTGGAGGCAACGTTGATGAGGCTGCCGCCGCCTGCGCGGCGCAGTGCGGGCACGGCGTGGATGGCGCTGAGGTAGATGCTTTTGACGTTGATGGCGAAGACCTTGTCGAACTCTTCTTCGCTCACCTCCAGCATGGGGCGGTTGCGGTGCGTCCAGCCCGCGTTGTTCACCATGGCATCCAGCTTGCCGAACAGGCGCTCGGCCTCGGCCACCAGGGCCTGGACCTGTGCCGACTGCGTGACATCGGCCTGGAAAAACGCGGCCTTGCCACCTGCGGCCGTGATCTCGGCCACCACGCGCTGGCCGCCTGCGGTGTTGATGTCATTGACCAGCACGCTGGCACCTTCTTCGGCCAGGCGCTTGGCAATGCCCTCGCCAATGCCGTTGCCAGCGCCGGTGACGATGATGGATTTGTTCTGCACGCGCATGCGGTATCTCCTGTATGAGTTGGATTGCTCTGTTTTTGATAGCTACTTGCGCTTGATGGATAAGCACTAGAGGCTCTTTTTGCTTGAAGAATGCGATGGGCTGGAGGGTTGCACATTGGCTGACCCGCGCCCATAGAACTGCGGGAAATACTCTTTGACCCCGCTGCCCTCAAAGTCCCAGCCCTTGCACTGGCCCAGATGGCGGGGTGGGGTGGCCGTGTCGCCACCGCCAAAGGCGGCAGGCAGGGTCTGGAAGGCGGCCGTGGCCATGTTGAACAGCAGCTCGCGCAGGTGGGTGCAACTGGCCACGCCGCCCAGGTGCTGCGCAATGGCCTGCCGCCAGCCACGTGCCATGCAGGTGCCCACCATGCCTTGCAGCGCGGGGCGGGCCTCTGGGCAGTCTTGCAGCGGGTGGGCATCCATGGCGGCTTCGATGGCGTGCACCACCAGTTGCCGGTCGACGGTGACGCGCAGCCACATGTGGTGAATGGGGTCGCCCGCCAGGCGAACGCCCTCGCGCCGGAAGGAGGGCATGTCATGCGCCTTGCTGTCGTGCAGCTCGGCCTCAATGTCCCACAACCCGTCTTCGCGCTCGTAGCCCTGGTACGTCACGCGGCGGATGTGGCTGGCCTTGCGGGCGGCGGGGGCGCTCAGGGGCATGGCTCAGCCGTGCTTGATGGCCACGGTTTTCAGGGTGGTGAAGCCGTACAGCGCCTCAAACCCCTTCTCACGCCCGTAGCCGCTGGATTTGACGCCGCCAAACGGCAGCTCCACACCGCCGCCCGCGCCATAGTTGTTGATGAACACTTGCCCGCTGTGCACCCGCTTGGCCATGCGGAACTGGCGTGCGCCGTCGCGCGTCCAGATGCCTGCCACCAGCCCGAACTGCGTGGCGTTGGCCAGCTCGACCGCGTGGTCCTCGTCCTGGAAGGCCATGGCCGAGAGCACGGGGCCAAACACCTCTTCCTGCGCCAGGCGGTGCTGCACCGGCACATCTCGCAGCAGTGTGGGTGCTTGGTAGAAGCCGCCTTCAGGGGCTTCGTCGACCACCACGCCTTGCGCCACCATGGGGATGCCAGCCACTTGCGCGTCCGACAAAAAGTCCCACACGCGCTGCTGCTGGCTTTGGCGAATCAGTGGGCCCACGTCCAGGTCCATGGCGGCGGGGCCTACGCGCAGCTTTTCAAAGGCGTGGCCCAGGCGCTCCAGCAGGGGCTCGTAGATGAGCGAGTCGATCAGCAACCGCGAGCCTGCCGAGCAGGTTTGCCCGGCGTTTTGCACGATGGCGTTGAGCACCACGGGCACGGCGGCGTCCAGGTCGGCATCGGCAAAGATGATTTGGGGGCTCTTGCCGCCCAGCTCCAGCGTCACGGGGCAGTGGCGCTCAGCAGCCACCTGCTGAATGATGGTGCCCACCTTGGGGCTGCCGGTGAAGCTGATGTGGTCAATGCCCGGGTGGCGTGCCAGCGCATCGCCCACCTCGTGCCCGTAGCCCGTCACGATGTTGATGGCGCCGGGTGGAAAGCCCACCTCGGCCGCCAACTGCGCCACGCGGATCAGCGACAGGCAGGCGTCTTCAGCAGGCTTGACCACGCACACATTGCCCGCCGCCAGTGCCCCGCCCACGCTGCGGCCAAAAATCTGCATGGGGTAGTTCCACGGAATGATGTGGCCGGTGACGCCATGCGGCTCGCGCCAGGTGAGCACGCTGTAGCCGTCCAGGTAGGGAATGGTTTCGCCGTGCAGCTTGTCGCAGGCCCCGGCATAGAACTCAAAGTAACGCGCCAGCGCCACCGCATCGGCCCGGGCCTGTTTGGTGGGTTTGCCGCAGTCGCGCTGCTCCAGCGCTGTCAGCTCGTCGGCATGCTCCAGCACCTTGGCCGACAGCTTCTGCAAAAGCCGCCCCCGCTCGGCAGGTGCCAGCCGCTGCCACACCGCCTGATAGCACTGGCGCGCGGCGTGTACGGCGGCGTCAATGTCGTCCGCGTTGCTGCGCTGGATCTCGTCAAAAGGCTGGCCGTCAGACGGGTCGATCACCGCAAGAGTGCGGCCGGACGTGGACGGAACGGATGCGTTGGCGATGTAGTTCAGTTGCATGCTGCCATTCTGCACAGAAATCGAATGTGTGCTTACTATGTAGCGCAACTGGGCTTTACCGCTTGTAAAACCAGCGACAGCAGCTCTCTTTTTGATAGCGTCCGGCGCTCCTGCAATGAGCCCAACTTCAGGTGTATACCCGCCGCAGCCCCGGCAAATCGGTGATTTCCACCTCTCCGCGCTGCACCCGCACAAGCTGGCGGGCTTCCAGGTCTTTCAGGATCTGGTTGGTGGTCTGGCGAGAGATGGACAGCATCTGCGAGAGCTGCTCTTGTGACAGCGCAATCACCCGGCGTGTCAGCCCATCTGCATTCCATTGGCCGTAGCCCTCGGCCATCATCACCAGGCGGCGTGCTAGTCGCTGGGGGGCGGGCAGCAGGGCGGCGTCTTCCAGCGCAATGAAGGCGGTGCGCAACTTGTCTGCCATGAGCAAGGCTAGGGCATGCCAGTGCTCGGGGTGGATGCGCAGCCAGTCCAGCAGGGCATCGTGCGGCACATGCAGCAGGGTGCAGGCTTCGGCCACCACAGCGTCATGACTGCGTACGTTGCCGTCAAAAACAGAAATCTCGCCAAACCACTGCGGCGGCTCCAGCCGCGTGAGCAGGGCCGAGCGTGCATCGTCCGCCCGCCCGCCGGTGCCTGAGACGCTCAGAGCACCGCGCAGCACGGCGTACAGGCCGCAGGGCGGATCGCCCCGCAAAAAAAGCGATTGGCCCGCTGCCAACTGGCGGACGCGACCCATGCGGATGAGTGCTTCAGAAAAGTCGGGAGGCAACTGGGCAAACCATCGGCCGGACTGGAGTGCGGAAAGGTGGGCGAGGGCTTCGGTGGTCATGCAGGCAAAAAATCAACAAGGGCGGTGCTGGGGCGTGTCCCCATGCATTTTTCAAGGTGGCAGTTCGGCGTTGGTTACGGGTGCACCCATTGCTTGCACGCAGGCCAGCGGGCAGGTGTGCCGAGCAGTCTGCATTGCGGTAGGGGTCCCAGAGTGGGTGTGCCGCGCAGCGCGGCTTTTGTCGGCTGTCCGACAGACTTTGCAGCCAATCGCGCCAACTATTCGATCCTGCGCAAAACAACGAAAGGAGACACCCATGAAAACCCTGATCGACCACCTCTCTCAGTATGCGGACTACCACCGCGATCCTCGCAATATTCACACCCATTTTGTGGGGGTGCCCATGATCATGTTTGCCGTGGTGCTGCTGCTGTCCCGCCCGGTGTGGTGGCTGGCGGGCGTGCCGCTGAGCCCGGCGCTGGTGGGGGCGGTGGCGGCTGCCGTGTTTTATGTGCGGCTGGACTTGCGGTTGGGGCTAGTGATGTCTGCGCTGCTGGCTGCCATGCTGGCCGCTACCACGGGAATGGACGCGCTAGCCACCACCCCATGGTTGGCCTGGGGCGTGGGCATGTTTGCCGTGGGCTGGGTCATCCAGTTTGTGGGGCACTACTACGAAGGGCGCAAACCCGCGTTTGTGGACGATGTGATGGGCCTGCTGGTAGGCCCGCTTTTCGTCGTAGCCGAGTGGAGCTTTGCGCTGGGGTTGCGCAAGGAAGTTCAGCATGCCATTGAGCAGCGCAGCGGCCCGGTGCGTGAGCGTGTGCTGGAGCGTGCACACTGAAGTGTGAAGCAGGGCGCAGAAGGAAATTCGGCTTCTGCGCCCGCCAATAATGCGCAGGAAGCTATTAAATCAATAGCGAATACTACTGGATGACACCCTGGGAAGTGTCACGGGCGCTGAGCCATTTCAGGCCCGTTCTCCCACCGGAATAAAGCGGTTGCGGTTGTGCTGCAGCCACTGCAGGGAAAGGACGTTGGTGCGCTGGCTGGGGTGAAAGTCGCGACGGAAGTAGTCCTTCCACGGCCGCCAGGTCTGCCGCACCAGCCCGTTGGCTCCCAACAGCGTGCGCCATGCACTGGCCCAGGTAGACGGGCGATACAGACTGCCGTCGCGGCGCAGGTTGCTCAGAATCTGGCGTGTCACATCCAGCAGAAACATCATGGTGGTGCGGCGGAACCAGACGATGCGCCAGTGATGATCGCCCCCCAGCGCGTGGTACAGGTCAAAGGCCGTGTTCTTGTGTTCTGCCTCTTCTGCGCTGTGCCACAGCCACAGGGTTTGCAGCCGTTCTTCGCTGCCGTTCAGCACTTCGGGGTGGCTGAGCAGCCATTCGGCCAGCACCGCGGTGAAGTGCTCGTTGGCGGCAGTCACCGCCAGGGCATGGCGTGGGTCCAGCCCTTCGAACATCTTGCGCTGCTTCTCAATGGACATTGCCCACAGGTTGCGCAGCCCGCGTTGCTCCAGGTGGTTGTTGAACAGCGAGTGCAGGCGGCGGTGGGTGGCCTCTTGCCCGATGAACCCGCGTACCTCTGCGGCAAAGGCAGCCTGCTTGTCGGGGGGCAATGTCTTGTGGCCGTCTCGTACGGAGTCGATGAAGAATTGCTCACCCATCGGAAAGCTCATCGACAGCGCGTTGAACAGCGCCGTGCGAAATGCGTCGCCCCCGCACCAGTGCCTGGGCATGGGCGCTTCCAGGTCAATCAACAGTCGGCGGACGACCAGTTCGGTCATGGCTTGTCTCCTTCAGATAACGCTTGGGATGTCCTGCGTGCGCTTCGCGAGGTGATGCTGTCACCTTCCGCAGCGACTGATGCAGGACATCCCTCTGCCCCGATGGTGGAGATGGGGGGCAAGGGTGTCAAGAAAGTTTTGCGCAAAGGCCTTGGCAGAATTGACTTGGCTCAAGATAGGCGAAGTTGGTGCGTTTTGTGCCAAATTTAACTGGCGTGAAACTTCACCACCAGGGGCACGATGAGCAGCGCCACGATATTGATGATCTTGATCAGCGGATTGATGGCGGGGCCTGCGGTGTCCTTGTAGGGGTCGCCCACGGTGTCGCCTGTCACGGCAGCCTTGTGCGCTTCAGAGCCCTTGCCGCCGTGGTGTCCATCCTCGATGTACTTTTTGGCGTTGTCCCACGCGCCGCCGCCAGTGCACATGCTGATGGCCACGAAAAGCCCGGTCACGATGGTGCCCATCAGCAGCCCCCCCAATGCCTTGGGCCCCAGCGCCAGGCCCACCACCAGCGGCACCACCACGGGCAGCAGGCTGGGGATGACCATTTCCTTGATGGCTGCAGAGGTCAGCATGTCTACCGCCTTGCCATATTCGGGCTTGCCGGTGCCATCCATGATGCCGGCAATGGTGCTGAACTGGCGGCGCACTTCCACCACCACCGCCCCGGCCGCACGGCCCACGGCTTCCATGGCCATGGCGCCGAACAGGTAAGGGATCAACCCCCCGATGAAGAGGCCGATGATGACCAGCGGGTCTGACAGATCGAAGCTGATGGCGCGGCCATAGGTTTCGAGCTTGTGGGTGTAGTCTGCAAACAGCACCAGTGCCGCCAGGCCTGCCGAGCCAATCGCATAGCCCTTGGTGACGGCCTTGGTGGTGTTGCCCACCGCGTCGAGCGGGTCAGTGATGTCGCGCACGCTGCTGGGCAGATCGGCCATTTCGGCAATGCCGCCCGCGTTGTCGGTGATGGGACCATACGCATCGAGTGCCACCACGATGCCCGCCATGCTGAGCATGGACATTGCCGCCACGGCGATACCGTACAGCCCTGCAAGGTGGTAGGCGGCCAGGATGGCCAGACACACAAAGATCACCGGCCACGCGGTGGACCGCATGGAAACGCCCAGCCCTGCAATGATGTTGGTGCCGTGGCCTGTGGTGGATGCCTGAGCAATATGCCGCACGGGGGAATACTGGGTGCCTGTGTAGAACTCGGTGATCCACACCAGCGCAGCGGTGAGCACCAGCCCCACCGTGCACGCGCCAAACAGCTTCATCTGGCTGCCTGTGGCGGTCAGGGCGTTGTCGGGAATGATCCAGACGGTGACGAAGTAGAACGCCACCAGAGACAGCAACCCTGCGATGGCCAGGCCCTTGTAGAGGGCGGGCATCACGTTCTTCATGCCGGGCGAGGCCTTTACGAAGAAGCAGCCGATGATCGACGCAATGATCGACACCGCGCCGAGCGCCAGCGGGTAGACGACCGCGCTGACTGGGGCTGCCCCCACCATCAGTGCGCCCAACACCATGGTGGCAATCAGGGTGACGGCATAGGTCTCAAACAGGTCAGCCGCCATGCCAGCGCAGTCGCCCACGTTGTCACCCACGTTGTCGGCAATCACGGCGGGGTTGCGCGGGTCGTCTTCGGGAATGCCTGCCTCCACCTTGCCCACCAGGTCAGCCCCCACGTCGGCCCCTTTGGTGAAGATGCCACCGCCCAGGCGTGCAAAGATGGAAATGAGCGAAGAGCCGAAGGCAAATCCGATCAGCGGATTGAGCAACGTGGCCAGATGGGCGGTGGGCTTGAGGTTGCCGTTGCCCGCCAGAAACCAGAAAAAGCCCGTAACCCCCAGCAGGCCCAGCCCCACCACCAGCATGCCGGTGATGGCCCCGCCGCGAAAGGCCACGTCCAGCGCGGGCCCAATGCCCTGTGTGGCCGCCTGGGCCGTGCGCACATTGGCCCGCACCGAAACATTCATGCCAATAAAGCCGCATGCCCCGGAGAGCACCGCCCCCACAACGAAACCGATGGCGGTTGCCCCATCCAGAAACACGCCAATCAATACCGCCAGCACGATGCCCACCATGGCAATCGTCTTGTACTGCCGCGCCAGATAGGCGGCAGCACCTGCCTGGATGGCGGCTGCAATTTCCTGCATGCGTGGGTTGCCAGGGTCTTTGGCCAGGATCCAGCCCCGCGCCCAGATGCCGTAGGCCACCGCCACCAGTCCACAGACCAGGGCGAGAAGGAGGGGAGGGGTCATTGCTGTGCTTTCAGCCATTCGGTGCTCCTTGAGAATTCGGTTGCACGGATGGAAACACGACGCATCGGTGGTGCTTCCGCTGCGTTGCTTCCTCGGGCCCCGCGCAGCGGAGCCGATTGGCCAACGGGCCCAATTTACAGCCAAAGCCCCAAATGCAAGCGGGTAGAAAGGGGCCTGCCCCTAAAATCAGGGTTAATCCCGACGCAATATGGCATGCCATGCTTCGCGGGTTACCGTTGCTAACCACTATTTTTAAAGACATGTCTCTCAACAACGTTACCCCTGGCAAGAACGTCCCCGAGTCGTTCAATGTGGTCATCGAAATCCCGATGAACTCCGACCCCATCAAGTACGAAGTGGACAAAGAGTCTGGTGCCATCTTCGTGGATCGCTTCATGACCACGGCCATGCACTACCCCACCAACTACGGTTACGTGCCCCAGACGCTGTCGGGTGATGGCGATCCGGTGGACGTGCTGGTGATCACGCCTTATCCCCTGCACCCTGGCGTGGTGGTGCCTTGCCGTCCCCTGGGTATCCTGATGATGGAAGACGAGGCAGGCGTGGACGGCAAGGTCATTGCCGTGCCCACCTCCAAGATTCTTCCCATGTATGACCACTGGCAGAACATTGACGACGTGAACGCGATGCGTCGCAACGCCATTGCCCACTTCTTTGAGCACTACAAGGATCTGGAAAAGGGCAAGTGGGTCAAGGTGATTGGCTGGGAAGGCATCGATGCCGCCAAGAAGGAAATCACTGACGGCGTGGCCAACTACCAAAAGAGCCAAGCCTGAGTTGTGCCGTTGGCGGTGGAGGGCATTGCGCTCCCCGCTGCTGACTGCCTTTGAACAGGGCGGTAAGCAAAAACAGAAAGCGGACTGGTGCTAATACCAGTCCGCTTTTCTTTTGGGCGCTCCATCATGGGCTCCACTGCGCAGAGTATTTTCTCGGTAAATGAGAATAGATATTTTTATCAAAATTACATGGAAGATCCCTTGACTTTGCTCAAGGTAAAAGCATATTCATGGTTAACAATATTTAATTCGATAAATATGATGCAAATGATGAAAATTTGATGGATAATCTATTCCAGCTTGTGTCCTCATGCGCGCAGGGCGCAAGCTTCAGGAATGGACGCCGTGCAGGCATGTGCACAGGCTCCGCACTTATTGCAGAGGATCACCATGAACAACCTCAAGATCGGGACCCGGCTTGGCATAGCTTTCGGTCTTGTACTTTTGATCACCGCCTTGATTGCTACGGTAGGCATCTGGCGGCTGGCTGACTTGAAAGATGCCACCGCCCGCATTTCCAGCGTGGAAATTGAGCGCAACGAACTGGCATTGCAGTGGAAAGCCGCCATCAACTTGAACTGGGTGCGCGCATCTGCTGCCTTGAAAACTTCTGATGCTGCCTACATCGCATCGCTGGGCGCAGAAATGACCGCCACCACCAATGCGGTGACGGAAGGGCAGAAGCGCCTGGAAACCTTGATGGACAGCCCTCGCAGCAAGGAGCTTCTGGGCAAAGTTGCGGCGACCCGCAAGACTTACATCGACGCGCGTGCCAAGTTGTTGGAGCGCAAGAAGGCCGGTGAGGATGTGTTTGCATTGGTGGACAGCGACCTGCGTCCACTGGCACAGGCCTATTTGCAGGCACTCGATGACGTCACCAAGTTCACGCATGACGAGCTCAACGCATACGAGAAATCCGTCATGAGCGCAGCCGCAACCAGCCAATGGGTGCTGGGCGTGGGTGCTGGCGCTTCGTTGGCGCTGGGGTTGGTTTTTGCGCTTTGGGCAACGCGTTCGATTACCACGCCTGTGCAGCAGGCTGTGGAGGCTGCAGAGGCCATCAGCCAAGGCAATCTTTCGGTGCCGATCAATGCCAGCGGCAAGGATGAAGCTGCGCGGCTGCTGCGTGCTTTGGCGGACATGCAGCAAAGTCTGTCGCGCATCGTGGGCCATGTGCGGCAAGGCTCTGAAAACGTGGCGACCGCCTCTTCAGAAATCGCCCAAGGCAACAATGACCTGAGTGCTCGCACAGAACAGCAGGCCAGCGCTTTGCAGCAGACGGCGGCGTCTATGGAGGAATTGAACTCTACCGTGCGCCAGAACGCCGAAAACGCCCGCCAGGCCAATCAGCTGGCGATGAGCGCATCAACTGTCGCAGTGCGGGGTGGCGATGTGGTGGGCGAAGTGGTGGAGACCATGAAGGGCATCAATGACAGCTCGCGCAAGATTTCCGACATCATCGGCGTGATCGACAGCATTGCCTTCCAGACCAACATTCTTGCTTTGAACGCTGCCGTGGAAGCCGCTCGTGCCGGTGAGCAGGGACGTGGCTTCGCGGTGGTGGCCAGCGAGGTGCGCAGCCTTGCCAGCCGTTCGGCCGATGCTGCCAAGCAGATCAAGACCTTGATCAACGACAGTGTGGAGCGCGTTGAGCAGGGCACCACCCTGGTGGACCAAGCGGGCAGCACCATGGCGGAGGTGGTCAGTGCCATCAAGCGCGTGACGGACCTGATGGGTGAAATCAGCGCTGCCAGCAACGAGCAAAGCCAAGGCGTCAATCAGGTGGGTGAAGCCGTCACGCAGATGGACCAGGTCACGCAGCAGAACGCAGCCTTGGTGGAAGAGATGGCCGCTGCCGCCAGCAGCCTGAACAATCAGGCACATGAGCTGGTGAACACCGTGGCGTTCTTCAAGCTGTCTGCAAGCGAAGAACACGCCGCCCGAGCTGCAATTGCCAACTCTGCAGGTACGTCCGTGGGCAGGGTCGCTGCCCCCAAGGCTTTCTCACCGCCAGCGTCCCGGTCGATAGAGCGTGATGCAACCGCATCCCTCGGTATCAATCTGGACACAGCGATACAGGCCCATGCCAATTGGCGGTCTAAGTTGCGTACGGCATTGACTCAGAAGGAGCAACTGGACGAGGCCACGGTGTCTCGTGACGATTGTTGTGATTTGGGCAAGTGGCTTCACGGCGCTGGTGGTTCGCAATACGGCGGCAAACCTTCGTTTGTGAATCTGGTCGATTCGCACCGGCAGTTCCATCAGGAAGCAGGGAAGGTGGCCCGGTTGATCAACCAAGGGGCTTACGACGAAGCGAAAAAGCAGCTGGAGAACAACACGGCGTTCTCCAACGCATCCCAAAAAGTGGGCGCTGCGGTCATCCAACTGGCAAAAGAGCTGAAAGTAAAAATGGCAGGCGCTGCTGCTGCCAAAACCCCGCCGCTTGCCCCAGCCAAGCAAGTAGGGCACAGCCATCAAGCCCCACGGACGTCCTCCGCCGCCGACGATGGTGACTGGGAGTCTTTTTGAGGTAGGTGGGCTTCTGAGCTCCGATGCGAATCTGTCTTGGAGACAGAATTCGCCAAAAAAAGCCGACGCCCTGGAGGGCTCGGCTTTTTTTTATGCTTCCGGGTCAGGTTGGATCGGTGCTTTGCTGCTGCGCAAGGGCGATCGCTGTTGCAGGGACTGCAAGTACTGCTCGACACCTTCGCCCTCCCGGTCCAGAAAACGCTCCACCGCATCCGCAAAAGCCGGATGGGCGAGCCAGTGTGCGCTGGTAGCCTGGACTGGAAGCAGCGCCCGGGCCATTTTGTGCTCTCCTTGCGCCCCACCTTCAAAGCGGCTGATGCCGTGCTCTATGCACCATGCGATGGGCTGGTAGTAGCACGCTTCAAAGTGAAGACAATCCACACGCTCCAGTGCGCCCCAGTAGCGGCCATAGGCAATGGCCTCTTCGGCTTGGGGTGTCGGCGCATCTTTTGAGTGTTTTTGGGTGCCACCGCCCGTAGATAGAGCGCGGACAGCTATCAAACTGCTAGCAATGGGGCGTCCGTTCCGCTCTGCGACGAACAAGACCCACGCCTCGGGCAGGTGTTGCTCCATCTCTGTGAAAAAGGCCCGGGTCAGATAGGGTGGGTTGCCGTGCTCCAGGTAGGTGCGTTCGTAGCAGCGGTAGAAAAAATCCCAGTCGGCTGTCGAAATATCCCGTCCGCGGGACCAGCGGAAGGTCACTCCAGCTTCGGCTACGCGGCGGCGCTCCTGGCGGATTTTCTTGCGCTTTTCCTGTGTGAGCTGGCCAAGAAAATCGTCGAAGCTGGAGTACTTGCTAGCGGCGGTGTTCGCTGCTTGTGGCTCAGCCTTGGCGTTGCGCTGGTTTTGCCAGTGAAATTGCACGGTGTGGCGGGGCATAAGCTCGGCCTGGGCACTGGCTTGTTGATCCTGCTCACTGGCAAAAAGGATGTGCAGGGAGGAAATGTCTTCATCCAGGCAGTACTGCCGGGCAGCTTCCACCAGCAGGGTTCGTGCGGCCGCATCACGGGCCAGCAAGCGTGCGCCCGGCACCGGTGTGAACGGCACGGCAATCACTGCCTTCGGGTAGTAAGGAACGCCATGCTGCTCATAGGCACTGGCCCAGGCCCAGTCGAATACGTACTCGCCGTACGAGTGGGATTTGAGGTACAGCGGACAAGCGCCTATCAGGCTTTGTCCGTCCCACAGCGAGATGAACCGTGCCGCCCAGCCCGTGCGTGGTGTGGCGCTATCGCTTCTCTCCAATGCCGCGAGGTATTCATGGCGCATGAATGGGGTGGCGTGTTGTTCTTGGGCAAGCAGTGCGTTCCATGCGTTCGCATCCACTTCGAGCACGGAGGCATGCACGCGGGCGATAATGCGAGGATCAGCCACGGTGTGTTTTCCTGAGGGGTGTGTCGACAAAGTGCTCGTGCATCTCACTTTGGGGCGCGGCGTGGATGTCGTTCTCACTGGCACCCCAAGCCCTTAACAGTTCCATGACGCTCTCCATTTGCACTGCGCAGCTCAACTTTGTGGTGGGCGATATGCCCGGCAATGCGCAAAAGATCATTGCCGCCGCCCGCGAAGCCCATGCGCAGGGAGTGCAGTTGCTGTTGACACCCGAGCTGGCTATCTGTGGCTACGCGGCGGAAGACCTGTTTTTGCGCCCCGCCTTTCTGGCGGCCTGTGATGATGCCGTGAAAACCGTGGCCCGCGAGACTGCGGGGTTACAGGGGCTGGTCATCCTGCTGGGGCATCCGCAGGCGATCTCGGCGGACAACGAGGCTCCGAGTGTGTGCCGCAATGCGGCCAGCGTGCTGCGTGATGGCCGCATCGAGCAGACCTATTTCAAGCGCGAGCTTCCCAACTACCAGGTTTTTGATGAGCGCCGTTACTTCCTGCCGGGCCACAAACCCTGCGTGTTTGAGGTGGCTGGGCTGAAGGTGGGCGTTCTGATTTGCGAAGACGCATGGTTTGCCTCTGCCGCTCGGGATGCCGCAGCGGCGGGAGCGCAATTGCTGGCCGTGATCAATGCTTCTCCCTTTCACTTGGGCAAGAGCGCCGAGCGTGAACAGACCATGCGTGAGCGGGTCGTTGAGACCGGCCTTCCGCTGATCTATGCCCACTTGGTGGGCGGGCAGGACGAGGTCGTGTTTGAGGGCCGTTCGTTTGCCTTGGGTGCTGACGGCACCGTAGCTGCCCGCGCCCCAGGGTTCAAAGAAAATCTGTTCCATATCGGCGTGGAAAGAGCGCAGGGTGCTATTGTTTTGGGAGCAGATATCCATCCTGTCCCCTCCGCCGAAGCGGACCTGTGGGACGCGCTGGTGATGGGTGTGCGTGACTACGTGGGCAAGAACGGATTTCCGGGTGCGCTACTGGGCTTGTCTGGCGGCATCGACTCTGCTTTGGTGCTCGCCGTGGCGGTGGACGCTTTGGGACCCAGCAAGGTGCGAGCGGTGATGATGCCGTCTCCTTACACCGCTGACATCAGCTGGATTGATGCGCGCGACATGGCCCAGCGGCTGAACGTGCGCTACGACGAGATTTCCATCAAGCCCCAGTTTGAGGCCTTCAAGTCGGCGTTGGCCGATGAGTTTGCAGGCTTGCCCGAGGACACCACTGAAGAGAATTTGCAGGCCCGCATTCGAGGCACGCTGCTGATGGCGCTGTCCAACAAATTTGGCTCTGTGGTGCTGACCACGGGCAACAAGAGCGAGATGGCCACGGGCTACTGCACGCTGTATGGCGACATGGCAGGCGGGTTTGCCGTGATCAAGGATGTGGTCAAGACCCGTGTTTTTGCCCTGGCGCGATGGCGCAATGCCAATGATCCGTATGGCACGGGGAGCAACCCCATTCCAGAGCGCATCATCACCCGCCCACCCAGTGCGGAGCTGCGGCCTGACCAGAAAGACCAGGACAGCCTCCCGCCCTATGATGTGCTGGACGCCATTGTCGAGCGCTATATGGAAAATGACGAACCCATCGAGTCCATCATTTCCGCAGGGTTTGCGCGTGCCGATGTGGAGCGAGTGACGCGCCTCATCAAGCTCAACGAATACAAGCGCCGACAGGCCCCCGTGGGTATTCGTGTCACCCGCCGCAGTTTTGGCAAGGACTGGCGTTACCCTATCACCAGCAAGTTCAGAGCTTGAGGGCGGGAAGCCCTCCAGCTCTCACACCGTCATTGTTTCAACAATCCCAGGAGACCCCTCATGAAGATGATCACCGCCGTTATCAAGCCATTCAAGCTGGAGGAAGTACGCGAAGCCTTGGCCGAATGCGGTGTGACGGGTTTGACCGTAACCGAAGTGAAGGGTTTTGGCCGTCAAAAAGGACACACGGAGCTGTACCGCGGTGCAGAGTACGTCGTGGACTTTCTGCCCAAGGTCAAGGTGGAAGTCGCCGTCAAGACGGAAGACGTGGACCGCTGCGTGGATGCCATCGTGAACGTGGCGCGCACTGGCAAGATCGGTGACGGGAAAATTTTTGTCACCCCGGTGGAGCGGGTAGTGCGTATCCGTACCGGTGATCTGGACGACTCCGCTATTTGATCAAAGTTTGGGGGGGCTCATGCCCCTTTTTACTTTTAGCCCCTCAGTGAGGGGCAGTCTCTGCGGGTGCTGGTCTGTACGTGGGCAGCCTTGAGCGCCGCGGAGTCAGATGACTGAGCGCAATGCAACCGAGCCTTGGTCTGGATGGGCTGCGTTCACGAGACTTTTTAGCAGATCGGCAGCTTCTGTACCGTTGCTGAGCAAATCCATCTGCCAGTCGCTCATCAGGCCGTTCTGCACGCTGGTATGCAGGAAGGACAGTAAACCATCGTAGTAGCCCTCTACGTTCAGCAGTCCCAAGGGCTTTCCGTGGTATCCCAGTTGGCGCCACGTCCAGACTTCAAACAGCTCTTCAAACGTGCCGATGCCTCCCGGCAAGGCCAGGAACGCATCGCTGCGCTCTGCCATCATGGCTTTGCGTTCGTGCATGGTCTGGACCACATGCAACTCGTCGCAGGCCTGGTTGGCCAGTTCCTTGTCGACCAGTGCCTGGGGGATGACACCCACCACCCGGCCGCCGGCCACGCGCGTTGCCTCTGCCACAGTCCCCATCAGACCGCTGCGTCCCCCACCGTAGACCAGTTGACCGCCCTGTGAGCCTATCCACCGGCCCACTGCCTCGGCCGCCTGAGCGTAAGCGGGATTACTCCCTGGACGGGAGCCGCAATACACGCAGACGGAGAAAGCTGGTTCAGCCATGAAAAAACCTCTGAAAAATTGCTGCCGCCCAGATGCCACCGCACAGCACGAGTGCCAAAAGTACAGCGGCACTGCCCATGTCTTTTGCCCGTTTGGACAGGTCATGCCACTCGGGCCCGATTCTGTCTATGGCGGTTTCGATGCCTGTATTCAGCAGTTCGACAATCATGACCATGATCACGGAGCCTGCGAGCAAGGCAATTTCCACCCACGATGTACCCAGCCAGCATGCCACGGGCACCAGCACCATGGCGGCGATAGCTTCCTGTCTGAAGGCTGTCTCATGCCAGCCAGCCTTCAGTCCCTCCAGTGAATAGCCCGCGGCATGCCAGACTCGATTGAGGCCTGTTCGAGTTTTTTGCAGGTTGGCCGGGGAGTGCGTTGGCGGAGGCGTAGACATGTAGAAGCGGATAAGCGTAATGAATGCCGAAGGGGATCACTTTTTCCCGGCATCGAAATGCACCAGCCGTGTGCCAGCAAGCGCATCGTGCCAAAACTGCTGAGTCGGGTGAAAACGGCTCAGAATCGCCCAGACGGCAACCCAGCCTCCCAACAGGACCAGCACCTGTGTCGCAGGAACTCCCAGCGAATAGGCTGCCAGTGGGGGGATGAACCAGACCCAGCTCAGTACATAGCGCAACAGCGCTTGGCTTTGAGAAATGGAAGTTCCTGTTTTGCTGGTGACCTTGATATGCCACGTCTTCTGCGCCAGTGTCTGGCCTTTGGCCCAGAACCAAGCAAAGTAAATGCCGAAAACCATGAACAGGAACGCCATGCGCAGGTGCCGATTGTCCAGTGCATGTCTTGACTGGCTGAGCGTATCGAACAGATAAGACGCAATGAAGACAACCCCGAACATTAGGATGCCTTCATACAGCCAGCATGCCATGCGTCGGCGAATGCTGGGAGTCACAAGAGATGGGGATGCGTTGGGAGGGGCTGGGTGAGTAGGCCCCTGTGATTCAGTCGACACTGTCATACCGCGAGGTTATCACTGCGGCTGATACCCAAGGTCTTCAGGACGAGCTGGCTGTTGTTCCGTGGGGGCAGATCCGGCCGTTAGGGGAGGGAGTGAGGCGGGGGTGGCCGAAGGGACTGATATTGGAGTAGCTTCCACTGCCATGGGCGCCGACGCTGGTGGGCTGGGCTCGGTAGGAACCGGGGCGGGGATCACTGGCACCACGATAGTGCGAGGTGCGTGCAGATCCACCGGAGGAATTTTGGGTGGGTTGGCCCTTGCAGGGCCTGCAAGGGCCGCTGCGGGGACCTGAACCAGCTTTTGAGGAGCGACAGGGCGCAATGCGGGGGCGGCACCCAACGGTTTCGCTGGGGCGTCCGCAGCCAGCATTCGTTTTTCTTCTTCGCTCAGGGCCTGGTACGCCTCCCACTGGGCCAGCCTCTCGCTGGTAGGCAGACGCTTGGCGTCTGCGTAGTTCAACCGTGCCTGACTGCGCTGGCGCGCGCTCAGGCTTGCCCACTCTGTCATCCGATCGTGCAATTTGGTCTGCTCTTCCACTGGCAGAGAGGCAAATGTTGGCGCCAGGGCAAGCCAGCGCCTTTTCTGGCTTTCACTCAGTACGGTCCAGCGTTCTTCCAGAGGGCTGAGGGCACGCTTTTGAACACTTGTGAGACTTTCCCAGGTCGGGCCTGACGCGATATCTGTATCGACTTCCTTCGCTGCGGTAGCCTTTGGCTGACCAAGCATGGGGGGCTTAGGGTTGGCAGGAGGAGGAAGGAGGGTGCTCGGTGCCATCAGCACCTTTTGACCCACTGTGATGCCACCGAGCGTGATAGCGCCCAGAAGCACCAAAGCCAGCACGATGGCTGGCATATTGGCGGTTGGCTCAACGGTTCTGTCGATACGCATGCAAACGGCGCGCAGGGGCCTTGGTGTAGTTTTCAGTTGCGGGGCGCTGCGGTTTTCAAGAACTGCATGAAGCCTGGATCAGCGTAGGCCTGAGGAGGCAAATCATCTGTCAAAAGTGCGGCATCCACTTCCGCTACTTCGTTCAGACCTTTTTCATCTTGGGCGATGTTAATGGCAAACAAGCCCACCACCAACGCCATCAGCGGGACCGCCGATACCAGGGCGTTCCACCAGCTGCCGCCCTCACTGCCGCGGCTCAAAATTGCGCTGGACCCCGCAGTCAAAACGACTGGAGCTGTCTTGCGCACCTGAACTTCCACCTTGCGTTTGGCGAGTGCTTGGACGCGCGCTGCACGCAGGCGCTCCGTGATGTCATAGGGAAGGTCGTTGGTTCCTTCGGACATGCGCGCTGTCACGCGGCGGGCAAATTGGTCTGCGGCTGCTTCGGTAGAGTGATTCATTGTGTTGTTCATAACTCGATTCCTTTGGCCTTCAGTGCTTTGCTCAGTGTCTGTATGGCTCTGAAACAGTGTGTTTTGACGCTGCCTTCTGAGCAACCCATCGCAGCAGCTGTTTCTGCAACATCCATTTCTTCCCAGTAACGCATGAGGAACGCTTCTCGTTGACGCGCTGGCAGCTCTTTTATTTCGGCTTCAATTTCCCTGAAAGTCTGTGCTCTGGTGGTCTCGTCTTCTGCGCTTGCTGATCCCTCTGCACCATCCGGGTTCGAATAGGCTTCGAGTAAATCAAAATCCATGCCATCCTCATCGGGGCCTTCAAAGTCGCTCATGTTCGAAAACAGGGCATTGCGCGTCTTTTGTCGACGGAACCAGTCGAGGGTGCAATTGGACAGAATGCGCTGAAACAGCATCGGCAGTTCAGACGCGGGCTTGTCCCCATAGTGCTCTGACAGCTTGAGCATGCTGTCTTGCACGATGTCCAGGGCTGCTTCCTCGTTGCGGACGTGATAGAGCGAGCGCTTGAATGCGCGTTTCTCTACGCTTTTGAGGAAGTCTGAAAGTTCTTGTTCAGTTGCCAAGACGAGTGGGCCCGGAAATGGTGCAAAGCATTTGGCGCGAGGCGCTTGCATTGCAAAACAGCTTTCGATTATTGCATTTTTGATGTTTTTTTGAAATGTGCTGTTCGCTTTGGCATGTTGCAGTGCGATAATGCCAACGCAATTCAAAAGGCAAACGGGTCACGGTCCGGCGCGGCAATCATCCCGCCCATGTCCTTGGCCTTAAGTTCCAAGCTGGCTTCACAAGAGCACACGCAAGGAGCACCCAAGGTTTTTCGTCAGAGAAATTCGCAAAGGTTGATCATGGAAATTTCCAAAGCTGAACTCAATGTGGCCGCTGCAGCGCAAGCCGCCGCAAACTCCCAAGAGTTGATGGGGGCTGAGATCCTCGTCAAATCGCTCCAGGCCGAGAATGTCCAGTTCATCTGGGGATACCCAGGCGGTGCTGTTCTCTATATCTACGACGCGCTCTACAAGCAAGACACCATTCAGCATGTCTTGGTGCGTCATGAGCAGGCTGCTGTACACGCTGCTGATGGATACGCCCGCGCCACTGGCGAAGTAGGGGTCGCCCTTGTTACCTCAGGCCCTGGTCTGACTAATGCTGTCACTGGTATCGCGACTGCCTACATGGACAGCATCCCGATGGTGATCATTTCGGGGCAGGTGCCTACGCCAGCCATTGGTTTGGATGCTTTCCAGGAATGTGACACGGTTGGTATCACCCGCCCCATCGTCAAACATAATTTTTTGGTCAAAGACGCCCGCGACTTGGCGATGACCCTGAAAAAGGCGTTCCACATCGCACGCACGGGTCGCCCTGGTCCCGTGGTGGTGGATATTCCTAAGGACGTTTCTTTCAAGAAAGTCCCTTACACCGGCTATCCCCAGAGCGTGGAAATGCGCTCTTACAACCCGGTGCGCAAGGGCCACAGCGGGCAGATCCGCAAAGCCCTGCAGTTGCTGCTGACTGCCAAACGCCCCTACATCTACACCGGTGGTGGCGTGTTACTGGGCAATGCAACCCAGGAGTTGCGTACGCTGGTGGACATGCTGGGCTATCCGGTCACCAACACCTTGATGGGGCTGGGCGCTTACCCGGCTTCTGACCGCAAGTTTCTCGGCATGCTGGGCATGCACGGCACGATTGAAGCCAACAATGCCATGCAGAACTGCGATGTTCTTCTGGCCGTGGGCGCGCGCTTTGACGACCGGGTGATTGGTAACCCCAAGCATTTTGCCCAGAACGATCGCAAGATCATCCACATTGATATTGATCCCTCCAGCATCTCCAAGCGCGTGAAGGTGGATGTGCCTATCGTTGGTGATGTCAAGGATGTTCTGACCGAGCTGATCTCCATGATCCGCGAAAGCAGCACCCGTCCTGACGCCGGAGCGCTTGCTGCATGGTGGGACACCATCGAAGCCTGGCGCAGCCGTCAGTGCCTCAAGTACGACATGGGCTCCCCAGATGTCATCAAGCCCCAGTATGTGGTGGAAACGCTGTGGAACATGACCCGTGATGCCGACGCCTACATCACGTCGGACGTGGGGCAGCACCAGATGTGGGCGGCGCAGTACTACCGCTTTGATGAGCCTCGCCGCTGGATCAACTCCGGTGGCCTGGGCACCATGGGTGTGGGCATTCCTTACGCCATGGGCATCAAGCTGGCCAAGCCGGATTCTGAAGTGTTCTGTATCACGGGCGAGGGCTCGGTTCAGATGAACATTCAGGAGCTGTCTACCTGCCTGCAGTACAACACGCCTATCAAGATTTGCGCGCTGAACAACCGGTATCTGGGCATGGTGCGCCAATGGCAAGAGATTGAATACTCTGGCCGTTACAGCCACAGCTACATGGACGCGTTGCCCAACTTCGTCAAATTGGCTGAAGCCTACGGGCACGTGGGGCTGTTGATTGAGCGTCCTCAGGATGTGGAGCCTGCCTTGCGCGAGGCCCGCAAACTCAAAGATCGCACTGTCTTCCTCGACTTCCGCACCGATCCCACGGAGAACGTGTTCCCCATGGTGCAAGCTGGCAAGGGCATCACCGAGATGTTGCTGGGGTCTGAAGACCTCTGAAGCAAATCGGCATCCAGCGCTTTCTGAATAAGCGCAAGCAGCTATCTTCTTGATAGCATCTTATTGACGAATCTATTGTCTGCCAAGCCTGCGCATTACCGTGCGCAGGGGAGGGCAGCGAAAAGAGGAATCGCATCATCATGAAACATATCATTGCCGTCTTGCTGGAGAACGAACCCGGTGCGCTGTCTCGCGTGGTGGGCCTGTTTTCTGCCCGTGGATACAACATCGAATCTCTGACCGTAGCGCCTACGGAAGATGCCTCCCTGTCTCGCATGACCATCCAGACCACGGGTTCGGATGACGTGATTGAACAAATCACCAAACACCTCAACCGCCTGATTGAAGTTGTCAAGGTTGTGGACCTCACAGAGGGCGCCTACACCGAGCGAGAACTCATGATGGTGAAGGTGCGTGCGGTGGGCAAAGAGCGCGAAGAGATGAAGCGCATGGCTGACATTTTCCGTGGTCGCATCATCGATGTGACCGAGAAAAGCTACACCATTGAGCTGACCGGCGACCAGTCCAAGAACGACGCCTTCCTGCAGGCCATTGACCGCGCTGCGATTCTCGAAACCGTCCGTACCGGGGCCAGTGGTATTGGCCGTGGCGAGCGCATCCTGCGGGTTTGAGGCTTTTCTCCATTCCCTATTTCATTTTTGACAACCTATTTCAACCGGAGCAACCCATGAAAGTTTTCTACGACAAAGACTGTGACCTGAGCCTGATCAAGGGCAAGACTGTTGCCATCATCGGCTACGGCTCGCAGGGCCACGCCCATGCACAAAACCTGAACGACAGCGGCGTGAAGGTCGTGGTGGGTCTGCGCAAGGGTGGCGCCTCGTGGGACAAGGTCGGCAAGGCTGGCCTGACTGTGATGGAGGTCAACGACGCAGTGAAGGCTGCTGACGTGGTCATGATTCTGCTGCCCGATGAGCAGATCGCTGAGGTCTACAAGAACAACGTTGAGCCCAACATCAAGCAAGGTGCCTCCTTGGCATTTGCTCACGGCTTCAACGTGCATTACAACCAAGTTGTGCCCCGCGCCGATCTGGACGTGTGGATGGTGGCTCCCAAGGCTCCCGGTCACACCGTGCGTAACACCTATACCCAAGGTGGTGGCGTGCCACACCTGGTGGCTGTGCACCAGGACAAGTCCGGCAAGGCCCGTGACTTGGCCCTGAGCTACGCCATGGCCAACGGTGGCGGCAAGGCCGGCATCATTGAGACCAACTTCAAGGAAGAAACCGAAACCGACCTGTTCGGCGAACAAGCCGTGCTGTGCGGCGGTGCCGTCGAGCTGATCAAGATGGGTTACGAAACCCTGGTTGAAGCTGGCTACGCTCCTGAAATGGCCTATTTCGAGTGCCTGCACGAGCTCAAGCTCATCGTAGACCTGATCTACGAAGGCGGTATCGCCAACATGAACTACTCGATCTCGAACAATGCCGAGTTCGGCGAGTACGTGACCGGCCCCGAAGTGATCAATGAGCAGTCCCGCGCCGCCATGCGCAATGCTCTGAAGCGTATCCAGAACGGCGACTACGCCAAGATGTTCATCCAGGAAGGCCGCCTGAACTACCCATCGATGACAGCCCGCCGCCGCAACACGGCCGACCACAGCATCGAACAGGTGGGCAGCCAGCTGCGCGCGATGATGCCCTGGATTGCCAAGAACAAGCTGGTCGACCAGACTCGCAACTGATCTTCGGCTGTTGCTTGCATAAAAGGGTCACTTCGGTGGCCCTTTTTGTTTTTGCAAGAGGTTCAGATAGAGGCGCTACACTGATTCCCTTCCAGCCGCTGCTGCGGAGAGGCGTGATGCATAGCGCATCACGCTACAAATATAATAGCTGCTTGCGCTTATGTAACGGGCGCTGGGGATATCTTTAATGCAAGAAGGCCACAAGCCCACCGACGCTGCAGGTGTGATCGTTCGCAAGCGGCGCAAGGGCATTTACATCCTGCCTAACCTCTTCACCCTTGCTGCCCTGTTTGGCGGCTTTTATGCCATCGTGATGGCCATGAATGGGCGTTTTGACATGGCGGCTGTGGGCGTTTTTTGTGCCATGGTCCTGGACAGTCTGGATGGCCGCGTCGCCCGCATGACCAATACCCAGAGTGCATTTGGCGAACAAATGGACTCGTTGTCGGATATGGTTTCCTTTGGTGCTGCACCAGCCCTGATAGCGTATGAATGGGCTTTGCATAGCCTTGGAAGATGGGGTTGGATTTCTGCCTTCGTTTACTGTGCCTGCGCGGCATTGCGGCTGGCACGTTTCAACGTCAACACGGGGGTTGTCGATAAGCGCTACTTTCAGGGGCTGCCCTCGCCAGCGGCTGCGGCTCTGGTTGCTGGTTTCATCTGGTTGATGACGGAGTTGGGAGTCCAGCCTGGCCAGGACAGCTGGCTCGAATGGTCGCAGATCACCTGGACCATGTTCGCTTTCACGCTGTATGCGGGACTCACGATGGTGACCAACGTGCCTTTCTACAGCTTCAAAGACATTCAGATGAAGAAGAGCGTGCCTTTCGCTGCCATCGTTCTGATTGCCTTGGCCATTGCCATCGTCAACATCCATCCCCCCATCGTGCTGTTTGGAGTGTTTGTGCTTTATGGCATCAGTGGATATGCCGTGTACGCATGGCGCAAGGCCAAGGGTCAGCACAGCAGCGTGATCAGCATCTCCACAGACGAGCCTGACGAGCGTGGGCTGCACAAATGATCAGGGCGGTCGTGCGTGACTTGTGCTACATTGCACCGCATGAATATGTTTGCACTGGCCCTACTGCTACCTCCCCACGGGCGGAGACGGTAGGCGCACGCGCACACTTTTCCACAAAGGCCCGTATGCACCCGCAACGGGCCTTTTTCATTGGTCGACAGTTTTTGAGCTTTGCGGGCTAACCCCACCAGTACCAGGAGAAACGACATGGCAGACAAACTCGTTATTTTTGACACGACCTTGCGTGATGGAGAGCAGTCTCCCGGCGCTTCCATGACCAAGGATGAAAAGCTGCGTATCGCACGTCAGCTTGAGCGCTTGAAGGTGGATGTCATCGAAGCGGGTTTTGCAGCCAGCTCCAATGGAGATTTTGAGGCAGTGCAGGCGATTGCGAACGCCATCAAGGACTCCACCATCTGCTCCCTGTCCCGGGCAAACGACCGCGACATTTCTCGCGCAGCGGAAGCGCTCAAGGGTGCCAACTCTGCCCGCATCCACACGTTCATTGCGACCTCTCCGTTGCACATGGAGAAGAAGCTGCGCATGACACCCGAGCAGGTGCTGGAACAGGCCAAGCAGTCTGTGCGTTTTGCGCGCAACCTGGTAGGTGATATTGAATTCAGTCCGGAAGACGGTTACCGCAGCGAACCTGATTTCCTCTGCCGAGTGCTGGAGGCCGTGATTGCCGAGGGCGCAACGACCATCAACGTGCCTGATACGGTGGGCTACGCAGTCCCCGAGCTGTATGGCAATTTCATCAAAACCCTGCGTGAGCGCATTCCCAATAGCGATAAAGCGATCTGGTCTGTGCACTGCCACAACGATTTGGGTATGGCTGTGGCCAACTCATTGGCGGGAGTGAAGATTGGTGGCGCACGTCAGGTGGAATGCACCATCAACGGCCTGGGGGAGCGTGCGGGCAACTGTTCTCTTGAAGAAGTGGTCATGGCGATCAAGACGCGCAAAGACTATTTCAACCTTGATCTTGGCATAGACACCAAGCACATCGTGGCGGCCAGTCGCATGGTGAGCCAGACCACCGGTTTTGTCGTGCAGCCAAACAAGGCAGTGGTAGGTGCCAACGCTTTTGCTCACGCTTCGGGCATCCACCAGGATGGTGTGCTCAAGGCGCGCGATACCTACGAAATCATGCGGGCGGAGGATGTGGGCTGGACTGCCAACAAGATCGTGCTCGGCAAGCTCAGTGGTCGCAACGCTTTCAAGCAGCGGCTGCAGGAGTTGGGTGTCAGCCTCGAGAGCGAAACGGAAATCAACACTGCGTTCACGCGATTCAAGGAACTCGCAGATCGCAAGAGCGAAATTTTTGACGAGGACATCCTTGCCTTGGTCAGCGACGAGAGTGTGACCAGTGAGCGGGAGCAATACGGGTTTGTATCGCTTTTCCAGCAAAGCGAAACAGGTGAGCAACCCCGGGCACGTGTAGTGTTCACGGTAGATGGCGTGGAGGTCCATGGCGAATCTGTGGGCAATGGACCTGTGGATGCATCTCTGAAAGCCATTGAATCGCACGTGAAGAGTGGGGCAGAGATGGTTCTTTATTCCGTGAATGCGATCAGTGGCTCCACTGAAAGCCAAGGCGAGGTCACTGTACGGCTGCAAAACAGTGGCCGGGTTGTCAACGGCGTTGGTTCCGACCCGGATATCGTGGTTGCTTCTGCCAAGGCCTATCTCAGTGCGTTGAACAAATTACAAAGTAAAGCAGACAGAGTCGCTGCTCAGGGCTGAGCAAGCCTCCTATAATTGAAGCAATTTCATTAAAAGTCGTGCAAGGTGTTGATCTTGCGCGACTTTTTTTGGTTCTGTACACTGCACTACATTTACTAACGTTTGGAGCACACCGATGCACCATCGCCTTCGCGCAGCAGTGAGCCAGGTTGTTTCAGTCCTGGGTTTCGTCGTCATCAGCTCTGCGCTGCTTGTGCCCTCTGCGCATTCTTCAGAACGCAAGCGTGCTCCCACTAAAAAGGTGGCCACTTCCGCCACAACGTCGACAAAAAAGGCGGCTGACTCTCGCCGGGTAGCGACTTCATCCAAAGTCATTGATCGAAGTGCCAAATCTCGAACGCGTGTCACTTTGGCTGCGGTAGAGCCGCGAGCAACCAAGGCAGCTCTTGCGAAGGCTGCTATCGTTCCTGCAAAGCTTTCTTTTGGCCAGATGGCGGGCCTGCATGAAGTCTCTGATCCGCTGGATCTCAAATCCAGCGTAGCCTTGGTAGTTGATCAAGACACCCACGAGGTTTTGCTCAGCAAGAACGACCATGCAGTTCTGCCGATCGCGTCGTTGACCAAACTGATGACTGGGCTGCTGATCAGTCAGGCTCACCTCCCGATGGACGAGCCCATCACGATTACCCAAGACGATGTTGATACGGAGAAGGGAAGCCGGTCCAGGCTGAGTGTCGGCACCACATTGACACGAGGGGAGTTATTGCACTTGGCTTTGATGTCCAGCGAGAACAGGGCTGCACATGCTCTGGGTCGTACCTATCCGGGTGGTCTGAGTGCTTTCGTCGCTTTGATGAATGCGAAAGCCAAGATGATTGGAATGACGGACACCCGTTATGTAGAGCCCACAGGGCTTTCAAGCCAGAACCAGTCAAGTGCCCGGGATCTGGCGACGCTGGTCAACGTGGCGCATGGAGACCCTCTGTTGCGTGAGCTTTCGACTTCACCCAGTTACGAGGTGGCCGTAGGACGCAAGACGTTGCAATTCAATAATACGAACGGCTTGGTAAAGAATCCGACCTGGGATATCGGTCTGCAAAAGACGGGCTATATCTCTGAAGCTGGTCGCTGCCTTGTCATGCAGGCCGAGATTGCAGGCCGAAAACTGATCATGGTGTTCTTGGACTCTGCCGGCAAGTTCAGTCGATTGGCTGACGCAGAGCGCGTGCGGCATTGGGTCGAATCTGCTTCTTCCCTTGGTTCGGGCAAAAAGATGCTCGCTAAGGGTGGCAGTACCAATGGCTGATACGTTGCGTCGCTTTTCTTTAAAGTCCCATTAATAAAAGCCCTGGTTCGGAGCCATCCTTACCAGGGCTTTTTGTTGTTCGGGCGTTTCTACAGGGGATTAATTTCTCACCCTGACGACTGGCGTGTTATCGCTGTTTGCAAGCGATGTATCTGGAGAGTAGCCCAGTGCAGAGGAAATCTCCTGGGCAGTGGCTTGGAGTTTTGCAAGCCACCCTTCATCCAATCTGTCCGCTGGCGCTGAGATGGACAGCCCTGCCACGAGCTTGCCTTGGTCATCGTAGACGCCAGCAGCCATGCATCGCACGCCCAGTTCCAACTCTTCATTGTCTCTGGCTATCCCATATTGCCGGGCCTTGGCCAACTCGCGCTCAAGTATCGGAAGTTGGGTAATGCTGTTTCTGGTGTGTCCAGCCAGGCCGGTACGGGTAGCATAGGCTCTTACTCTTTGGGGGTCATCCAAAGCAAGGAAGAGCTTTCCGGTCGATGTCAGATGCAACGGAGCCCTGCCACCAATGGCTCTAACCACCTGCATGCCAGATCGTTCACTGTAGGCACGTTCGATATAAACAATTTCGTCCCCTTGCCGCATGCTCAAGTTCACTGGCTGCTGTATCAGCTTGTGCAAGTTGCGCATGGGAGCCAACGCGGCGTCTCGCACGCTCAGTCTTGCTTTCACCAAGTTTCCCAACTCCAGCAGGCGCATCCCCAATCGGTAGCTTCCCGATTCCGGCCTGTCTACAAATCGGCCAATCGTCAGGTCATTCAGAATGCGATGGGTGGTGGACGGATGAAGCCCAGTTTTCTCACTGATTTCTTTCAAAGAAATCGCTTCCTCACGGGATGCCAAGACATCAATCAAGGTGAACATCCGCTCGAGCACCTGAACGCTCGGCTTGGCGGGAAGATCAGAGTCAGATTTTTTCATGTGCAACTAAGCCGCAAAACTCATTGCATCTTACCTTGTGAAATGAGCGGTCCGCTCAGCTGGACTCTGTGCGATGCCAAGCACCTTCAACAAGAACCTCATGCGGGAGAAAGCGCGATTTGTAGGCCATCTTTTGGCTCTCTTTGATCCAGTAGCCTAAGTACACGTAGTCGAGCCCAAGTGTCCGTGCCTGTTCAATTTGCCACAGGACGTTGTATGTGCCGTAGCTGCAATGTGCGTCGGGTTCATAAAACGTATAAACCGCAGAAATTCCATCAGCCAGAACATCCAGGATGGAAACCATCTTGAGATCACCTTCGCCATCGTCCGCTGTCGGCTCTCGGAACTCCACCAGGCGTGAGTTGACTCGGCTCTGCAGCAAGAATTGGGTGTACTGATCTACGTTGTCCTGGTCCATACCCCCGCCCGCATGGCGTCCTTTTTGGTAGCGTTGATAAAGACGGTAGTGTTCTTGCGAAAAGTAAAGCCTTGAGATGTATGCCTTCAGACCGCTGTGTTGGGTCAAAGCACGTCGTTGACTTCGATCTGCCTTGAACTCTTTAGCAAGTACCCTGAGAGGCTGGCATGCTTGGCAACCGTCACAGTAGGGGCGATAAGTGAACATCCCGCTTCGCCGAAAGCCTTTACCAACCAACTCGGAGTAAAGCTCGTTCTGTATCAAGTGGCTAGGGGTGGCTACTTGGGAGCGGGCTAGCCTGTCAGGTAGGTAGCTACAGGGGTAGGGGGCTGTTGCGTAGTACTGCAGCGCTCGCAGAGGGAGATCGTTGAGCTGTGTCATGCTGAACTGGTGCGGTCGATCAAGAGTTCAGACCAGTATACGGACTCAAATTTCCAGGTGAAGCTATCTTGCTGCCGCTGTTGTTGCACTCTGTCCAAGAAGATGTCCCGTGGAATTTCTCGGGCACCTAAGGACGCAAGGTGACGAGTGTTTTGCTGGCAGTCGATCCAAGGGACTTGGTTACGCCGTGCAATACAGACAAGCGCTGCTAAAGCAATTTTGGATGCATCTGTCTGTCTGGAGAACATGGATTCACCGAATACCGCTTTTCCTGATGCCACGCAGTACAAGCCGCCTGCGAGTTCGCCGTTGATCCACGTTTCGATACTGTGGGCATATCCTTTGCGATGCAGTTCGCCGTATGCCATTCGCATCTCTGGGACTATCCAAGTGCCACGCTGACCTGGGCGTTGAGTAGAGGCGCAGGAGTGAATCACTTCATCGAAAGCGAAATCAACCCTGATGCAGCAATTTGGGTCTCTACGGAACTTGACCAATGTTTTTTTCAAAGAAGGATGCAACTTAAATGCATCCACGTCCAGAACCATCCGAGGGTCTGGAGCCCACCACAGTATGGGTTGCCCTTCACTGAACCACGGAAAGGTGCCCTGTGCATAAGCCTTCAACAACGATGTTGCTTCTAGTGATCCCCCCGCTGCCAGCAATCCTGGTGCAGGTGTGTCAGGCCCCCATGCCTCACCGGGAGGCGGAAATTCAGGATCTTCAGGTAGCCATAGAAGTGGCGGGGGATCTGACTCGTGAACTGGCATATGGCTCTGACTGAGTGAGCAAATCTTTGAAGCACCTGTGCAAGGGTATCAGTGATGCAGTGGAATCTAATGTACCGTCTGCACAAGTTGCTCCTATGAAGATAGGATGATGCTGGCTAGTAACGGACAGGTAAAAAAAAACCCCACATCTGAGATGTGGGGTTTATGTGGCTCCTCGACCTGGGCTCGAACCAGGGACCTACGGATTAACAGTCCGGCGCTCTACCGACTGAGCTATCGAGGAATAATCGGTAAAAAATGCCTTGCTAAGATTTGCAAGTGCTTCAAATTTTTGGCTCCTCGACCTGGGCTCGAACCAGGGACCTACGGATTAACAGTCCGGCGCTCTACCGACTGAGCTATCGAGGAACAAGACTTAGATTATATACACAAAAATTCGAACCCCTCAACAGTTGCCCAAAAAATCTGACGTTCTGTCCATCAAGTTGATTTGTATGTACCCGAGTGGATCAGGTGGAAGAGGGCCTAGAGGTCGGCCGTGTCTTGTAGAACTGCAGTGGCGCTTCTTTGTACTGATTCAGCACACTTCGCTTGATTTTGCCTACCACGTGCATCTCGCAGGGCTTGCAGTCAAAGCGCAATGTCAATTTCTCTTTTCCATTGATCAGCATCAGTGGTTCAGCCTTCACGGTACCTTGTACGCCAGTGACACCCTTGGCTTGCTTCGGACAGAGACTCATGGAAAACCGCACACAATGCTTGGTGATCATGAGGCTTACTTCCCCTTCTTCCTCATGGGCCTCGTAGGCGGCATCGATCACTTTCACGCCATGTCGCGCATAGAACTGATGTGCATTGTGGTTGAACACATTGCCCAGAAAGCTGAGGGTTTCTTCGGGATAAGGTACCGGTGGTTCTATGGGCCGAGCCCTTGGCAATCGTTCGAACTTTGCCGATCGCGCTAACTCAAGCTGGGCCAGTGCCTCTCTACGCATAGCGTTGATGACGGAAGCTGGCACAAACCAAGGGTGAGAAAACGTGATGGCTATCTCGATTGCCTGGAAGATAGTCGCTCCAAACCGCCCTGCATTTTCGCGCAATGTCGTCTCAGCCTTTGCTGGATCATCAGCTGTCTGATGGGGATGGCGCGCTTCTGCTGCGCCTACATTGCCGTCCTCGTCGGTAAGCACTAGACGAAAGCCGTCGTTGGTCTCTAGAAGTTGCGCCCATAGAGCGATCCGGCGGTCACTGGACTTCTTCTCCAGAGTACGAACCCAAGCCATGTCTCTATTGCGATTGATCTCGGTTCCTTTACGAAGATCCTTGAAGCCACTCATATCGTCTTTGGGATAGACACGCCACTGGCCAATACTGTGGCCTGATAGAGGCTCCGCGATGTTGATCGCCATGCCCACAAGCTCTTTGTGAAGGTCGTAATAGCAAAGGCCATCGCCGTTGTGCAGAACGGTAGATGGATCGTTCAATTCCAGTTCCACGTAGTCCGCACTTATCTTGGTCACCCAGCCTATTGCTTGCCCCGGGTTCTTGGGACTATCAAAGGCGCCGATATCCTGCTTGCGCCCGGTCACAAAATAGTCGGTGAATTCTCTGTTGAAGTTTTGGAGCGGATCGGGCGTGAATGTGAATGTCGTACGCCCGCTGGACGCTCGTGCCAGCGGTTGGCCTGTCTCACGCTCTTCAATGATTTCGTCGAGAAGCTTGCGGTAATGGGCCGTAATGTTCTTGACGTAACCCATGTCCTTATAACGGCCCTCAATCTTGAAGCTACGTACTCCGGCATCGATCAGCGCCCGCAGGTTGTCCGACTGATTGTTGTCTTTCATGGAGAGCACATGCTTGTCATGTGCTATGAAGCGGCCTTGTGCATCCGTGACTTGGTAGGGGAGACGGCACGCTTGGCTGCAATCTCCCCTGTTTGCGCTGCGACCGGTTTGAGCGTGACTGATGTTGCACTGCCCGCTGTAAGCAACACATAACGCTCCATGGATGAAGAATTCAATCGTAGCTCTTTGGGGTGAGTCCACAGGGCCAAGTGAGCGGTGGATTTCTGCAATCTGTTGAACAGTTAATTCTCGTGCGAGCACGATCTGTGACAGGCCAACATCCTGAAGAAAGCGTGCCTTTTCTGGGGTGCGGATGTCAGTTTGCGTACTGGCGTGCAACTGTATAGGAGGCAAGTCGAGTTCTAGCAGCCCCATGTCTTGAATGATCAGTGCATCGGCGCCTGCCTCATAGACTTGCCAAGCCATCTGCCGTGCGGACTCAAGCTCATCGTCCCGCAAAATTGTATTCAGTGTAATGAAAATACGGCTATTGAACTTGTGGGCATGGCTCACCAAGCGTTCAATGTCGCGTATGTCATTGCCTGCACTTGCTCTGGCGCCAAATGCAGGGCCACCGATGTAAACGGCGTCAGCTCCATGGTTGATCGCCTCAATGCCGATTTCTGAGTTGCGCGCAGGAGAGAGTAATTCGAGTTGATGGGGCAGAAGTGACATTCCTCGATTATCCCTCGTACCCACGTTTTCGCCCGTCTGGACTTCACCCGGTTCAATAGACACCTATCAAGGTCGAAATTGAACTGGAGAGTGAGAAATGAAGAGAGTGCGATACCCGGCGGAGTTCAAGGCAGAAGCCGTCAAACAGGTGACTGAGCGTGGTTATGGGGTAGTGGATGTAGCCAAGCGATTGGGCGTGTCGGACAAAAGCCTGTACCTGTGGGTGCGGCTTGCCAAAGAGCAATCGAGCGCAGGGGGCGCAGAAACAAGCCAGCTCAAGGCAGAGGTATTCCGGCTCAAAGCGGAACTCAAAAGGGCTAATGAGGAGCGTGACATCCTAAAAAAGGCCGCAACGTACTTTGCCAAGCTGGCCGGGTGAAGTGCGCATTCATGGCCTAGCACAAAGGCCAGTTCCGGCTCAGCAGCATGTGCCGCGTTCAGCGCGTACAGCGCAATGGCTATTACGCTTGGAAGGCCAATCCAAAGTCCAAACGCGCTTTAGCCGACGATATCTTGCTGGCAAGAATTCGGCAATCCTTTGACGACAGCCATGGGATTTGTGAAAGCCCACGCATTCTGCGGGACTCGCGAGAGGACGGTATGGCGTACGGCCAAAACGTGTAGCACGCCTGATGTGCCAGGCCCAACTGCGCTCAGTGCGTGGATACAAGCGACCTCGCTACCGAGTCGGCCTTCCTGCGACTGCAGTACCGAACCGTTTGCGACGTGAGTTCACGGTCACGCTGCCGAACCAAGTGTGGGTCATCGACATTACCTATATCCGAACCCATGAGGATTGGTTGTACCTAACGGCCGTAATTGACCTGTACTCGCGCATGGTGGTCGGCTGGGCAATGAACGCCAGCATGGTTACAGAGTTGGTGTTGGATGCGCTCACGATGGCTATGTGGCGCAGGCGCCCAACGGGCCCGGTGATGATCTATTCCTATCAAGGAAGTCAGTTTGGCAGTGACGACTTCGCCCGCTGGTGCAAGGACAACAAATTGGTGCCAAGCATGAGCCGACGTGGAAACTGTTGGGACAACGCGGTGGCAGAGTACTTCTTCAGCAGCTTGAAGAAGGAGAGAGTCAAACGCCATATCGATGCCACCAGGCAAGACGCCAAGTCAGATGTGTTTGACTACATCGAAGGTTTTTACAATCGAATCCGTCGGCACAGTCACCTAGACCAACTGAGTCCGCTGGTATTCGAACAACTCCGAAACGGAAGTTGAAATATGTCTACGAAACCGGGTGAAGTCCACCTCCTCAGTTTTAAGTGGGGCATAAGTGAAGCTTATGCTGCTGTGTGCCCTTGATTGGTGCAAAGTGCTGGCATGATGTGCTGCCGTTGCACCCATCTGGTACGGCTTTTCTTTTCTTGGAGATTTTGATCGTGTTGCGTGCTACTTCCGTTTCTCATTTTCCTGTTGCTGTGCTGGTTGGTCTGGTGACGAGTGCTTGGTCTGTAGGTGCTAGCGCTCAAGACGCTCAGGTGGTAAAGATCGCTCATGCGGGTCCTGTGTCTGGCGGAATTGCTCATATTGGCAAAGACACAGAGAATGGAGTTCGTCTCGCAATTGAAGATCTCAATGCTCAGAGCCTTGTGATCGGCGGCAAGAAGATCAAGTTTGAAATTGCGGCAGAAGATGATGCCGGTGACCCTCGGCAGGCAACAGCGGTAGCGCAGAAGCTCTGCGATCAAAAAGTCGCTGGAGTCGTTGGTCATCTGCAGTCTGGCACTTCTATTCCAGCTTCTGCCATCTACGCGAAGTGTGATCTGCCCCATATCACTGCTTCTGCCTCCAATCCTGATTTGACCAAGCCAGGGCACAAGACCACTTTCCGTTTGATTGCCAATGACAACGCTTTAGGTGCTGCTCTGGCTTTGTTTGGAGCTGATCACTTGAAAGTCAAATCTGTAGCCATCATTGATGATCGGACCGCCTACGGGCAGGGCGTA